>JARLJD010000114.1 GCA_031291395.1 Alphaproteobacteria bacterium | reverse complement strand
TTTTGTTTTATTTTGTTGTTATGGGTGTGGGGGGGGTTTTTTGGTGGGGGGGGGTGCCCGCGGGGAGTTTTTTGGGGGCACGGGGGGGGGGGGCACCCCGCTCCTACGAAAATCGAAAATTGCAACGAGTCAAAACAAAAAAGGAGGAAACAGCGCGGGCGGCGTCGTTTCCTCCCCTTCGTTTTAGGCCAGAGAAGATGCGGATAGCTCGCTTGCAAGCCTGCCGTTTCCGCCTTGCAGCGATGAGCTCATATAAGAGTCGATCGCTTTCATCAGCGTGGCCATATCGGCCATTATGGTCGCGGCGTCGCTGGCGGTCGATGCGCTGTCGGTGCTGGCGGTAGACGAACTGGATGCCGTTGTGGCCGAGCTGTCCGTCGCCGATGTCGCGCTGGCGGTCGACGCGGTTGTCGTGCTGTCGGTGCTGGCCGTCGAGCTTGAGCCGGTTATCATCTGTTCGACGTCGGCTTCAATCTCTTTCCACAGGGAACTGATTTCGTCCGCGCTTGAACTCGACGTGCTGTCGGAGGTCGAAGACGTAGTCGAGCTGGCGGTGCTTGCACTCGACCCCAGATCGCTGACCAACTGTTGAACGTCGCTGCTGATTGTTGACAGCAGGGAAGAAATCGAACTTGCCGTGCTTGAAGTCGAAGACGAATCCTGCGGCGGCGGGGGAGGAGGCGGCGGCGGTGCCGAAGCGGCTGCTGTCGATACCGCGCTTGCGAACTCGCTTTCGGTGATGCCCGTGCCGCTGGAATCGATCGAGCTGTAAAGAGAATCGACTTGAGTCGTGGACAGGCCGGAAGATTTTTCCGCCGATTCAAACTCAGACTCGCTGATCGTCCCATCGCCGTTGGCGTCGATCGAATTGAACACCTGATCCACCGCCGAAGTCGCCGACGTGGTCGAGGTTGAATCCGTCGATGAACTGGATGCGGTCGCAGAAGTGCCGGAGCTAGCGTTTAGATTGAACAGATAGGTCATCAGCGTTTGGCTCAGCGACGTGCCGTCGGTTAAAGCCGAAGTCGATGAACGGTTCGACGAGCTGGACGATGTCGAAGCGGTAGACGACGCGCTGCTGTCGGTGCTGCTGCTTATCGCCGCAGCCGCAGCCGCGCGTTCGGCGGCAAGTTGCTGGAGCATAGCGGCCACTTGCGCCGCCGACGCGTTAGTGCTGGAAACGGATGTCATGGAAAGACTCCTTCAGGGTTTGGGTTGAGGTTTTGCATCCCGCCTCATCGACACGCCCTAAGCATATAACGCGTTGTATTTCAAAAACTTACGAGCTAAAATTGCGGCAAATTCTGCCTGTCTTGCGGCAATTTTTTCCGATCCGAACGTAAGGTTTAAGGAAGGTTTGCGTTCAATGTTTTGAAGGGCTGAGATGAAGAGGGAAGCGTAACGCATTGTAAGGACGAGGCATTTGGTTCATCGCGATCTCGACCACGATTTGCTGCAGCGAACCGCGCAGGGGGATATGCGCGCCTATCGCGAACTTGTCGGCAGGCATTTGAACCGAGGCGTGAAGGTTGCCGAGCGGATGCTCGGCAACCGGCAGGATGCAGAGGATGTCATGCAAGAGGCGTGCCTGAAAATTTGGAAAGAGGCTCCGCGCTGGAAGCCGCAGGCAAAATTCTCGACTTGGCTTTACCGCGTCGTGCTGAATGCCTGCCTCGACCGCAAGCGGCGCATCGTTCCGGCGCGGGCGGAGGAAGAACTGGACGAAATCGCCGACGACAAGCCGATGGCCGATGCGGTCATGATCGGGCGGCAGCGATCCGACAGCGTCAAAGTGGCGTTGCAAGCTTTGCCAGACCGGCAGCGCGCCGCCGTGATTTTAAGTTACTATGAGGAGTTGAGCAATCAGGAGGCTGCGGATTCCATGGGAGTTGCCCTTGGCGCGTTTCAACAGCTTTTGTTCCGCGCCAAGCAGAATTTGAAGGGAATTTTGGGGGAGGGGCAGAAGGCGTAAGGAAACAGAAGTGAAACAAAAGCGGCGGGATTCCCTCCCCCTTGAGGGGAGGGGGGAGAGCGACTGGGAAAGGCAGTTTTGGTTTGTAAACCACCTTGCGGCAAGGTTTGTTTATAATCCCAAACAGATCTCTTGCGGAACTCCCCCCTCCCTAACCCTCCCCTCAAGGGGGAGGGGATTCCATCGCTTTTGTTTCACTTATTTCCTCATACTGACTTAGGAAAGGAGGAAGAAAATGCGACAAGAACAGGATTGTGAAATGGCGCAGAGACTGGCTGATTATCGGGTTGCCGATGCCGATGAGGCGTTGCTTGACAGAATTGTCGCCGCGGCTTGCGCGACCCCTCAGAATCCGCCGCGCTCGTTTTCGCTGCGCATTTGGGTGCAAAGCTGGACGGCGGATGCGGCGGCTTTGGTTGCCGTTGCCCTGCTGGGGTTTTGGATCGGCACCCATTCGTTTCCGGCGGCGACGACAAAAACGGCTGCGGCGCGAGAGGCGTCATCGGTCGGCGAAAATTATTTTGATCGGATCATTTTTGGACCTCAATCATGGAAGGAGATAAATTTATGACGGATTACGCTTCGGATAAAAAATACCGCGCCGCTCTTTTGGCGTCGGTGGCGGCTAATATTTTTCTCGTCGCTTTTACCTTGGGGCGTTTCAGCGCTCCTGACATGCCGCCGCCGATGGGGGCGCACGGGATGTTCCCCCCGGGCATTCAACGAGGCGAACCTATGCCGCCGCCTTTCTTTGGTCCGGGCGATTTGTTCGGCCCGGGCGAGATCAGGGAAGATGAAACCCGCATGCGCGAGAATTTTGAGAAAATGAACGCTTTGCGCCAGAATTTTGCCAAGAAGTTGCAATCCGGCCCCGTCAGCAAGGAAGATGTTTTGAAGCATTTTGCCGACGTCGGTCAGGTAATGGAAGGCGTCAAGAAAGAAGCCCAGGAGAAAGCCGCCGAGAAAATCAGCGCAATGTCGGCGGAAGACCGCGACCGTTTGGCGCAGACCCTTCTAAGCCGCGAAGGCGGTCCTCCGCCACGCGATCCCTAAGGGGGGCGCGGATTCTCTCCGTCCGATACGAACGGAACCGGCTTACTGCGCTTACCTTACCGCATGGCTGCAAGTCAAAGCCTGATCGCCGTTGATGTAGCAATAGCTGACATCCCCCGAACTGGTGTCCAAACGGAACACGCCAGCGTTGGCGACGGTGTTGCTGTGATGCATAAGCTGATAAGGGCCGCCGCCCTGCTGCGCCAGTGCCGGATGAATGCCGTTGCTTACGATAATGCTGGCGGCGATCATTGCCGCGCCGATAAGGGTCGCTTGGATGTTGGTCATGGGGATCTCCGTGGGGTGGGGGTTGGTAGCGCGGGGTTCCAACCCCCCGCCAACTCTTGGTTTTTGTGGAGCGCGCGCGGGGGTGGAACCCCGCGCTACCAAACGGCGCGATTGTTTCCTATGCTACCTTGCTCGAAATCGTCTGCTCCCCGCGCTTGGCGCTCCAGCTGTCTTCGTCGCGGTCGCCGTGAAGGGCTATGCCCGGGAGGTCATGTTCCAGAACGGCCAGCATCTTCTGCGCGATCGGGCGCAGGGAGGGATGCACCATTTTGCCCGAACGCAATTCGCCGACATAGATCGTCTCTGGCACCGAATAAGACGCGTGAACCAGCGCTTGCGTACCCATTGGAAACAGATATTGGCTTAGCTCCGGCTTGACGGCAACGCCGCGTTTGGGCAAGTCGGCAATCGCTTCGCGTTGGGCCGCGATGTCCTGCTCCAGTTGTTGCGCGTCGGCTGGCGACAGATGCTCTTTGAATTGCTGCATGTACCAAGGGTTGAGGCCGAACTGACCGTCGATCAAGGGAATTTGGCAGACGCCGTTTCTGTGGCGTTGAATATCGCGGAACGATCCGAAATCGAGCAGGAACAGGAAATTGTAACGCCCATAGGCTTCCAGCCGCCACGGCAACGCCGCATGTTGCGGGCGCAGGGACAAAGTCTCGGCTTCGTTGTTGCGCAAGGAAACAAGATCAACGGAATCCGCGCGCGCGACGATGTTTCCTGAAGCGATGCTTTCCCTTTCGTCCGGCGTCAGCCCGAATTGGCGTTGAAGATCACCCGCGCTGACGAAATGATTGCGCATCGAGAATTTTTGGGCGTAAGCGTCGCGTGGGCTGCCTTCGTCGTCCATATCGGTTTTGTTAAAACTGTGCGGATATTTTTCCAGAATCGCGGCGAAAATTTTCTTCGCAACCTCCCGTACTTCGGGCAAAGGATGATATTTCAACCGCCGCAAATGATCGCGCGCCGCACGCAGCGAAGTCGTCCAGCTGAGAAGCGTCGTCGTGCCGATAGGAAGCAGCGAACGGGCAATATCGAACGCTCGGGCATACAGCGCGTTCGACCAGATTTTCTCGTTCTTGTATTCGCCCGCGTCGAACGGATAGCGTTTTTTCAGCCCCTCGGCGAGAAGCGGCAAAACGCGGTTGTAAATTTCCATCCAACGCGCTTGCACCGCAGCGCTAGCGGGATTGTCATAGGGATCGATGACTGCCTGCTTTGAAAAATCGAGATAGCGCGTCGAGGCTTCCTGCCCGTTATAAAGCGGATTGTCCTGCACCGCCTTGGCCACCAGCATCGAAACTTGCTCGATGAAAACGGTGGTCGCCCCGCAATCGCCGATCGAGGCGTGGCCGTATCCGACATAATACTGGTCCATAAATTTGCCGCTGTCGGATTTTTTCAGCCTTTCCAGATGATCGACGACGCTGGCCGGACTGCGCGAATAAAGCGCCTGCAACATAGCCAAATCTTCGGGATGCTGATCGTCGATGACAAAAATATCGGGCATGGGATGTCCTTTTTGTAAAGGCGGAATATAATAAATTATCAAGGAAAAAGGACGATTCTCCAAAGGGTTTTTTTGTTAAGATGAGGATTCCCGCTTAAGAGAAAAATTCCGCGCAACAAAAAGCCGTTAACCATAATAACCGATTGACGAATCTGGTGCGGTTTCGTAACGAAGGATAAGGTTAAATCGCTGGATATTGGTTCTTCCTCATAATGTCCCGCCGCTGGAAAGCGCGGGCGTAACGAAAGAGATTACAAAAATGAAACAACTCAACTCCTATCGTTTTTATGAATTGGGCGCGAAATTGCACAGCCTGTTCGGCGCGGAAGGCGGGGGGCGGATCGCGGAAATGTTCGTGCCGCTCAGCGAAGCGCAGACGATGCTCGACGGATTTATCAAGGGCGACGCGGTCGCGCTCAGCACGTCGAAATCGGACGCCGTCAAGCTGCTGAATAAAATCGGCTCCATCTTCAATCGTTACTTCATTGATCCCTCGACCAAACAGCTCAAATCCCAAGAAGGCGAAGACCGCATCGACACGCATGAGCTTGCGACGTTGCGCGGCCTTGTCGAAAAATTCGAGCATGCGCTGGCGGCGGAACTGAACCGCGCGCCGACTTACGTCGCGGGCAAGCGCGGCATTTATTCGACCTATGATCTCGCCGAAAACGCGCAGGAAATTTTCTCGGAAAGCCTGCGCACGGCGATTCCCGTTATGGCGCAGAATGAGTTCGCGGCAGCTGGCCGATCGCTTGCGTTCGGTCTTGGCACGGCGGCCGTCATGCACACGTTGCGCGCGGTGGAAATGACTTTGCGCAGTTATTACGAAGTTTTCGCTGGTGCTGCGCCCGCGAAATCAGAGCGCAATTATTCGGTCTATATCAAAAAGCTTTCCGCCATGGCGGACGAGGACGACCGCGAGCCGCGCCCCGACAAGCGCGTGATTCAGATGCTGGCGCAGATCAAGGAACATTACCGCAATCCTCTGATCGCGTCCGAGATCGCCGTGTCGATCGACGAAGCGACGCAATTGTTCGGCATGGCCAGCGCGCTGATTTCCCTTATGGCCGAGGTTATCGTCGCCAGCCGCCGAGGCTCCGCCGAAGCCGCCTTAGCCGCGGTGGGGGCGGTCGAAGGCGAGGGGGAGGAAGAGGCGCGGTATGATATTCGGGCGAAGGAAGGGAAGTGAGTGCGGCTGAGGCTCGCGTAGTGTTTTAATCCAAGCTTAAAATTCACAGGAGATTTTTGTGTTGGAAGAACACTTGCAGGCATTTAAGAAAAACGCACGGCATACGGGAGAGCGGTTTCATGAAGATGCTCGTGCTCTTCCAAGGTTTTATTGCAATCGTATTCTTCAAAACATTCAAAACATGATTGAACTTATGGATCGTAACGATGACCTCTCCGTCGTTTTCTATACTTATCCTAGACATAACGCCCATAACTTTGGCGTTTTGTCCGTGAGCCTAAACGGAAAAGAGGTTAGGGTTGGGCGGCGCACTGTCCGGAAACCTAAGCAACGCATCATGAAACTGACCGGTTGTAATCTTCCGGGAGATATCTGTGGAATTTTAGCCGAGGAGGGGATAGATGGTGCGCCCTTCTGGGAAATGAAGCATGGAAAACCCTTTGATAAGAAGGCGCTGAACGGACTTTGTGAAACAGTAGCGAACAAAGTTCATTTAGTTTTACTTAAAAGGATTGAGTATAATCTGGCGCAAGAGAGACCAGCTCCAAAATAGTTGGTCATAAGAGTCGCTTTTTTTGAGCCTAAACGGTTGCTCAACTTTTTTGATTCACACGCCGTGCAGGCGCGTGGCGATGGATTCCCTCTTTCGCTGGAAAGACGGATGTTTTGTTTTTGAAAACAAACGGTTATCCATGCGCTGTGAAACTGTTTCGAATTTCGAAATTCCTTAATTTTTCATAAATCCCCTGCATACTTAACAAGATGTAAACGCGTTTGTGAGATACTCAAGCTTGGGAATAAGCCTGCGCGTTATGCAGAACATTCTTGAGCTTTGGGGGTCGCAGCGAATGGCCGGGTTCTTGTCATGTGTTTTGAGAAAGAGCGTTCGCCGTTATCGGGCGGCGGAGCGCGGGTCCGTCGCTGTCGAAATGGCGCTTTTGATGCCGGTGTTCCTGTTGCTTTTTATGGGATCTATTGAAACGTGCCTGATGCTGGGGGCGCAGACGCTGATGGAAAGCGCCGCGTACAACACCTCGCGCCTCGGCAAGACGGGCTACAGCGCAAGCGGCCAGACGCAAGCCCAGACGGTCAACCAGACGATGGTCACCGAACTGCAAAGTTACGGCTTGATCGACACCACCAGATTGACGACCACCGAAACCTCCTATAACAGCTTCGCCAGCATCGGCGCGGGCGGCACGGCGGGATACGGCACCGAGGAGCAGATCGTCGTTTATACCATTACGTATCCGTGGAAACTGGTGACGCCGATCAACGGGCTTTTGCAAATTTTGAATCTCGGCAGCATCGGCACGGACGGCGTTATCAATCTGACTGCAAGCATTGTGGTGCGCAATGAACCGTATGGCTAGAAAAATCGGACTGTCTTGGCGGCAAAAGGCAATCAGGGGCGTTGCGGCGCTAGAGTTCGCTTTGACTCTGCCGATTTGGGTCGCGTTTCTGCTTGGCTCTTCCGACGGCGCTTATTTTCTGCTGGCGAGCGAAAAGTGCGATCGCATCGCCTATACCCTGACGGATATCGTTACGCAGTACCAGACGATAACGCTGGCCAATCTGGCCGATATTACGTTGGCGGCAGCCCAGATTATGCAGCCGATCTCGTTCAGCGGCGGGAATGGGGTGGTGATCGTGTCGTCCGTGTATCAGCCTTCGACCGGAGCGCCGATTGTCAAATGGCAATATCTTTATCCGAACAATGAAGCGACTCAGGTCAGCAAGATCGGAACGACGGGGGGGCAGGCGCTTCTGCCCAACGGCTTGACGCTGAGCGCCAACGACAATGTGATCATTTCCGAGGTCTATTACACTTATAACCCGTTGTTTATCAATGCGGACGCGTTCAAGAACACGGTGATTTATCGCATAGCCGTCTATAAACCGCGGCTAAGCCCGCTGGTCACGCCGCCGACATAGGAGGTTTTATGAAGCTTTTTTTGGCGATGAGAAAAACGCTCCAAGAGCTTAGGCTCTTCGCGCGTTCGGAATCCGGCATGACTTTGCCGGTGCTGGCCTTTTCTTTGGTCACGCTGGTCGGATTATCCGGCGTCGCGATCGATACGGCGCGGGTGCAAATGGTGCAGTCTAAGCTTCAGTTTTCGCTTGATGCGGCGGGCCTTGCCGCGGGCGCGACGGTCAGCACATCCAACCTGAATTCCGAAACATCAAACTATCTTAATGCCAATTTCAACGGCTATATGGGCGCGACCTTGACGGGATCCTCGGTCACCGCGAACAGCACGAACACGGTCTTTACGCTATCAGCGACAGCGACGGTGCCGACGACTTTTATGGGCGCGCTGGGGGTCAAAAACGTTTCGGTGACGACGAACTCGCAGATCTCGCGCGCAGTGACGGGGCTGGAGCTTGTCCTTGTGCTCGACAATACCGGATCAATGGCCGATTCCGCCGGCGGCAGCGTCAGCAAGATCCATGCGCTTCAGACTGCGGCGACGACCTTGGTCAATACCTTGTTTGGCGGCGAGACGACTTCGACTAACGGTAAATTGTGGGTCGGCATCGTGCCGTTCACGCAAGCCGTCAATATCGGCACGTCGCATCCGACATGGATCAATCCGGATTATACTTACGACAAGGATTTCACAACCGACACGACGGCGACGCTCGATTGGGGCAACGGGAGCAATAATAACGGCTGGCTTGGGTGCGTCGATGCGCGGCAGAACGGCTACGACATAACCGACGATCCGCCGTCGACCAGCACGCCCGCCACCTTGTTTGGCGAATATTACTGGCCGAGCGATAATTTGAATCAAGATAGCTGGAAGCAAGGCTCGAATGATTGGAGGTTCCCGCAATACAACGAATGCAAGGAAAAATACAAACGATGCAAAAACGGTACTTGCACAACAGTAACCGGATCCTGTTCGACGAGCAATGGCTATACCTGCACGGATTTGGGGACGCAGACCTGCTCTTTGGTGTCGAGTTGCTCTGGCACATACAAAACCTGCACAGCCGACGGGTTCACTTATGCGTCGCCGCTTAACACGACGCAACAAGGGCCGAATTATCTGTGCCCGCAGCAGGTGACGCCGATGACGAATAATTCGACGACGTTGCTGACCGCCATTAACGCGATGACGGCACAGGGCAATACGGAGATCAATCAAGGCATGGTGTGGGGCTGGCGCATGCTCTCGCCGCGTTGGCAGGGAATGTGGGGCGGGACAATGGACGCCAACGGCCTGCCTTTGGCCTATAACACTCAGGGTATGGTCAAGGCGATCGTGCTTGTGACCGACGGCGAGAACACAATCAATAATTCTTCGCACGGATCCTATTGGTATTTAGGCAGCGGCAGAACGGGATCGACCAATTCCGGCACCGCCGTGAGCGATCTTGATGACAAGACGCTGGATGTCTGCACCGCGATGAAGAACGAGGGCGTCTATATCTATACGATTGGGCTGGGAACGAGCGGCGGGATCAACACATCCGAACTGCAAAGCTGCGCCACGGCGGTGAATTACTATTTCGCCTCGCCGACGACGACGCAGCTTTCCAGCATCTTTAGCGCGATCGGCGATTCCCTGTCGAACTTGCGGGTGAGCCACTAAGTTTTAGGGCTTGTTATTAAATAAGTAAGTCATATGGCGAAGGATTTTTGTTCGCCCGCTGTGGGGGGGCACCGGGGCAATTTAATGTGCTTCAATAACATTTTTACCCCCACCCGGCGGGCAAAAAAAAATGAAAAACACAACAC
>JARLJD010000017.1 GCA_031291395.1 Alphaproteobacteria bacterium | reverse complement strand
TTTTTTTTTTTTTTTTTTTTTTTTTGTTTTTTTTTGTGATGTGGTTGGTGGGGGGGGGGGGGGGGGGGGGGGGGGGGGGGGGGGGGGGGGGGGGGGGCGGCCCCCCCCCCCCGGTTGGGGTATAATCCCTGAGTCCCCCCTCACCCTAACCCTCTCCCCCCAAGAGGGGGGAGAGGGAATCTCCGCCACGGCTTTGGAATTACAAATGATGAATGGTTTTAACAGCAGATCCGTTTGAAAAAAAGCCTGTCGTTTGGGAAAGTTTTCTTTTAGCATTCCCGTAATCAGCGTCATCCCCGCCTTCGCGGGGATGACGTTGGCTCGGAAACCTCATGCCTAGCGAATCCCATGCCCCCTCTGATCGGAAAAATCCTTGCTTGGCCTCTCTCTGCGCGGCTTTTGCTGGCGGCGAATATTGGCTATTTGCTTTTTGCCTTGACGATGCAATTTGGTTTTGGGGATCAGCCTTGCATTTTATGCTTGTGGCAGCGCATTCCTTACGGCGCGGCTGCGGTTTTCTCCGCGCTGGCTCTTGTCTGGAAGCCGCAGGGGCGGCGGACGGCGGCGCTTTTGGGGCTGTGCGCTTTGGTTTATTTGGCGGGAATGGGGCTTGGGATTTTCCATACGGGCGTTGAGCAACATTGGTGGCTGGGCACGTCGGGGTGCACCGTGCAGCCGTTGCGCGGTTCTTCGCCCGAAGAGCTGCGCCAGTCCCTTTTGCAGACGATTTCGCCGCCCTGCGACAAAATCTCGTGGACGATTTTCGGGTTTTCGATGGCCAATCTGAATATCGCGTTTTCGTTGGCGCTGGCCTTCTTTGCGGCAGCGGCAGCGGCCAAAGCCGCGCGGGAATAGCGCAAGCGCGAGGGTGGAACCCCGCGCTACCATTTTTTCTTTTTTTGAAGGGAGAGCGGCAGAAATTGCCTTGGGCAAAAAAGCAATATTCATAAAGATCATCGGAATCAATAGGGTAGGATTCTGGCACAAAGCTTGCTGATACGGGTTCGGGATTAGTCTTCTTGCCTTTGACGGGCGGGATTAACGAACTGGGGTGTCAACATGTCTTCACTTTTCGCAGCTTTAGGAGTCGCGGTTTCCGGTCTTAGCGCTCAGTCGCAGGCTATCGGCAATATTTCAGATGATTTGTCGAACGCGCAAACCACCGGTTACAAAAGCATCGGAACCAACTTCTCGGATCTTGTAACCGCGTCGAGCGCAACCGACAACAGCCCCGGTGGCGTGAGCGCCGCGCCAAACTACCAGAACGACGTGCAGGGCAACATCGCGTCGACTTCAACCGTCACCAACCTCGCCATTTCCGGCCAAGGTTTTTTCAACGTTACCAGCGCGTCCAGTAATGCCACCGGCGGCGTGACGTGGTCTGGCAGCAATTACTATACGCGCGCAGGCGACTTCACGCTGAACAAGAGCGGTTATATGGTCAACAGCGCCGGCTACTATCTTGAAGGCTATGCCATTAACGACGGCGTCACCGATTCGGCTTCAACCGTTCCGGTTCAGATTTCCTCCCTTTTGGATAATCCTGTGGCGAGCAAAGCCGTCACATATGTCGCCAATCTGCCCGCCAGCGCGGCGGACGGCTATTCGTCGACGGCCTCTACCGTGCAAATATATGACGCGCTTGGCAATACGCATCAGACAAGCATTACATGGGTAAAAATGGCCACCAATCAATGGCTCGCCAATATTGATGTCGCCGACGGGAACGGAACCGGCAACGATTACCAAACGCAGGCTATCGTGACGTTCAACAGCGCCTCACCTGCCGGAACGATCGAGAGCATCACAACGCCTACCTATGACTTGGCCGCGACGCAGGGGTCGGGGGCTAACAGCAATCAGATCACTGTCACGGGCACGCCTATACCGCCGCAGGTCATTACGATTGCGGCCACCCCGACCGGCGGCACGCAAACGAATTATTCCTATACGGTTCAGCCCGGCGATACTGACGCGGATGTTGCGGCGGGTCTGGCTGCCGCGATTAACAAAGCGACGACGGATTCCAGCAAGCTTGCCGCGACCAGTTCAAGCGGCGTTATGACTCTGACAGCGGGGGCGCTTGATTCTGCGCCGGGGACTGTGGGGGCGCCGACGGGATATTCCACTTGCAGTCCCGATCAAGGGACGACCGAAGCCGGGCTGAACTTCAACCTGAGCTTCGCCGGAACGGCCTCGCAATCTCTTGACATTAATCTGGGCACCCTTGACGCGGCGACGGGCGTTACACAATACGCCAATTCAAGCTCGACCGTCTCGGTGTCGTCCATATCGCAGGATGGATTGGGCGAGGGTTCGTATAGCAGCATCGGCATCGACAGCAGCGGCATTGTGTCGATCAACTATACCAATGGCAGTACGCGGCAAATTTACCAGATACCGATCGCGCAGTTCAATTCGCCGGACAATTTGCAGCGCGGCACTGGCGGCATATACACGGCTACTCTGGCGTCTGGCGCGGCCAATCTGGATATAGCGGGAACCAACGGCGCGGGGATGCTGACGAGCAGTTCGCTTGAATCTTCCGATGTCGACATTGCCAGCGAATTTACGACGATGATTCAGTCGCAGCAGGTCTATTCCGCCAACGCCAAGGTGGTGTCGACGGTCAACAGCATGTTGAACACGATTATTCAGACGGTTCAGTAACGCCCTACATTTTTATAATCGCCTGCCTAAGAGGCGGTCGCGCGGCAGGAAAAGGAGAAGCAGTTTATGACGATGTCGCTTACCGACGCTCTATCGATCGCCATCTCTGGCGTGCAAACCAGCGCGGTTGCGGCGCAGGTTATTTCGGGCAACGTCGCGAACGCGCAAACGGCGGGCTATACCGACAAAAGTCTTGGGCTTTCAGAAATCATCAATGGTTCCGGCTTTGGCGGCGTTGGCATCACCAGCTATAACCGCGTCACCAACAGCGTTCTATCGGCAACCTTGAACAATGCGACGTCGAGCGCGTCTTATCTTAGCACGCAAAGCAACTATATGAATCAGGTGCAGTCGATCCTCGATTCGACGGGCAACCCGCCTGCGCTGTCGTCGGCGCTCAGCAATTTTCAATCCGCGTGGACGGAATATTCGGCCAACCCCAGCGACGTCACGCTGCAAAAAACCGTGATTTCTTCGGGTGAAACGCTGTCCAGCACTATAACCGGCATTTCGTCGCAGGTTTCGACGCTGCAAACCAATGTCGAAAACGACCTTTCGACGTCGGTGCAGGGGCTGAATACCGCTTTGGCCAAAATCACGATGCTGAACGGCGAGATTGCGACGGCTCTTGCCAATAACAGTTCCGCCGTCAATCTAGAGGATCAGCGCGATGTGGCGGTCAATCAGGTCGCCCAATATACCGCCGTCACGATTATGCCGCGCTCCAACGGGCAAATCGCCCTTTACACGCCAGGAGGCACCGCTCTGGTCGACGGACAAGCTCAGACATTCAGCACAGGCACCGACCCCATAACGGGAGATCCCTGTGTCACAAATGCCGTCGGCAACAATGTCAGCGACCAGTTAACCGGCGGCACATTGCAGGCGGAAACCGATTTCTTGTCCTCGTCAACCAGCACAGCGAACGGCGTCGGTGTCGTCGGCAAGCTTCAATCCCAGTTATTGGCCTTTGCAAATGCGTTCATCAGCCCTGCTGAAGGCGGATTTGCCGACACTTATGACGATGCCACGACCGCCACGGGCGAACAGGATTCGGATTTCTTTACGGCGAATACCGACGCCAACGGCAACATCAGCGATTTGACCTCGTTTGCCGTCAACGCGAGTTTGGTCAACGGCAAAACCTCGGTCAAGGAAGCAGCGGCGACCGACGTTGCCAACACTTTTTCGGCAACGAATCTTTCCATCGACACGACCAAGACGCCGCCTGTCACCACCAGCACTTTCACGGCGGACGGCCTGACGGCGCAAAACCAGACTTATTCCGGCATCTCGACCGCTATCCTGTCGGGGTTTCAGCAGGCGGCGAACGCTATTCAAGCCCAGAACGCATCGGCGTCGACACAGCAGGCTTATTATCAAAGCTCTTTGTCCAGCCAGACCGGCGTCAACACCGACACCGAGCTGGTCAATCTGACCAATTGGGAGAACAGCTATGCCGCGTCGGCGCATGTGATTTCGACGATTCAGAGCATGATGAAGACCCTTGAAAACATGGTGAGCTAGACATGACCATTACCGCCGTCAGCAGCCTTGGCCTTCAGAACGCCCTGACTTCCACGCTTCAGTCCGAACAGTCGACTTTGACTCAACTGACGGCGCAATTGTCGAGTGAGCAGAAATACCAAGACCTGACTGACTATACTCCCGGCGACGCGCGCAACCTGATCAACCTGCAAGCTACGGCGACGCAAAGACAGGCCTATGTCAGCGTTATCACAACGGTCAGCAACAATCTGTCGGTCTATGACACCACGTTGACCGATCTGGAGACGATCGCAAGCCAGGCGCAAAGCCTTGCCAACAACAATCCGACCTATAGCGCGCAAACGGCCCCGAATATCGCAGCGCAAGCTACAAGTTTCCTGAACGCCGTGACCGTCGATCTCAATCAGGATGTCAATGGCCGCTATATCTATTCAGGGTCGCGTTACACCACGGCGCCTGTTCAGGATCTTGCCGCTTTGTCGACATCCACGCTTTCTTCGTCCATTGTCAGCGACGGGCAGACTGTTCCCAGCTATGATTCGTCCAGTTTGGATTTAACTGCGGGCGGAGCGGCGGGAACTGTTACGGTTAGCGGATCGGTTGGCGGATATGCTACGGCGCAGACCGCGACGATTACGCTGGGCGCTTCGCCCGGCACGCCTTATACGTTCACCCTTTCTTCCGCCGATACCACGACCAGTGCCGCCGCCAGCGATTTGGCCGCGCAGATTTCGGCAATCGGCGGCGGCGTCTACACGGCAACCGCGAGCGGCAGCACCATCACCGTTACTGACGCTGGAGGCAACCCCGTAAACGTTGGTTCTGCAACGACGACCACGACTGCTTCCGACGCCTATGCCACGGATCAGGCTACCATCGACAGCGGTTATACCGTCAATTACGGCATCACCAGCAACGATCCGTCTTTTCAGAAACTTATCGCGGGTTTGCGTTATATGCAGGCGGCCGGAAACGCGACCGATTCCGCGACGTACAAAGCCGATATGGCGCAGGCCTCGACCTTGCTGACTTCGGCGATATCAGGCCTTCAGGCTGTGCATACGAACGTGGCCAACAACATCAACACGATGACCACGGAGAAAACCTCGCAAAACACCGCGCTCAGCAACCTGACCGATCAGGTCGACAATATCCAACAAGTCGACGTCACGCAGGTCAGCGCCGAAATCACTTCGCTGGAAACCATTTTGCAAGCCTCTTACATGGTGACTGGCGACATCCTGAAAATGTCGATCGTCAGCTATCTTTAGTTCTCGCCCCAAAACCAGAAGGAGTCTAACATGGGTTACATCAATCAAACACATCGCCAAGGGAGTCTTATCATGAAGCCGCATTCAACATTCAGCCCGATCTCGCTGCGCTATATCGCTGCGCTGCGCGGCAACAAGCCAAAGAAGACGGGGGCGGAGTTCACTTATGCCGATCTCGTCTGCGCTGCGCCGGAAAAGCTGATTTGTTTGGCCGCCAGCAATCCCGAAGGACGCTTCTATGGCTTTGTCGCCGATGACACAGCGCGGCGCGCGGCTGAGAATATCGCCACGCAGCGCGGCACGTTCAATATCATTTTCATGACCGGCTCGCCCAGCGAGGCGTTGGCGCGTCTGGACAACGGGTCTTCGCTGCCGCCTATGCTTGACTATTTGTGCTGCGATGAGAGTGCGGCGGTTTTGTCGACCGACGAACGCAAGGCTTTGTTCACGCTGGCGCAAAAGCGTTTGAACCCGGGCGGGCTTTTCGTGACATCCTATCGCGCCTATGACCGCGAGGACGGGGCGTTGCGTTTTCTGGTTCAGGAACTCACCCCGGAAATGAACGCGGCGCAAAAACAGGAATTTCTGTCTGAGATCAAACAGTTGGGCGCCCGATATCTGGCTCGGCGCCCCGATCTTGCCGATGCGCTCGACAAGGCGATCGCGGATAAGAATCCGCAGGCTTTCTTCGCCCTTTTCGACGGCGCGTCTGCGGTCTCGACGACGTTTAACACTTTGGTGGCAGCGCGCACGCACGGCCTGTCTTATGCCGGAGACGCGACGCTGGTATCAAACTATGTCGAGCTGGCGGTTCCTGCGCAAGCGCAGGATCTTGTGGTATCCTGCCGCGCCCATCCTTTGTATGAGCCGATCAAGGATTTGGCGCTTGATCGAGCGGCGCGTTCGGATATCTGGATCAAGGAGCCGGTTTCAACGTCCGCGTCGGCGGCGGAATTGTTCGGCGGCTTTGCCTATGGCCTTGTCGTTCCAGCTGAGCAAGTTCCGCCTGCCTTTGCCGCCCAAGGCAAGGTGATCGACCTTTCGGGCGAACTTTACGCCAAGATAATCAGCCTGATGTCGATCACGCCGCTTGGCGTCGGCGATATCCTGGCGCATCCCGCGGGGCAAGGGGAAAAGCCTGAGAAAATCCTTGAAGCTTTGCAAGTTCTGGTGGCGTGCGGCTTTGCGATACCGATGCGCGGGGCGATGACGCTGACCAACAAGAGCAACATTAACCAACCGCGCCTGGTGGGAAGTTTCAACCGCTTCCTCGACAGAACAGCGTTGTCCGATCAGGACGTTCTGTTTGCCTCGCAAGTCGTCGGCTGCGGCGTGGCTTTGTCCGCGCGCGATGCTTTCGTGATACAGGCTGTTAACCGCGGCGGACTTGACAATTCGGTTTCGGCTCTGATGCCGGAACTGCGCCGCATCGCCAACACGCAAACGTCCTTGTCGATCATCAGGGCCGAGGAGCCGACGGCGGAAATCGCGCATTCGTTGATCCTCGATATCGTCGGCAAGTCCTTGCCGCAATGGTATGCGTATGCGTTGCTGGAGGCCGCCTGAGCCAGAATATTCATGAACGCCTTGCCGAGGCCGCCCGCGTTCAGGCGCAGGGTGACCTTGGCACGGCAGCTGGGCTTTATCACAAGATTTTGAGTCTGTCGCCGCATGAGCCGACGGCCTTGCAGCGGCTTGGCGTTATCGCGCAACAAACCGGAAAAAGCGAGCTTGCGCTGCAATTGATCGATGCGGCGTTGACGGCGGTTCCCGACTTTACGGAGGCGCGTTTCAACCGCAGCGTCGTTTTGCGCGGCATGGGGCGTTCTGCGGAGGCGTTGCAATGCATACGCAAAACTGTCGCCTCTGCGCCGACTTGCGCCGAGGCGTGGGATTTGCTTGGTCAAATGCTGAAGGAAGAAGGCGATTGCGACGGTGCGGCCACATGCTTTGCGCACGCGATTGGACTTCAGCCCCAAAATGCGCGTTTTCACGGCAATTATGCTTTGCTGTTGTTCGCAACGGGCAATTTGCTCGCCGCTTATCGCGAAGCGCGCGCGGCGGATGCTCTTGATCCCGCTTATCCGCCTTTGCTTTTGGGCAATATTTTACAGGCATGGGGGCATCCCGAACGGGCGATCGCTTATTTCGCCCGCGCCCGCGCGTTGCTGCCGCATTTGGGTGAGGTGACGATCAGCGAGGCCATCGCGCGCCTGCAAATCGGCGATATGGAGCGAGGCTGGGAATTATGGGAGAAACGCCCCGATCTTCTTGAAGCGGAGTTAAAAGACATTCCTTTGTGGCGGGGGCAGAAAGTCGCGCATCTGTTGCTGTATGAGGAACAGGGGTTGGGAGACGCGCTTCAGTTCTCGCGTTATATCCCCTTGCTTGCCTCGCGCGCCGAACGCCTGACGCTGCGCGTCAAGCCCGCGCTGCAGCGTTTGTTCGCACTGAACTTTCCATCGCTCGACGTTATCTGCGAAGAAGATCCTCCGCCCAAAGCCGAGGCGCGTTGCCGCCTGTTCAGCCTGCCTTTTCTTTTTGCCGCGCGGTTGAATAACATTCAGGGGCATCCCTATCTGATCGCGCCGAAGGTGTCTCCCAAGCAACGGCATTCCCTCTCCCCCCACTTGGGGGGAGAGGGGCAGGGTGAGGGGGGACGCGGGGAGTATCAACCTGCCCCCCCGGCTCCTCTCCCCCCAAGTGGGGGGAGAGGGGCTTTTCCATCGCCGCGCATCGGTCTGGTTTGGGCGGGAAACGTCAAGCATCACGATGATGCCAAGCGTTCGATGGATTTTTCTTTATTGCAGCCCTTGTTAGCTTGCGGCGCGGCGCATTTTGTTTCCTTGCAGAAAAACCGCTGTGACGCTATTGGCGCGGCGGGCGTTTTTGACGCAGCGCAGCACGCGCAGGATCTTGCCGACACGGCGGCGATGATGACGGAACTCGATCTGATTATATCTGTTGACACCTCGGTCGCGCATCTGGCCGGAGCCTTGGGCAAGCCGGTTTTTATTCTGCTTCCCTTCAGCTGCGACTGGCGCTGGCTTTTGGGCCGCGAGGATTGCCCGTGGTACGCCTCGGCGCGCCTGTTCCGCCAGAAAAAAGCGGGGGATTGGGAAAGCGTCATCGGCGCCGTCGCCGCCGAAGTCAAAAAATTCATCGCCGGAGATCGCAGTGTTTTGATTCCGGCAAAATGGGAGGGGGAATGCTTGCGGGAGAATCCGGATGCGTTAGCCTTGCCAGCATGAACGACGACGAACACCAAGCCCGCGCCCTTTTCGCGCAGGGCGATTTTGCGGAAGCGGAAGCCTTGTTTCGCAAGCGGGCGCTTGCTGCGCCCGATGATCCGGTTGCGCAATACAATCTTGGCGTCACGCTGGGCAAGATGGATCTCGTGGTCGAAGCGATGTCTTTTTACCGCCGCACGATTGAGCTTAATCCCGGCTTTGCCGACGCGTATATCAACTTCGGCACTTGCCTGAATGAACTGAACCTGATTGAGCAAGCGCAGCAAAGTTTTGCTTTGGCGCGGCAGATCGCGCCGGACAATCCCGTTCCGGTTTTGAACGCGGGCATCGCGGCGCTGGCGCTGGGTGATTATGAAACGGGGTGGGCAGCTTTCGCCGCGCGTTGGCAATTACCCGCTTATGCAAAATTCAAACGAGCTTTTGCCCAGCCTTATTGGAACGGCGAAGAACTGGCAGGCAAAATCTTGTTCCTTTTTGCCGAGCAGGGGTTTGGCGATACGTTGCAAATGGCGCGTTATGTTCCGCTTTTGGCCGCGCGCGGGGCGAAAATCATTATTGAAGCTCCTCCGGCCTTGATGCGGCTTTTGCGCAGTTTGAACGGCGCGCCGCGCGTCATAACCAAAGGCGAGAAGATTCCGGTTTTCGATTTTTATTGTTCGATGCTGGATATTCCCCGCGCGTTCGGCACGCGGCTCGAAAACATTCCTGCGCAGACGCCGTATCTGCTTGCCGACGCGGTTGAAAGCGCGGCTTTTCCCGCGCGGAGTGAAAAGCGGCGTGTCGGGCTGTGCTGGGCGGGGCGATCCAGCCACGAGAACGACGGCAAACGCTCTTTGAAATTTTCGCAGCTTGCGCCTTTGCTTGCGCATCAAGAGATTGAATGGATCAGCTTGCAACGCGTCGTCCCCGATGGCGATGTTTCGCTTCTCTCGTACAGCCCCGTTTGGGATTGGGGGCGGAAATTCGCCGATTTTGGAGCGGCTGCCGCGGCTGTGACGGCGCTCGATCTCGTCATTACCGTTGATACGGCGATTGCGCATCTGGCTGGCGCGTTGGGCAAACCGGTTTGGGTGTTGCTGCCCTTCTATGCCGACTGGCGCTGGCTGACGCAGCGCGCGGACAGCCCGTGGTATCCAACGGCGCGCCTGTTCAGACAAGAGAGGCGCTGCGAATGGGAGGCTGTCCTATCAGAAGTCGAAAATCAGCTGTCGAACATAGGGGATTCTTTCTGATCCCTGTTTTCTGCTACGCCGACGTCATAAGGGAAATCGGAATATCGCGCATGTCGACTGGCAAAGACTCGGCGCTCTCATTCTTCGGCGTCTTGCTGAGTCCGGCGGCGATGATGCGGTCGATGCTGATCAGGCTGTCGATCAATTCGGGCTGGTATTTGCCGACCGCGCGGAAACTGGTTCTGTCGATATAGCTGCTGAGGCCGAGAAGAATGGCTCTTAAATCCTCCGGCAAGGGATTCTCCGGATCGGACAACGCCACTTGGAAAATCGTCCACAGCCGTTGATTGAAGCGAATGGCCTCGCCGTACAGCTTGATATTTTCTTTCGATTTTGGGTCGCCGATCATCAATGTCTTGGCCTCATCGAGCTTTCCGGCGCAGGTCAGAAGCGCGCGCGCGTCGGTTGCGCGGCTGTTTCCCATGGGCGGGGCGGCGGTCTTTTGATTTTTGTTGTAAACATTGACGTTTTGATAGGGATTCGGGGACATTTTATACTCCTGGTGTTAGGCTGGTATGGACTCGGGGATGGATTCTTCTACTGGCGCGGCATCGGGCGCAGTCAGGGGCGGCGGCGCGCTTTTTTCGTTTTGCGCCAACAGATGATGTGCGACTTTCAACGCCTTGAAGGTCTCCTTGGCTTCCAGAAAGGCGATGATCTGCGCGACTTCAGATTCAAAATCGGGATAAAGCTTGGCGAAACTTCTGACCGTTTCAATGACGAGATTGTCCATCGGCTTGTCTTTGCCGCGAAACAGATAGATGACCTGCAAGAGAAAATAGACGTTGGAAACATCGGAATCGCCGCGGCGATCAATGTTCATCATATAGTCTTCGCGCAACACAGGACTGTCGGAGAGGATAAGAAGATCGGCTGGCCGTGTTCCGACATTCTTAAGAACGGCGCCGCCAGCGAATATTTTGCCTTCGGGCTTGACGCGGATTTTTAATGGCATGTTCCCGACTCCTTCGAGAAAAATGACGAAATAAAGAAGAAAGAGCGGGTCTTTTGGAACCCGCCCTTTCCCTTAGGCTTAGAGGATCTTCAGGATCGCTTGTTCCAGCGTGCCCGAAACGCCGAGCGACACAATACCCAAAGAGTCTTGAGCCTGCAGAGCCTGCATGTTCGCACCCTCGGTATTGCTGTCGGCCGTAATCAAGTCCGACGACGCGTTTTGCAACGACGTGATCAGGTTCGACGTGAAGTCTTGTCTGGTCTGAAGCAAGGTCGCGTTACCACCGAAATTCGCCGCATCGGTCGTCAGGGTTGACAAAGCGGTCAACAGGAACGACTGATTGAACTGAATATCTGCGGTGTTCGTCCATTTGTTAGACGCTATAGCCGTGCTCATCAATCCGGCAGACGTGATATTAACGCCGGTGATCGTCAACGAAGTCGTATTGGTTGCGTTGAAGTAAACCACCAGTGAAGCGCTGGTGCTGTTCAACAGATTGGTGCCGTTGAACGTGGCGTCGTTGATCATCGTATCGAGCTGGGTAGCCAATGCGTTGAACTGAGACGCCAGACCAGCGCGTGTGCCGGTATCCGTCGTGCCCAGCGCCTGAGTCGTGAGACCTTGGAGCTGGTTGATAATGCTTTCAGCGTCCGCGATCGAGTTATCGAACGAGGACACCGCTTCCAGCGCGGTCGACAGGTTGCTCTTAATCGTGCTGAGGTTATTAGCCGAGTTAAGGAAGCCTGCCGAAGCGAAGTAAGCCGTCGCATTATCCGAC
>JARLJD010000113.1 GCA_031291395.1 Alphaproteobacteria bacterium | reverse complement strand
TACGCGCTCAAGTCTATGCGCCTCGTCGAGAAAAAGCTCTGCGAGGCCGTTCTCTATATCGACAAAAACCCTGACATCGTCCGCTCCATCGCGGGCTTCAACTACATCATCAATGCATTATGATCGGGGTTTGGTATAAGAGGTTGCTTGCTGCACAGAAGTTGAGGCGTGATAACGGTCATGAGGACAGTAGGGATTGGACTAAGTATGACAGGGGGATAACGATGGGTATTTGTCGTCACACTAGCGGTAATTATCTGGAAAAGAATAATATGGTTGTGAGAACGGAACTACCTATTATAAGGTTCAGGCACAAACAGCGCCTTCGCGCCATACGGCGAATGAACGTTCTGCCTGCTAACATCATGTGAAAACCAAATTCTCTCCCGCATCAATCACACCTGCTGTGTCACAAAGAAGGTGAACAACAGCGCTTGCCGTAAAAGCGGCGGGATTCCCTCCCCCTCTATGGGGGAGGGTTAGGGTGGGGGTGATGTTCGCGTGTGTGCGGGGTGTCCATGTATGAGATGTCTTTGAGAAGGAAAGACAATTCTTTCGGCTCGATCCAATGCGCCCCCCTCAAACACCACCTCCACCCTAACCCTCCCCCATAGAGGGGAAGGGGATTATGCGGCTTTTGTTACGAGTTTTGTTTGAAATCATATCGTGACATAGCAGGATATGATTGCCTATTATTTAGGCACTTGCTATACGCATTCCATGTACGCAAACCCGCAATCCTTTCCTCGGTTAACCCCGATTCAAATCGGCGCGGTGACACTGGATAATCCGGTTATTCTTGCGCCGATGTCTGGCGTGACCGATATGCCGTTTCGGCGGCTGGTCAAAAAATTCGGGGCGGGGCTTGTGGTGTCCGAGATGATCGCTTCGCAAGCGATGATCCGCGAATGCCGCAAGACGATGCAGATGTCGCAGCGCGCGCGCGACGAAGGCCTTATGGCGGTGCAAATCGCGGGATTTGAGCCGGACGTTATGGCGGAAGCCGCCCGACTGAACGAAGATCGCGGCGCGGACATTATTGACATCAATTTCGGCTGTCCGGTCAAGAAAGTCGTCAACGGCCATGCAGGTTCCGCATTGATGCGCGATGAAATCCACGCCGCGCGGATTCTGGAAGCGGTTGTGAAGGCGGTCAAGGTTCCGGTGACGTTGAAAATGCGTTTGGGGTGGAACCACGAAAACATGAACGCGCCGCGCCTTTCCAAAATCGCTGAAGAATGCGGCATTAAAATGATTACGGTTCACGGCCGCACGCGCTGCCAGATGTATGAAGGGCAGGCGGATTGGGCGTTTATTCGCAACGTCAAGGACGCGATTAAAATTCCCTTGATCGTCAACGGCGATATTTGCGCCTGCGCGGACGCCCGCCAAGCGTTGGAACTTTCCGGCGCGGACGGGGTCATGATCGGGCGCGGCGCGTATGGACGGCCTTGGGCGTTGCGGCAGGTTATAGATTATTTGCGCTTTGGTGCTGTAACGCCCGCGCCTTCTTTGGAACGCCAGTTCACAACTTTGTTGGAGCATGTCGATGCGATGCTGACGCATTACGGCAAATGGACGGGCTTGCGCATCGCCCGCAAGCATATCGGCTGGTATTCAAAAGGGTTGAAACATTCGTCGGAGTTCCGTGCTACAGTCAATGCGATCGACGACGCGGAAAAAGCGCGCGAGGTCATCAAGAATTTCTACGCGCCGCTGTTGGAGAAAGCCGCATGAATATTTTACCACAAGAAACGTCGTTTATAACCCCTCTCCGCCCGCTCTTTGCGGGGGAAGAGGGGAAGGACAGAACGTCGAACATGCGCCGTAGAATGAAAGGGGTGAGGTGGGTGGGTGGTATTTACGTCCTCAACCACCCACCTCACCCCGCCACACCTTTTGCTTTTGCTCGAATGTTTGTATCCCCCCTCTCCCCTCGCAAGTGCGGGCGGAGAGGGGTTATCAGCGCCGCTTTATGGCGCGAAAAGCCCAGAGGTTGCGCATGAACGCCAAGGGACTTTCCGCCAGCGTCGAACGCCATTTGCGCGATTATTTCGCCGCGCATGAGGGAGGGATGCCTTGCGCCGGATTGTACGACCGCGTCTTGCAGGAAATCGAACGCCCTCTGCTTCGCATCGCTTTAGCGGAATGCAACGGCAATCAGTTGCGCGCGGCGGAATTGTTGGGGTTGAACAGGAACACGCTGCGCAAAAAAATACGGGAATTGGGGTTGGAGGCCGGGCGGAAGAAGGGCAGGGGGGTGAATGATTAAACTCCCGCGCCTTTCCGACATTTCACGGCATCTCGCCCTTTGGCAGCGAAGCATACGGTTGCGCGACAAAATGGTTGTCGCGCTGATCATCGCCTCGGTTGCGTCGGTTTTGGCAACTTATGCCGCGATGACGCGGTCGCCGTTTTTCGGCAACGATACGATGACGGTGCAGGTTCTCTGCTGGCTCGATCTTGCCTTTCTGGTTCTGCTCGGCGCCGTCGTGGCGCACCGGATTTACAAGATTTGGAAGCGGCGGCATAACAATTTGGCAGGCTCCAAGCTGCAAGTCAAAATGATCAGCGTCTTTACGCTGTTGACGGTCGCGCCTGCTATGCTGGTTGCGATGTTTGCGGCGGCGTTCTTTTATTTTGGCGTCGAAGCGTGGTTTTCCACGCATGTGCGGACGTCGCTTAATGAATCGCTTGAAGTCGCCCAAGCCTATCTGGCTGAGCACAAACAGGTTCTTCGCGCCGACGCTTTGGCTATGGCCAACGATCTGAACCGGCAAGCCGCGCTGCTCTCGGAAGACCCCGTGCGTTTTAACGAAGTCGTTTCCGCGCAAGCCTATTTGCGCAATCTGACCGAAGTTCTTGTATTCGACGGTTCGGGCAAAATCCTCGCGCGCGGCGGCCTGACCTTTTCCTTGAACTTTGTTCCGATCACAGACGACATGCTCAAGCAGGCGTCGCAGGGCGATGTCGTGCTTCTGGTCAACGACCAAAACGACGACAAGGACAAGGACTCCCGCGTCCGCGCACTGCTGCGGCTCGATAACTTCGTCGACACCTATTTGTTCGTAGGCCGTCCGGTCGAGCGCAAGGTTCTGGAACATATGGCGGCGACGCAAAAAGCGGTCGAGGAATATAAGCAACTGGAAATGAAACGATCCGGTTTGCAAGTGACGATCGGCCTGATCTTCGTGGTCGTGGCTTTGCTTCTGCTTCTGGCCGCCGTCTGGTTCGGCCTGAATTTCGCGATGCGGTTGACGCGGCCGATAGGCGATTTGATCAACGCGACGGATCGCATGCGCGCGGGCGATTTAAGTGCGCGCGTCAGCGAAACCACGCGCGAAAGCGACGACGAGCTTGAACTTCTCTCCCGCGCCTTTAACCGCATGGCGAGCCAGCTGGACGCGCAGCGCGCCGATTTGATCGACGCCAACCGCCAGCTGGATTTTCGCCGCCGTTTCAGCGAAGCGGTTCTCTCCGGCGTTTCCGCGGGCGTCATCGGCCTCGATCCGCGCGGGCGCATTAATTTGATGAACGCCTCGGCGGCGGATTTTTTTGGCATCGACGACACGACTTTGTTCAACGGGCAATCTTTATCCGCGCTGGCTCCCGAAATTCAAAACATTGTTGAACAAATGCCGCGCGGCGCAGGCTTGCGCAGCGATCAGGTCGAAATCCGCCGCCCTGGCCAACCGACGCGAACGATTTTGGTGCGCGTCTCCTCGGAGCTGGCGGAGGCAGAAACCAAAGGCTATGTCGTGACGTTCGACGACGTGTCCGATCTTCTTTCGGCGCAGCGCAAGGCGGCGTGGGCCGACGTGGCGCGCCGCATCGCGCACGAGATTAAAAACCCTCTCACGCCGATCCAGCTTTCCGCCGAACGCCTACGCCGCAAATACGCCAAGGAAATCGTCACCGATCCCGAAGTTTTCCAGACCTGCACCGACACGATCATTCGGCACGTCGACGACATCGGCCGTATGGTGGAAGAATTTTCAGCCTTCGCGCGCATGCCCGCACCGGTCATCAAGGAACATGATCTCAGGGAAATCAGCCGTCAGGCCGTGTTTTTGCAAAGCGGCGGGCGCAGCGATATCGCCTATGCGCAGGACATTCCCCCCGGCCCTTGCCTCGTCGACTGCGACGCGCGGCAAATCGCGCAAGCGCTGACAAATTTGTTGAAGAACGCGGCGGAAGCCATTGATGCGCGTAACGCTCCGTTGAAAGGGGACTTGCCGCAAGGGCAGATTCTTATGCGTTTGGCTTGCGGCGAAAAACTGGTAAGCTTGAGGGTCGAAGATAACGGCAAAGGCTTGCCGGTTGAAGAACGCAACAATTTAACGGAGCCTTACGTCACGACCCGCAAAAAAGGAACAGGCTTGGGGCTTGCGATCGTCAAAAAAATCATGGAAGACCACCACGGAAGTTTGATGTTGGAAGACAGGCCGGGCGGCGGGGCGGTTGTGAGTTTGGTTTGGCCAAGGAGCCAGCCCAACGCGGAAACTTTGTCGAAAAACAGCGAATCGGGTAGTGTTTCCGGCAGTAAGAGTGCAAACAACATAGCCTAAGGATTTTTTATGTAAAAGCGGCGCTCATAACCCCACTCCGTCGCGCTTGTGTTGAAAGGCTGCGGGCGTTACGATTCAAGAATCAGAATCCAAGGAGTTCATAAGTCTACATGCCACCCTCCCTTAAAGAAAAAGGCTTAACCAGCGATATTCTCGTTGTCGACGACGAAGCGGACATCCGCGCCCTGATTAAAGGAATCCTGAACGACGAAGGCCTGTCGGTGCGCGAAGCCGCAAATTCCGACGAAACATTAAAGGCCATTGGCGCGCGCAGACCCAATCTGGTGATCCTCGATATTTGGCTCAGTGGCAGCGCGATGGACGGGATGCAGATTTTGCAGCAAATCCGCCGCGACTATCCCGACACGCCGGTGATTATGATCAGCGGCCACGGCAATATCGACACGGCGGTCTCGGCGATCAAGATCGGCGCTTACGATTTTATCGAAAAGCCGTTCAAATCCGACCGCCTGATTTTGCAGGTTCAGCACGCGCTCGACGCCGCGCGGCTGAAGCGCGAGAATCATGAGCTTAAATTCCGCGCGGGCGCCGATTGCGAGATCGTTGGAAAATCTTCGGCGATCAATCAGGCGCGCCAAATCATCGAGCGCGTCGCCTCCACGGGCAGCCGCGTACTGATTTCCGGCCCGGCAGGCTCCGGCAAAGAAGTCGTCGCTCGCGCGCTGCATAGCCAGTCGCGCCGCACAGATGGGCCGTTTGTCGTCGTCAACTGCGCGGTGATGTCGTCCGAGCAGCTGGAGCTTGAATTGTTTGGAACCGAACACGGCGTTAGCGTCGCGGGCGTCATTGGCAGCCGCAAGGTCGGCGCGTTTGAACAAGCTCACGGCGGAACGCTTTATCTCGACGAAGTCGGCGACATGCCTCTTGAGGTGCAAAGCAAGATCGTGCGCATTCTGCAAGAGCAAACTTTCACCCGCGTGGGCGGAACCACGCGCGTCGAGGTGGATGTGCGCGTGATCGCAGGAAGCAGCGGCGATTTGCAGCTGGAAATGCAGGCGGGCACGATCCGTCAGGATTTGTATTACCGCCTCAGCGTCGTGCCGATCAAAATTCCCGCTTTGGCCGAACGGCGCGAAGACATTCCCGTCATCGCCAATCATTTTCTTGCGCGCGCCGCCGAAGCTTCGGGCACGCCGCAGCGTACTTTGGGCGAGGACGCCATGGCGGCGTTACAGGCTTACGACTGGCCCGGCAACGTGCGCCAGCTGCGCAACGCGATGGAATGGCTGTTGATTATGGTGCAGAATCATCTGTCGGAGCCGATCCGCGCCGATATGCTGCCGCCGGAAATTACATCTTCCGCCCCGGGCGTTTTGCGCTGGGAAAAAGGCGGCGAGATCATGAAGCTGCCCTTGCGCGACGCAAGGGAAATGTTCGAGCGCGAATATCTTCTGGCTCAAGTCACGCGCTTCGGGGGCAACATCTCACGCACAGCAGGATTTATCGGCATGGAAAGGTCAGCGCTACACCGCAAGCTGAAATTGCTTGGCGTGCATGGAGGGAGCAATGAGAATGGCGCCGCGGCGGCGGAGGGGAGCGTTATTTAGCCCCCGTAAAGTCTATTCCCGCGGCTTAATCTTTCCCGCAATCAAATGCAGAACTTCCGTCACGCCAGTGTGAGCGACGCTGGAGATGACGTGGATCGGTTTTCTGGTGACGGTTTTCAGCGCTTTGATTTTGCGTTTGATCTCCGCTTCGTCCAATGCGTCGCATTTGTTGAGTGCGATGATCTCGGCCTTACGCGAAAGGCCGCCGCCATAGGCTTTCAGCTCGTCACGGATCGTTTGGTAATTCGCGGTAACATTTTCGTCAGTGCCGTCGATCAGATGCAGCAGCACGCGGCAGCGTTCGACATGCCCCAAAAACCTGTCGCCGAGGCCGCAGCCGTCATGCGCGCCTTCGATTAAGCCGGGAATGTCGGCCAGAACGAACGATGTCCCGTCGCGCTTTCCGCCTAATTTCACGACGCCGAGATTGGGCGACAAAGTCGTAAAAGGATAATCGGCGATCTTCGGTTTCGCCGCCGTGCAAGCTGCCAAAAAAGTCGATTTCCCGGCATTTGGCAAGCCCACCAATCCGGCATCCGCGATCAGTTTCAGCCGCAGCCAGACCTCGCGCTCCTCGCCCGGCCAGCCGGGAGTATAATGCCGCGGCGCTTGATTGGTCGCGGATTTATAATGCGCGTTGCCGAACCCGCCGTCGCCGCCTTTTAGAAAAACGATGCGTTGCCCCAATGTGCTTAGATCGTAAAGAACCGTTTCCTTGTCGTCGCCAAGGATTTGTGTGCCGACGGGAACTTTCAGAACAAGATCGTTGCCGTGCAGCCCCGACCGATCCCGCCCCGCGCCGCCGCGCCCGTTGGCCGCCGCGTGATGCTGTTGAAAGCGATAATCGATCAGCGTGTTCAGATTGCCCGCAGCCTCGAAAATGACATCGCCGCCCTTGCCGCCGTTTCCGCCGTCTGGCCCGCCGAATTCGATATACTTTTCGCGATGAAAACTGACGCACCCGCGCCCGCCGTCGCCGCTTTTGACATAGATTTTGGCTTGATCGAGGAATTTCATGAGAGATTAAATGCCGTGTTGTTTGCAGACCCGATGCGTTCGCCGTAAACGCGCTGCGGCGAAAACCTAGCTTTCAAGCTAACCGGATAAACTTTGTTATAGCAGGAAATACAGTCGGTTTGCTGGATAGTTAGACATTTTTTCACATAAATGCGAAAAGCAATACAGACTGATCGTTGCATCTCCCTAGTAACGCCTACCCCCGCATTATACCAATACGGAATTACTTCCAAAACAAAAATTTGCGGTTTAAGGAGAACTTGGCGTAGATTCAGCCCTGTAGGGATCAGAAAAGAATTGGTTGAGCAACAACTTTTCTTTTACCATTAAGAAGGCCAACTTCCCCGAACGTCGCGATTGCGAAGCTGACGGCACGACGAGTCTGGTAGGAAAAGGCGGTGTCTTGAGACGAAACTGGATCCGCACGCCGGCTGTGGACAATGCCGGGGAAACAGTGGAAACGACCATGATTTCTAGATAGATAAGTTGCGTTTTCTGATGGACTTCATCGCCTCTCTTTTTCGCTTGCCGCCAAAGCGGCCGCAGCCTCCCCTTGATACGCAATTGATCGGGGCGCGCGTGACGTTGCGTATGGCCGAAAGCGAGGATTGGAGGGCATGGCACGCGCTGCGCGATCTCAGCCGCGACCATTTGACGCCGTGGGAGCCTGAATGGCCCCCCCATGCGTTGTCTTATGGCTTTTACTGTTCGCTGCTGCGCCGCCATTGGCGCGAGTGGCAGAGCGGCAAAGCCTATGCTTTCGTGATACTTCTGCACGACGCCCCGCGTCCGGTTTTTGTCGGCGGCATAACCTTGTCCGACGTCCAGTTCGCCAACGCGCAAAAAGGCACGATCGGTTATTGGATCGGCAAGCCCTATGCCGGACAGGGACTGATGACGGAGGCGGTCGGACTCATCAGCGATTTTGCTTTTAACCATTTGGGCTTGCAGCGCCTCGAAGCCAGTTGCATGCCAAAAAACGAGGCCAGCAAAACGGTTCTGCTTCGCGCAGGCTTTGAGCAGGAAGGCTACGCCAAAGCCTATCTACAGATCAACGGCAAGCGGGAGGATCATCTGCTGTGGGGGAGGAATACCCCTACTGCTTGAAGTGATTGCAGGCGCTGTTGTTCAGTCTTTTTTCTGACCCGCTAGCATACGGTGGCATTATGGCGAATATACAACGCCAGCCATTGGATCGCTTGTTCAAACGGGAACTGCACGCCGTGGAAAATAACAATAACCACTGCCGCCGTCGCCGCGAGAGCCAAGCCGTTAAATTTAATTGTTTCCTTGCGCAACGCAAACCGTCGCGCAAGCGCGTAGGAAGTTCCTCCGATAACGAAACCCACAATCACCTCATCAAATGTATGAAATCCGAGCAACACACGGCTGGCTGCTATCAGTAAGATCAGAGAGATCGCGCCTATCCATGCCAGAACGCTCTGCCAACGGTTCATTCGCGCCGTGATTATCGCGGTCAGCATGCCATACACGGCAGTCGAAATCGCCACATGGCCGCTTGGCGAGCGTAGCGCAGGATCCAGCGGATTAGAGTGACAGCCCATGCACAGCAGTTTGGCAACACAGACACCAAGGGCGGCAAGCCCAAAAGCGCATGCCAGCGCCAAAGCCGGACGGCGGCTGCCTGCGACGACCAGATAAACGCAGGCTGTAATAACCAGCGCCCCAACGACAACCGCGTTGCCAAGGCTGGTAATTAACAGCAAATAAGTTTCGACCAGCATAATCAATCTACCAAAATTAATCCAACCCAAGGTTTATAGACAAGACTTCTTTTGCACAAGACTCTAGCGTACGGTAAGGTTGAAAGTTATTCTTTGCCGCCAACCCTGTGGTATGACATGACACTCCGTTTTCAAACGTCGCTTCTTGCGCTTTTAGCCATTTGCGTCTGGATTTCGCCAGCCAAAGCCTCAATGTTCTGCCTGGAAGTCGAAGGTCTGCCCTCGCAATGCATCTATGATGATCCTGCTGAATGCCGAGCCAGAGCTATTCAGTTGAGCGGCATTTGCGACCTTAACCCTCTTGAGGCGAAGGTCAGCCCCGGCTATGGCCCATTTTGCCTTGTTTTTGCCAACAGGGTTAGTCAATGCGTCTATTCCGACCGCAACAGCTGTGAGTACGAGGCGGCCCGAAACGGTGCTTCTGTCTGCGTTCAGAATAACTTAGCCGGTTTGCAAACGAGTCCGTTTCGCTATATCCCGCAGCGGGCTTACTGAAACCCCTTCTTAACTGTTTTCGGTTATAGTTAGCACCGTGCTTTTTGGATAACGCTTGGGATCAGAAACGCTAAAAGCGGTGTTTTTAATTGCTTTCAAGCGTATTTCTTCCTAGGTTGCTTGCAGGGCAGCGTTCCGCTCTATATTTATTTACGCGTTTTTTGCAGATTAATCTAAAGGTTATTGCCGTGAATCATTCATTTTTTTCAATATCATGTCGCATGGGTGCCCTCGTTTTAGTGGCCTGCATGATGTCCGGCTGCATCAACATTCCTGCCGCATCGGGCTTGCCGCCTGCGCCACGCGACGTTTTGCCGGAATGGGTAGACGCTAGCAAATTGTCGACTACCCCGTACCTGTTGCAGGTTGGCGACGTTCTGGACATTAAAATCCTATCCAATCCCGAATTGAACGATCAGGTTGTTGTGCGCCCCGACGGGATGATTTCAACCACCATCGCCTCTGATGTTCCTGCCCTTGGGCATAGCACCCGCGATGTGCAGGACGAGCTTGCACTTTACAGCGAAGACCTTCTGCGCGCGCCGAAGATTTCCGTGATCGTCCGTTCGTTCGCGCCGAACCGCGTCTATGTGCTGGGCGAAGTCCGCACTCCGGGCGAATTCATTACCATCGGGCCAAATCTGACCCTGCTGCAAGCGATCGCGCGCGCAGGCGGACTCAGCAATTCGGCACAGCCCGATAACATCGTTATCGTGCGCCGCGGCGCTACTGACAAGCCTCAAGCCTATGCCGCCGATTACCGCGCGGCAGCTTCGGGGGAAAACCCCTCTGCGGATGTGCGGCTGGCGCCTTACGACGTCGTGTTTGTGCCGCGGAGCGGCGCGGCGGATACTTACCTGTACTTCCAGCAGTACTTGCAGCAATTCGTGCCGGATTCAGTCAACGTGCAGGGCATGCATAATTTTTAAGCTTATTAACATGTCCCAAGAATCTTTAGCGAAAGCATCTGATAGTACGGGAGTACAACAAGGCCGGTTACTTGGGATAGAGATGCTGCGCGGGCTGGCCTCGATCCTGATTGTCATGCACCACACGCATTTTCTCCTCGGGGAGAGCCGGTACGGCGGCATCATGCCGTTTCACGGGCTTTTTGGAGAATTCCACGTCGGCGTCGATTTTTTCTTCGTACTCAGCGGATTCATCATTGCTTGGGTTCATTGGGACGATATTGGCAACCGATCGAAGATTCATCATTACGCGGCACGCAGATTTACCCGTATATTTCCTGCCTATTGGGCGATTTTGATCCCGCTTACCTTTCTTTATCATGCTTTCCCTTCCAGCGGATTGCCGGAACTACATGAATGGAGCAATTTTTTCATTTCGTTCTTTTTGGTGCCCTATCCCAAGGAAATGATCCTCGGCGTCGCGTGGACGCTCGTCTATGAGGTTTGTTTCTACGCCTTCTTTGGGTGGCTGATATTTATAGGCAGAGGGTATCTCTGGATCTTGTTGGCATGGGGAGTGAGTATTCTTTTATTTCCACTGTCAGGCGTTCATGAGTATTACGCATCCTTCATATTTAGCGCTTGTAACCTTAATTTTCTTCTGGGCATGGGGGCAGCGATGCTTTTGCGTTCCCGCCGCATACCCCATGCAGGGCTGGTACTAACGCTGGGTGGGGGCATTTTTCTGGCCGCCATGTTGGGTAAAGTGGCGCTGATCCTCATCGACTATCCTTTGGCGTCGCCCCTGCTGTTCGGCCTTTGCGCGGCGCTTGCAATCATGGGTATTGTCGAACTTGAGAGATCGGGGCGGCTTACGATTTCGCCACGCATGCAAATTTTTGGCTCGGCATCCTACTCGATCTATTTGGTTCACCCTGTCGCGATGTCGTTTTTCTTGCTGACAGTTTGGCCCTTTGTGAAAACTTTGCCAGCGGACATTATTTGCGTGCCGATGATTGTCTTCGGCGTAGCTGCAGGCATCTTGTATCACAAAGTTATTGAAAAGCCGGTGATAGGCATTATCAGGCGCTCCCTCACATGAGCAAGCACAGCCTCCCCTCATCGACGAATGAAATCAAGCCTCTCACCGGCATTCGCGGCATCGCGGCTTTTGGGGTGATGCTGTACCACATTAACTACAACGCCCATTTTCCGAATAGTATTTTCTCCTTTACGCATAAGTCCTATTTGTTTGTGGATTTGTTTTTTATCCTCAGCGGTTTTGTGCTGGCGCTACGTTACCGTGAATGGTTTGTCACACGGCTTACCCCTTCGCGAGCGCTCAGCTTTATGGCGCAGCGCTTGGGCCGCATTTACCCCGCCTATTTTGTGGCGACTTCTCTTTATTACGTAAGATGGCTCGTCAATCTGAGCGGCCATCGCCTGACCGAGTTTAACGCTCATGACATTCTCGCCAATCTTTTGCTCATCCAGGGATGGGGCATTAACACAGAAGCAATTTGCGGCCCCGGCTGGTCGGTTAGCACAGAGATGTTCGCCTATCTGTTGTTTCCCATCCTGATTTTCTTCTTCACCGCAAAGGGCTTGGGACGCTGCGCTCTTCTGGTCGTAGCGGCTGTCGCGGGGATTTGTTGCGTTGCAGCCTCGCCTTACGGAGTCAATGGCGCTCTCGACGTTGTCAATACGAGTTTTATGCCTTTGTTACGTTGCGTGTCCGAGTTTTGTTTGGGGCTCGTCGCTTTCGAAGTGGCGCATCATGAGGCCTGTGAAAGAATCTTATCGCGCGTTTGGGTTGTTCCCCTGCTTCTCATTGTCATGGCGGGGTTGCTTGGCCTCGATATTTCGGACGTGCTTTTTGTCCTGACCATTCCGATCCTTGTCATAAGCCTTTCCTATAACGGACGCATGAGTTCGCTTCTTTTCGGGAACAGGTTTATCCATCGGTTGGGCGTAATCTCTTATTCGCTCTATCTGTTGCATCCGCTTATGATCGATATAGCAGGCCGCCTGATGCAGATATCCGCCAACCGATACGGGATAACGGCGCAGGTGCCCTTTATCGCCTTTGCCATCGTCTGTGCCGTAGCTGCGGCTTCTTTCATGCAGCGTTCTGTCGAGATTCAAGGGCGAAGCTTTGTGAAGAAACTCACGCTGAGGCTTTTGCCGGCAGCACCCTCAACCGGCAATCTGCTGTAGCTCGGAGGCTTCAATAGGTGGAGCCGACGCTCTCTCTTTTGCCATATGCGCTAACATCAAATAGCTGATGACCAGCCAAAACCAACCGTTTATCACGGGATCGGTCAAAACCGTTTCAGCATAGCCGCGCACGCATAAAGTAATAAGCAGCAATCCGCAGAACAAAGCCTTGCCATCCCGCATGACAAAGGACAAACGCACAGCTCTGGTCATAGCCAACATCAGGCAATAAACTTGTACGCATAATCCCCAAAGGCCTAGCTGAAGCGTGGCATCAAGCCATTCATTATGTGCATGCGGCAAAGGCCGCCCCAGTGCCTGCCAGACATTCAATTTGGGCAACGAGGGCGCCGACCAGAAACCATAGCCATAACCGAACCAAGGCCTCGCCTGTATGGTCTTCAAGACATAGTGCCATATCTCTGTTCGACCCGTCATGTCGGCGGAACGTCCTGTCATTTCATGGATCGAGTCGTATGCGCCAAACAGGAGCATCACGCTAATCGCGCCAACCAGCAGCGCGGCAAGAGAAAAGAACCGCGTCACCGGTTGTTGATGAACGGAAACGCCCAAAGCCAAAACAATCAAGGAAAACACAATCATCAAAGTAACCGCAGAGGTCGCAGAGCGGGACATAACAATCAAAAACATTTGCCCTAGGTAGATAAACGCAGCGTACCAACGATTGTTAATGCCATGAACGAGCGAATAACCGGAAATGAGCATGCCCATAACGGCCACGGCCCCCAAAAAATTCTTTTCCGTAAAAGCCCCGCGCCATGCGTCGTTATAGCCCGCAAGGCTGCTAAGCCCAAGATCAGGAAACCCTAACGCCATAACCACACTCAGGATAAAAATAAAAAGGAAAGAGTGGGTAAAAAGAGAGATCATTTCGCGCCAGCTATATCGCTGCACCAAATAGGTCGCAAAAACGACGTGATCCATCATATGAAAGGCACGGTGTAGCGTGTTGTTTGGATCAACCGACCACAAGGCGCTGGCAAAAATCCAACCGATCAGGGCAAGCAGTGGCAGCATAAATTGCGCCTGACGCAACATTCCGCGCCAATTCAAAAGCGACAACGCAAGAAGCAGACCCCACGTCGCGATATGTATCATGCTGCTGGTGGCAAATGATGTGGGCGGCAAATACAAAGTTTGATTAATGTTGAGATCTTCGGCGCTCGGACTCATATATACATCAAAAGGCGTAAAAGCCCCCATCATCGGGAAGATAAAGATGATCCCCACGATGATCTTTTCCAGCAAACTGATTGTCTTCGGCTTCGAATTTTCGGTAACTAGACCATTCTGCACGCAGGAACCTCTCTGAATACGGTTCCCCGTATATCATCAAAAAAGCGCTTTGCCATATGCTTTTTAAGCCTTCGGCATGGGTTCTTATGCGAAGAAGCGGATTAAGCCCTCCCTCAGTGATAACGTTAATCATTAACGTCGGGGGAATATGGAATCGCAATATGTGAAAAGACGTTGAAAGTAAAAAACGCCTTTATCGCAGTGGAATCAGCGCCAAATTTCATGTATTCATATAACTATGGCGTGTAGGACGCCTTTGGTCGCTTCTTCTCTAGAGACAAGGCTGTGTGGTCTATGGATGCAATATGTAACTTTCTCGTGCCGGTAAAGCATAAAGGCAATAACGGCCAAGCCGTCGTTAGCGATCCCCTAGCCTCGCTCTACGGCTCGTTGCGCGCGTTGCTCAATAAGGATCATGTCGTACTGCATTTTGTGTCAGCCACGTCCGGTGAAGGCGCTTCGACCGTCGCGCGCGAGTTTGCTACTTTGGCGGAAAAACGCGGCAATCGCCGCACGTTGTTAATCGACGGCAACTTGCAAAATCCTGACACGAGCCGCAAATTCGGATGCTTGCCTGATCGCGGTCTTATGGATAGCGAACGCAATTTTCGCAAGCTGGAGAAATCCCTGCAACCGGTCGATGATTCCGGTCTATGGGTCGGGCGCTTACAAGGCGCCGGAGCAGGGGATGCCTTGCAACCGGATGAAATGCGCAAGGCGTATGCCCTGTTCAAGGAACAGTTCGATTTGACCGTTATCGATTGTCCGCCGATCAGCAGCGAACACTATGCCGATCTTATGCCCGAAATTGTGGACGGCGTCGTATTGGTTATTCGGGCCGAAGCGACTCGCCCTGCTATCGTCGCACACGCGAAAGAAACCGTCGTGCAACTGGGGGGAACAGTTCTGGGCGCCGTATTGAATCGCCGCAAGGATTACATCCCAAAATTTATCTATCGGTATTTGTGATGCAGCCCCGCCTGCGCACCGCTGTTGACGTAGCGTTGTTTTTCGTTTTGCTGGTTGTCATGAGCCTTTGCCCCGTCTGCACAATGGCGCAGATAGCCGCGCCTTCGCCAGCGCTTGACAGCAGGAAACGCTCGCCCGTGATTCCACTGCAGCAAGACCATACCCATGAAATAACATCCTGCCCCACAGGGGCAATTCTCGTACCGAACGTTGTGCTGGGAAACGTTTGTCGCGATATGAAAAGCGGCATCAATACTGTGCTGCCTAATGCCGAAGGCGCCTGTCCATCGGGCTACCGCCTGTTGATTCAAACCGGCACGCCGATTTGCTCCTCGAATGTCGCCGGAAACCCTCAAGGGCCGACGGCTGCCGCGCGCGTGATCGAAAGTTGGACATGCCCGCAAGGTCTGATCCCGATCATCGATTATCACGGAGAAATGGAATGCCGTCACAATCCGCAGAAAATGGGCGCGGATAAGACCTTTATTCTTGCAACCGACTGCCCTATTAGCACCTATCCAGGTGTTAAGGACGCCCAAACAGGCTGCATCAAACGCTAGCACATCAAGTTAATTCAATGATCCCAAAACGTCTTTCGAAAATCGCCATTTATCTCCCCGACCTAAGCGGTGGCGGCGCGGAAAGGCTGCAAGTCAATCTGGCTCAAATTTTCCTCAACCGCGGTGTAGCGGTGGAGTTTGTGCTCGACCGCGCAGAAGGCCCGTTGCTTGACGCCGTGCCGCCGAAAGCAACCGTCATATCGCTGGGCTGCAAGCGCGTGCTGCAATCTCTGCCCAAACTAGCGCGTTATTTGCGGGAACAGAAACCGGATATCCTTCTCTCCAACCTCGGACATAACAACATCATTGCGTTGTGGGCAAGAAGACTGGCGCGAAGCGGGACGAAGATCGTCGTCGCTCAACACAATATGCTTTCCGGCGAAAGCCTTCGTGAGGGGTATAAATACCGCTATCTGCCATTGTTTTACAGGCTGTTTCTCCCGTGGGCTGACGGCATTGTCGCTGTATCGCAAGGCATTGGCGAGGATGTTGCCATGATGACCGGACTGCCTATGAGCAGAATTACCGTCATCTACAACGGCGTCGTGACCGCAGATTTCGAGGCTAAAGCCAATCTCCCCGTGGCGCATCCGTGGTTCGGCGATGCATCCCGTTTGCCTGTTTTCGTGGCTGTTGGGCGTTTGGTGTGGCAGAAAGATTTTCCAACATTGTTGCGCGCTTTCGCAAAAGTCGTGGCGCATAAATCTGCGCGATTGGTCATTCTGGGCGAGGGGCCGCTGCGGGCCGAGTTGACTTCACTGGCTGCCGAGCTGGGTATTAGCGACAGTCTTGATCTTGCAGGTTTCAAGCCAAACCCCCTGCCTTTTATGCGGCAAGCTTCGGTCGTCGTCTTATCCTCGCGCTTTGAGGGCTTCGCTATGGTTTTAGCGGAAGCGCTGGCCTGCGGGGCAAAAATCGTCAGCACCGACTGTCAGCACGGCCCCTCTGAGATACTTGAGAAAGGCAATTACGGCATCCTGACTCCGGTGGAAGATAGCGACGCTCTGGCTGCGGCGATGTTGGCAGCGCTGGATGCTCCGGCAGACAAAGAAAAACTCACAAAACGCGGACAGAAATTTTCATTAGAGACGTGCGGCCAGCAGTATCTGGATTTGTTTGAACGACTATAGCTCTTTGTTTTCCGCCAACTTATCGTGGCGATGGTGCCGTTGGAGGGAATTGAACCCCCGACCTTGGCTTTACGAAAGCCCTGCTCTACCCCTGAGCTACAACGGCAAGCGTTCCTTGTTTAAGGGACGTCATGCCTCTTAAAGGCTTCCAGTGTTTGCGTCAACGAATTACTTTCTTTTTTGACGCCGTAAAGCTCTAAACGGTCGCTGATAATGTCATAGCCCAGTTCTCTGGCGATTTTTGCCTTAACAAGCTCCAATTCATCGCAGTTGAATTCAATGACTTCGCCGGTCTTGAGATCGATCAAATGATGATGCCGGTCGGCGCGGTTGGCTTCATAGCGCGCCCTGCCGTCGCGCAAATCGAGTTTGTCGATCACCCGCGCGTTTTCCAGAAGCCGCATCGTCCTGTACACGGTAGCGATGCTGATTTTCGGATCAATGCTTGCCGAACGGCGATGAATTTCCTCGACATCAGGATGATCGCAGGATTCGGACAGGACGCGGCTTATGACGCGACGCTGTTCCGTCATTTTCAATCCGCGCTCAACGCAAAGTTTTTCGATGCAACAGTTCATGCTTCAAATTAACGCGCTTTGGTTGCAAAGTCACGCCCATAAAATGAAAAAACGTTCATAAAGCACCATAAAAAGAGAAACGATCACAACATTAACACGCACATGTTGTATTTTAGCCTCACAATCCCTTCCGGACACGCAGCTTGCTAAAATTAACATTCTTCGCCATCCTTTTTTACGACGAACGGAACCACACCTAATTTACTTTTGGACAGTTGGACACATGAACATCTTCCTTCCCCGCGCCGTCATCTTCGACTGGGATAATACGCTGGTCGACAGCTGGGGCGCTATTTCCGAGGCGATTAATTTCGTTCGTGCGCGTTATGGCCTCCCGACATGGAACCGTCAGGAAGTTCTCGCCAACTGCACCCGCTCGGCGCGGGAAAGCTTTCCCGACTGGTTCGGCGACAAATGGCAAACGGCGCGGGAAGAATTTTACGATCATTTTGGCAAAGTCCGTCAACGCGCCGGTATTCATCCGACCGATGGCGCGGTCGATCTTCTGGCGTGGTTGTACGAATCCAAAATCCCCGCGCTTGTCGTCAGCAATAAATCGGGGCATGTTTTAAGGGAAGAAGCCGTTCAAATCGGCTGGACAAATCTCTTCGCCTCAATCGTTGGCGCAGGCGACGCCGCGCGCGACAAACCCGCACGCGAACATGCCGACCGCGCATTGACCTTGGCCGGATTGCAAGCCGGAGCTGACATCCTGTTCATAGGCGACAGCGAATCCGACGTCCTGTGCGCCCGCAACGCCGATTGCACGCCCTTCCTCATCGGAACGCAGGAGGAAGCGCAGAAACTAAAAGTCGCCCTGTTCGCAGCCGATTGCGGCGAGGTGTTGGAGAGGTTGAGCAAACTTTATGAACATTAAACTGATCGCATCTGGCACCCGCCCGTGGCAACGATGCGTAAGATATTGGGGATTGTCCTTTGTGATCGACGACACCGTTCTTTTCGATACCTTCGCGAATTATGGCGTCCTTTCCAAAAAATTGCGGCAAGCGAAAATCGACGCTTCGAAAATTCAAACCGTTGTCATCTCGCACGATCATTGGGATCATATCGGCGGCCTTTGGCAATTCCTTGAAAAGCGCACGGGGATTGATGTTTATCTTCCTGCCAGCGCGGCGGAGGCGACAAAAAACCGCATGCGTGCCGCTGGATGCCGTGTCATAGTGGATGCAGGCGCAAAGGAAGTGAAAGCGGGCGTTTTTGTAACCGATGAAATCATGGGGGAGTTTAATGGCAAACCCCTGCCGGAACAGGCGCTTGCATTAAAATCCGGTAAAGGGCTTGTTCTCATCGTCGGTTGTTCCCATCCGGGCATTTGGGAAATTGTCAAAAGAGCGAAAGAGCTTTTTAACGCGCCCGTTTACGGCGTCGTCGGTGGATTGCATCTGATGCATGCGGACGCGACAGAGATTTGCCAGTGTGCGAACGGGCTAAAGAATGAAGGCATCACAATGGTCGCCCCAACTCATTGCGCAGGCCGACGCGCTGAACGAATTTTTCAAGACGTCTTCCGCAACGGGTTCGTTTCGTTACGGGAAGGGCAATATTTATCCTTATAGATAAGCGGTTGTGATTGCATATGCTGCGCCGCGCCACAAACTGCTCTTTCTCGTAAGAGCAGTTTCCAGCCGCGATCCTTTGTTATGACGTCAACAGTCGCGGCTGGAAGCCGCTCTTACGAATAAATCGGTTTCCTAAATTCAGAAAATTGAGGTAAAACCGAGAAGCATGAACAAAAAAGGCTCCCCCCATGTCAGACCCAAAACAAAACCTTCAGGACGTTTTTCTGAATCATCTTCGCAAACACAAAGTCGCCTCGACCGTTTTTCTTATCAACGGGGTCAAGCTGCAGGGGTATGTGACGTGGTTCGATAATTTCTCGCTGCTTTTGCGGCGCGAGGCGCATGTGCAGATGGTCTATAAACACGCAATTTCAACGATCATGCCCAATGCGCCTGTGCAGCTTTTCGAGGGGGGCGAGCCTCCTGAAGATGTCGCCGCGTGACGGGGGCCTATACCGACATAGCTGGCATCCGCCACGGCGAACGCGCTTTGGTTTTGAATCCGGTTCTGAAATCCGATCGTTCGCGCCGCGTCGATGACGGCGCTTTGGCGGAGACGATCGGCTTGGCGCACGCGATCGATCTGGAAGTCGCGTATGCCTTGACCGTGGCGCTTTCGCATACTGTTCCCGCGACTTTGTTCGGCAAGGGGCAGGTCGAAAATTTCGCCCGCATCGTCGGCGAAGAACAAATCATCCTCGCCGTTGTCAATCATGTTTTGACTCCGGTGCAGCAGCGCAATCTGGAGCGCGAGCTGAAATGCAAAGTCATCGATCGTACCGGATTGATTCTTGAGATTTTCGGCGACCGCGCCCGCACGCGCGAGGGGCAGTTGCAGGTCGAACTGGCGGCATTGAATTACCAGAAATCGCGCCTGATCCGTTCGTGGACGCATTTGGAGCGGCAGCGCGGCGGCTTCGGTTTTCTGGGCGGGCCGGGCGAATCGCAATTGGAAACCGATCGCCGCCTGATCGAGCAGCGCATCACGCGCCTGAAGCAGGATTTGGAGACTGTGCGCCGCACGCGCGGCATGCAACGCGACGCGCGGCAACGAGCCGAGCATCCGACTGTTGCGCTGGTCGGTTACACCAACGCCGGAAAATCGACCCTGTTCAACCGGTTAACGGGCGCGGACGTGCTGGTGCGCGATATGCTGTTCGCGACGTTGGATCCTACGATGCGCGGCATGAAATTGCCGGGCGGGCATGAAGTCGTTTTATCCGACACGGTCGGTTTTATCTCGGATCTTCCGACGCACTTGATCGAGGCCTTTCGCGCCACGCTGGAGGAGGTGCAGCTGGCCGACGTGATCTTGCATGTGCGCGACATTGCGCATCCCGACACGCGCGATCAGCGCGACGCGGTGATGAATGTTTTGGCCGATCTTGGCATCGGCGGCGATGACAAAAGATTGATCGAAGTTCAAAACAAGATCGATCTTCTGCCGCCGGAAGAGCGCCTATTCCTTGCCGAATATGTTGCGCGCATATCCGAAGAGTCAGGCCGCGCTTTGCCTGTTGAAGGGCTGCGGCAGGAGGCGCGCGGCGGTTTGATCGGCGTTTCGGCTGTGACGGGCGAGGGGATTCCGTCTTTGCTTAAAATGATCGAAAAGCGCCTGTCGGCGCAGCATCGCGCCTATGAATTTGTCGTTTCTCTTTCCGACGGGGCGGCCTTGTCGTGGCTGCATGCGCATGGCAAAATCATCGAACGCCGCGACACGAAGACGAAAGCGCGGTTGAAGGTTGAGCTTGATGCGGCGGATTATGGGCGGTTTGAAAGCAAGTTCAAAAAATGAGCGTTCTTGTTATCACGACAGGCGGAACAATCGGCGCAATGCCGTATGATGATATTTATCGCCAGCCGATTTTTAAAACGATGCCGCCCAAGGGAACGGATGTTGTCCGAACTATTCTGGAAAGAGAATTCAGCCAATATGGTTTGCGTATCATTACGCTGGAACAGCGCGATTCAAATTTTATCAATGAGGAATATCGGCGCGGCATACTGCAAAAAATCGAGCAGGCGCAAGAAAATCGCATTCTTATTACCCACGGCACGGATACGATTTTACAGACGGCGGAATTCTTTTATGATCAACGGGAATCCTCTTGCGCTCTGCGAGACAAGATTGTTGTTTTAACCGGCTCTATGGTGGCTATAAGCTGCGGGCCGGAATCGGACGGGTTTCTTACTATCCCCTTTGCGCTCTCGCAATTGTCGTATTCGCTGAAAAGCGGCGTTTACATTGTTCTGTGCGATTATGACGATGTTCAGGCGCAAACCGGCTGGAGCCCGCGGCTGTACCCCTTCACGCCGAAGAAATACGGGAAAATACACGATCTTGCCAACATGCGCAGGGACAGGCTTTATCTTCTTGCAAATCAGGAGAGCAATCAATGACTCACATCAGCATTTCCGCCGTCGAAACCATCATCGCCGAAGTTGCCGCCGCCGAGATTATGCCGCATTTTCGCAAGCTGGCGCAGGGCGACATCGAAATGAAGGGGGTGAACGATCCGGTGACCGTGGCCGACAAAGCGGCGGAGACCATGCTGATCACGCGGCTTTCAAGCCTTCTTCCGGGCAGTATTTTTGTCGGCGAGGAGGGCTGCGCGAGAGATCCCTCCATTCTTTCAAACTTTTCCGGCAATCAGGATGTCTGGGTGATCGACCCCATCGACGGCACCAGCAATTTTATTGCCGGTCGTCCCGAATTCGGCGTGATGGTGGCGCTGGTTCGGCGCAAGCAAACGTTGGCGGCGTGGATTCACGATCCCCATACGGGGCATACGCTGACGGCGGAGCAGGGCAGCGGCGTCTGGCTGAACGGCAGGAAAATGCGTTTGGCCGGACGCGATCCTGCGCTTCCTAAATTAGCACTTATCGGCTCGAAACTCAGGGCGGTTCTGGACAAACCGGAGGCAGCATTCGTCGCGGCGGCTTTACCGGCTTTGGGGATAGGCACGGCTTCGGCCTTCGATTATGCGCGGTTGTTCACGGGCGATATTGTCTTTGCCAACAGCGTCGCGCCGCGCGCGTCCTTTCTGATCTATCGCCGGATAAAACCGTGGGATCACATACCCGGGCTGTTCTTGCTTGCCGAAGCCGGAGGCTATGCCGCCGATTTCCTTGGCAAGCCGTATGCGATGCAAGATGACAAATGCGGGCTAATTGTGGCTTCCGATCCTAAAGAATGGGAAAGCCTTCACACCGCCTTCAAGCCCGCGCTTGGGGTTTTTGCGGAAATGGATTCAGTCTAATACCGGTACGCGACGCCAATGCGCGTGGTCGTTTCGTTCGTGAAGCTGGATGGCTCCATAATATAGTACCCTATCTCGTAATCCGGTTCCTCACCGCTGTTGACGTTGCGGAAATGGTCGAAGTCGAGCGTCGTGAAGAGATCGATGCGCGGTGTCAGCGCATAGCTGACTTTGCCACCAACCTTGTACATGCCAGCGCTGCCGAGATGAAGATCCGTCGCCTGCGTATTCATCTTTCCGGCAAAAGTCAGACCGTACGATCCGTAAGCCGACAGGATCAGCCGGTCAATCGGCGTGATTTGAAACATCAGGCCACCGAGCGCGTCGAATTGGCTGTAATCCTCGACATATCCGTATGCGCCCTTAATATCGCGATCCCAAAAGCGCATGCCGAGTTCACCATAAGGAATCAGCATGCTGTTGTCGTTCAAGGCGAAACCCTTTCCGACCTTGCCGTCGACATTGATAACTGTCTCATGCGTCCAGTCGCTGTAGGGCGTTTCCTGTCCCGTCTGTATATTTTCTAGCGCGCCGTTATAGGGAGCGTCTCCGAAAGAAATGCTGCCTTCGCCAACAAAATACCAGTTGTTCGGATTCATATAGCTGGCTCCCGCAGCGAAAGAGGGAAGCCAGCCGCGCTCGCCGTCTGTCATGGGCGATAGAGCTTCTTTATAGTTCAGAAACGACGCGCCGGTCGAAAGCCAAACGGCGTTGTCGGAACCGCGAATCGCATCAATGCCCCTTGCCAAGACAGGCGCTTTGATCACAGGCGCGACATAAGGCGCGGAGTTCGCATTGTCCGTCACGGCAAACTGGTAATTGTCCGTGCGCGCCACCGTTGCTTGCTGGGCGGCGGAAGATTCTGGCTGTGGCGGAATGACTTGAAGCGGAGGCGCGATATTTGCAAACTGAATATTGTCGCGGTTATAGTAATAGGGCTGGTAAAAGCTATCCGCCCGCGCTCCTTGCGCGAGGGGTAGCGCCAGAGCGGAAACGGTCAGGTTCAAAACCAGTTTTGTCGCAACGCGCATAATAAAATCCCCACCGAACGAGTTAATTCGACGCAGATCTTATGGCACATAAATAGATAACGAACGGTTAAAGTTTACCCCGCCGCTTTGGCCAAAATCGCCTTGGTCACTTCCACCAATCCTTTAACCGCGTCCACCGAGGCGTCGAAAGCCGCTTTTTCCTCGGCGTTCAGCCGGATTTCGACGATTTTCTCGACGCCGTTCGCGCCGATAACGGCGGGAACGCCGACATACAAGCCGGAAACGCCATATTCGCCGTTCAATTGCGCCGCGCAGGGCAGAATGCGCTTTTTATCCTTCAAAAAGCTTTCCGCCATAGCGATCGCCGAAGCGGCGGGAGCGTAGAAAGCGGTGCCGGTTTTGAACAGCTTGCTGATCTCCGTGCCGCCCTCGCGCGTGCGCTTGACGATCGCGTCGATGCGTTCCTGCGTCGTCCAGCCCATCTTGACGAGATCCGGCAAAGGTATGCCCGCGACCGAGGAATAGCGAACCAAAGGCACCATACTGTCCCCGTGGCCGCCGAGGACGCAGGCGTAAACGTCTTCGACCGAAACATTGAATTCCTGTGCCAGAAAAGCGCAAAAACGCGCGCTGTCCAAAACGCCCGCCATGCCGACGACGCGGTTGGCGGGAAAGCCGGTGACTTGCTGCATCGCCCAAACCATAACGTCGAGCGGATTGGTGATGACGATGACGAACGCGTTCGGCGCGTATTTCTTGATGTTTTCCCCGACGGTTTTAATGACACCGGTGTTGATGCCGATCAGATCGTCGCGGCTCATGCCCGCTTTGCGCGGAATGCCTGCTGTGACAATTACGACATCCGCGCCTTCAATCAGGCTGTAATCGTTTCCGCCGGAGAGTTTGCCGTCAAAGCCTTCGACCGGCCCTGCCTGAGAAATATCCAAAGCCTTGCCTTCGGGAATGCCTTCCGCAATATCGACCAGAACAATATCCCCCAACTCCTTCATCCCCGCCAAAAGCGCAAGCGTTCCGCCAATTTGTCCAGCGCCGATTAAGGCGATTTTTTTGCGGGTCATGACAAAACCTCCGGTTAGGGGTGAGAAGGGGGAATTAAATGGATCGTAGCCTTACAAGCTTGCCTAAATCAAGCGCAAGCGTTGGCGCTTCGATCGGCAAGCGGACAAATCCATGATGCTGGTAAAAGGCCTCGGCGGACGGGGACAGCGCGTGAACGATAACCAAACGGGCGGAGACGATGCCGGATGCCTTCAGCGAACGATGCACTGCGTCGGAAAGCAACTGGCCGCCAAGCCCTTTTCCTTGCCACGCAAGGTCAATAGCCAATCTTCCCAAAATCACGGCGGGAATATGTTTCGGCATATTGCGGCGCATAGAACCCGCAACATCCTGACTGAGGATTTGCCCCATGCAAAGGGCGTAATAACCGACAACCTTCCGCGAACTTCGCGGGCATGCGACATAAGCGCGGCTTGCGCCGGAGTGTATATTGGGCAACGCGCGATTGCGCAGCCATTCATCGAGGATAGGCTCGCCAGAATTGAACGTCGAACACTCGTGCTTCTCGTTCAGGAGGATAGGCGCGAGAAGCTGTTCCCCGACATCAGTCATCTTGCCGGAACGCCTTCGCCGCCAGAAGCCGTTTCATGCCTTTAATCTCTTTGGGCGAGGCCGTTTTGTCCATCCAGTTCATAACTTTCTGAAAGGCTTTCGCATCGGCGGAAAGGGTCGTCTGGTCAAGCATGATATTTCTAGCTTCTTTCAACGCCGACATCATCATGAATTGCGAACGGTTAAGCCCGACAATTCCCGCCATTTGGTCGATGAAATCCTTATCGCCTACGCGGGCGCGCAGATGGATGTTGACCTCGGCTTTGGTTTGACCTTCCTGTCTCATAGCGTGAAGATAGGCCAAGTGTGTTGCTATTGTCAACACATATGAAGCGCTAACGCGCCGCCTTTTCCTTTTTCTCCATCACATACCGCAGCTTGCTCGCGGCGATGCGGCGGATTTCTTCGGGACTGGCGGACGCAGGGGCTTGGAAGACGACTTCGGTGCCGCTGTCGGCGTCAACGGCGGCGATGCGCTGTATCGCGCCGATGCGTTTCGTTTCCATCAGAATTTCACGAAGAAAGGTCATAGGGAATGTTAACGAATTTACCTTGCGGTCGCAAGAGCATGGGGTAAACTGGCCTTCTTTTAGGAGAGAAAGCCATGGAAGCAGAAATTCTTTTCGAGACGCGCGGCGCCGTTCTCGTCATTACCTTCAACCGTCCTCAGGAAGGCAATGCCTTGACCGCGTCAATGGCGAAGATGCTGCATGAGAAGCTCAAGGCGGTAAGCGAGGACAGGGCTTTGCGCGCCGTTCTCTTGCGCGGCGCGGGCGACGCTTTCATGAATGGCCACGATATGAAGGTTTTTCTGGGCGACGCCAACGCCATTCAGGAACAAATTTTTCTGAAAGTGCAGTTTTTCTACACCGCTATCCGCGAATTTCAGGCGATGGAAAGGCCGGTCATCGCCGCCGTCGATGGTCGCGTGACGGGGGCGGGGTTCAGCTTCATGCTCGCCAGCGATTTTGTGGTCGCGACGCAGCGAACAGTTTTTAACGCGGGCTATACGCCGCATGCGATGGTGCCGGACGGCGGCGCGACCCATTTTCTTCCCCGTAAGGTCGGATCGGCGCGGGCGAGCGAGATTCTTATGCTTAGCGAGGATTTTTCTGCCGAGGCGGCGGAAAGATGGGGGCTGGTCAACAAAGTTGTCGCCAACGATGCCTTGCAAGCCTCATCCTTCGCTTTGGCGGAAAAACTCGCCGCCGGCCCGACGCGCATTTATGGCGCGACCAAAAGGCTTATCGACAAGGCGTTCGATCAGGATTTGAACGCCCAATTGTCGTTGGAAGCCACGTTCTGGAATGTCGGCGTCAAAACCTTCGATTTCCACGAAGCCATCAAAGCCCACGCCGCCAAGCGCGAGCCGAAGTATACGGGGGCGTGAACGCGGTTAGACCCATGTCCTTTTTCCGTTATCTCCGCGCGCATCCTTTTTCGATTATGGCTTTGTGCAATATCGTCGGCGATCTTTGTTATCTTGGGTTCGCTTTTGCGGCGAAGGGGTGGGTCAGTCCGCCGAAATTATCGGGGGCTGCGTTCGCGATGCTGGCGCATATGGTTTTGCTGGCCTATGGCGATGATCAGGCGCGGCATATCGCTTGCGAATCCGGCGTTATTTCGCGGATCATTCTGAGGATGCGCGCCTTTGCCCAACGCGCCTTGCGGTCTATGCCTGAAAAAGCGCAGAGTTTGGCGCGCGCCAAGCCTGTGGGCGTGCCATTCGCAATGCTGTGCATGAACGGAGTCGGATTGCTGACGGATGCGGTTTTTGCGCGGGGATCCTCTTTGGCCTCTACCTCCCAGATGATGTTGGGGCTGTGCATTGTGGCGGGATGCGGTTCTTACGCGCTTGCCGATTTTGTGAGGGAACAGAAAACGGCAAACATGTTCCTGAAACTCGCGCCGACGTTGTTGGTAGGCGCTTATCTGTCCAATGCCGGTTTGGCGCTGGCGACGCACAACGGTTTCCTGATCCTTGCGCTCGCGGTCTTTTTCTTGTCGAACGTCACGGGTTTCTATACGAAGATCGACAAAGATCCGGTCGTTATCGCAGAAAATTAAACGTTTATTTCCCTCTTGCGCGAAACACTTGATGCCGCGCCCTCCTTCGGCTAAAGACGCTTGATTGAGGAAAAGGGGAGCCTTTAAGCTAAGCGGTGCCGATAACCCCTCTCCGCCCGCTCTTCGCGGGGGGAGAGGGGGGTGACAGAACGTGGAACAAGAGCAATAGAACGAAAGGGGTGAGGTGGGTGGTGGAGGCTATACGCGCCCTTGACCCCCCACCTCACCCCCTTCCAGCTTTTGCTCTTGCTTGGATTTCTGTATCTCCCCTCTCCCCCCGCGAAGAGCGGGCAGAGAGGGGCTACAACTGCCGCTTCTTGTGTCAAAGAGCTTGGTGATTGAGAAAAAGGAAAAGTTAACGATGATCGATGCCGCGATGCAAAACCCTATTCAGACCGACGCCGTGATCGTAGGCGCTGGACCCATAGGCCTGTTCTCCGTGTTCGAGCTGGGCTTGAATGACATCAAATGCCATCTTGTCGATATTCTCGATAAACCCGGCGGCCAATGCGCCGAGCTTTATCCGGAAAAGCCGATCTACGACATTCCCGCCGTTCCGGTGTGCACAGGCGCGGAATTGACCGAGCGTTTGCTGGAGCAGATCAAGCCTTTCAACGCCCAATTCCATTTCGGCCAAATGGCCGAAAGCTTGGCCAAATTGCCCGATGGCACATGGCGTTTGACGACCGACGCGGGCACTGTGATCGACTCCAAAATCGTCGTCATCGCGGCGGGGGGAGGCAGCTTCATGCCCAAACGTCCCCCCATCAAGGGCATTGAAGAATTCGAGGGCAAATCGGTGTTCTACGCTGTGCGCAAGAAAGACCAGTTCCGCAACAAAAACATCGTCATCGCCGGAGGAGGGGACTCGGCGCTCGATTGGGCGTTGAATTTGCAGCCGCTGGCCAAACATGTGACGCTGGTTCACCGCCGCGACGAATTCCGCGCCTCACCCGACAGCGTCGGCAAAATGCGCGCTCTTGTGGCTTCCGGCCAAATGGATCTGAAAATCGGCAATTTCAGCGCGATCAAGGGTGAAGCCGGACAGGTTCAAAGCATCGTCCTGATCGACGACTCCAAAAACGCGAACGAGATTCCCTGCGACTGCGTTCTTGCTTTCTATGGCCTGACGATGAAACTGGGGCCGGTGGCGAATTTCGGCCTTGATCTGCACGAAAACCTGATCCCCGTTAATACGGCGGATTTTGAAACTAGCGAACCGAGAGTGTTTGCGATCGGCGACATCAACGCCTATCCGGGCAAGATGAAACTGATTCTATCGGGCTTTCACGAAGCCGCGCTTATGGCAAAAAAGGCTTTCGCCTATATTCATCCCGATAAAAGATACCGTTTCCAATACACGACTTCCAGCAGCGACCTTCAAGGCAAGCTGGGCGTGGAGAAGGGCACTGCTGCATAACGACCAACACAGGAAGAACAAAAATGAAAGTCTATCTGACCGATATGGAAGGCAAAGAACACGAGCTGGAAGCGACCGAGGAATGGACGCTGATGGAAATTATCCGCGAAGGCGGGATTCCCATTCTGGCGCAATGCGGCGGATCGTGCGCCTGCGCGACCTGCCACGTTTACGTCGATCCCGCGTGGAAGGCCAAGCTTCCCGAGCCCGGCGAAGAAGAAATCGGCATGCTCGACGGCACGTTCGACGTCACGCCGGATTCGCGCCTCGCCTGCCAAATCGTTTTCACCAAAGACCTTGACGGGCTGAAGGTCAAATTGGCGGCGGGATCCATTTGACGCTTAAATATATCTTTTGTAGGAGCGAATTGTGATGTTCGTAGGAGCGGCTTCCAGCCGCGACTAGTGACATAAAAACAAGTGGTCGTGGCTAGGAAGCCGCTCCACGAATAAGCGCGACTTGTGCCGTTCTGCAGTAAAAAAGAGGGGACGAAAAAAATGATCGTCCCCCTTTTTTGCCCTTTACAACAAATAATAGGTAGGTTATTGTCCGAAAATGGTATCTGTGATAGTCATAATCAACAAAGGTAATTTTTGGCGGCCAAACGAAGCGGGAGCATAAGAGGAGAGCTTATGAAAAACAATACATTTGCTTTCGAGAGTCTTGATTTTGTCGAGTTGGAAGACCGCTTCGGTTTGGACAACGCGCGCGCCATTTTGCGTACGCTTGAGCAATTTGAAGGAATACCGGAGCTTTGCGTATCACGGCTCTCGGATGAAGATCGATTACGCAATGTTATGTCGGCAATGAAGGAAAATATCCGTTATCAAACGAGGCATTAATCATATTTTTTGTAGGAGCTGCCTACACGCGCTCTTGCAACAAAGGGGAGGAACTCATTTTAACATATGAGCAGTTGCTCCAACGCTATGGCGCTCACGTCTCGCTGCGCATTCGCAATGCGCTGACGCCGTCCGAGCTTGACGAGATCGACATTGACCATCTGCAAAGTTGGCTTGAAGTTCGAGCCGAATCTGCGCACGAGGAATATCTTCGCCTACTCAGCAACCCCCTTTCCACGCCGGAACACGAAACAAGACGCACAGCCGAAGCCTGCCGCCGCTGGCGCGAAGCTGAAGATTTGGCCTATCTTGTGGTGATCGCAGAGGATGTCGGCGCAAACGCGCGTGCGGTTTTGTAAAAGAAAAATAAGGGACTCGATTGGCAACCCAAAGCTGAGGGGACTCCCTCTCCCCCCTCTTGGGGGGAGAGGGGCGGGGTGAGGGGGGCGGTTGGGGTATAATTCCCGAGTCCCCCCTCACCCTAACCCTCTCCCCCTAAGAGGGGGAGAGGGGATTAGGCCGGTTTTTCTGCACTATTTAGCCTATTTATTTTCTTGCGTTGGCTCACTATGCCGTTTTCTTCTTCTCTAAAATCGTCCCCAATTCCTCCGGCAATGCATAAGCCCACGCGCTGATCGTTCCTGCGCCAAGGCAGATGACGTAATCCCCCGGCTGCGCCAAATCCGCAATCATCGGAGCCAAATCTTTAGGGTCGCGCAAAGCATAAACGTCGCGGTGGCCGTGCGCGCGTAGACCTTCGACCAGCGCGTCTTGCGTCGCGCCTTCGATTGGTTGCTCGCCCGCGGCGTAAACATCAGCGACGATCACGCTGTCGGCGTCGTTGAAGGTCTTGCAGAAATCGCCAAACAAGCTCGACAAGCGCGAATAGCGGTGCGGTTGCATTACGGCGATAATCCTGCCGCTCTCGCCCTTCGCTTGCAAAGCCGCCTTCAACGTCGCCGCGATCTCGACCGGATGATGCCCATAATCGTCGATGATCGTAATACCATTCACAACGCCGGTGCGGGTAAACCGGCGTTTGACGCTTTCGAACTTCGCTAGCGCCGAACGCAACACAGGATCGGCAAAGCCTAGCTGCAATCCGACGCTGATCGCGGCCAGAGAATTCTGCACGTTATGGCGTCCGATCACGGGCAGAAAGAATCCCTCGATCACGCGCGAACGATCGGCTCTGCGATCCGTCGCCACCACGTCGAAGCGCGTGCCGTTAGGCTTTGCCTCGACATTGATCGCGCGCACATCGGCTTGCGGCGAGAAGCCATAGGTCACGATCTTGCGATCCTGTACGCGCGACACCAGCTCCTGCACTTCGGGATGATCGACGCACAAAACCGCGAAGCCATAAAAGGGAATATTCGTCACAAAAGTTTCATAAGCGCGGCGCACGGCGTCGAACGTGTGATAGTGATCCATATGCTCGGGATCGATGTTGGTGACGATCGCCACCGTGGCGGGCAATTTGGTAAAGCTGCCGTCGGACTCGTCGCTCTCGACCACCATCCATTCGCTGCCGCCAAGGCGCGCATTCGTGCCATAGGCATTGATGATGCCGCCGTTGATAACAGTCGGATCAAGCTGCGCGGCCTCGAACATTCCCGCGATCATCGAGGTCGTCGTCGTCTTGCCGTGCGTTCCCCCCACCGCGACAGCCCATTTCAGGCGCATCAATTCGCCCAGCATTTCGGCGCGGCGAACGATCGGCAAAAAAGCCGCGCGCGCCGCGACGACTTCGACATTGTCGCGCTTTACAGCGGAAGAAATCACGACGACGTTAGCGTCAGCCACATTTTCGGCCTTGTGGCCGATATATATCGCAATACCCTTGTCGCGCAGGCGTTTGACATTGGCGTTGTCGTTTTGATCGCTGCCCTGAACTTTATAACCGAGATTGTGCAAAATCTCGGCAATCCCGCTCATCCCGATGCCGCCGATCCCAACAAAATGAATCGTCCCGATCGATTGCGGAGAGAAATGCGTGCGGGTAGTGGCTTGAGTCCAGTTCATATGTCTTTCCTGTTCGCGAGAAATATCCGAAGCGGCATCAAATCATAGAGAGCCGCTTGAAACAAGACAGGACAGCCTTCTGTTTTTTGACTTTTGGGAATCAACGGTGTAACAGGGTGTCGGTTTTCGACTCCCCCGTTCATTCCTGCCTATGGGAGGTTCCCATTTCCGCGCCTCAAAGTTTCAAAGTATCCGGTTCGCTCGCCCTTGCTCCCGATTACGAGGAAGACGCGCCCACGGCCGATGTCGTCGTTCCTGATTATCTGGAAAAAACCTACTGGTGGGCCTATGTCCGTCCTTGGGCGATAAGGATTTTCGAGCGCGAATGGTTGGTCGATCTTATTTTGTGGGGTTGTTACAAGCTGCTGCGCGATGCCGCCTTGCGCGTGTTCGGGGATCATCTGCCCGGGCGCACGGTTCAACTGTCCTGCGTTTACGGCAGCCTGACCAAGCTGTTGTACGCCAAAGTCGAGGCGTCGGGCGGCAGCCTTGACGTCGTCGATGTCGTCAAGCCGCAACTGGAAAATCTGCAGCGCAAGCTTCCGCCGGGGAACAAAGTTCGCCGCTTGAACATGGACGTATCCAAATTATCCCTGCCGGATGCGTCATACGACCGCGCCATGCTGTTCTTCCTGATGCACGAACAGCCGCGCGATGTGCGCGAGGCAACTTTGCGCGAGGCTTTCCGCATCGTCAAGCCGGGCGGCGATGTCCTGATCCTCGAATTCGCCAAGCCGAAATGGTGGCATCCGCTGCGCTATTTGTGGCTTCCGTTCCTCGCCATTTTGGAGCCTTTCGCGCCCGATATCTGGAATCACGAAGACGTATCGGCATGGTTGCCCCAGCCTTGGGCCAGCCGCATCACGCATCGAGAAAAACTCTTCGGCAGCTTTTATCAGGTTCTTATGATAAAGGCTTAGCGGTGCGTCTTAAAGTGATTTCTAATACACCCGTCACAGAAACGGCGGAATCCCCTCCCCCTCTATGGGGGAGGGGACTCTGCCACTCTTCCTTCAGTATGAATCCCTTCAATTTAGATGAGAAGCCCACCACTGATTGCCCACTTCCCCTCTCATGAAAGTCTCCCGAAATGGAAGTCATTCGCTTTGGCGTTGCTAATCAAAGACCGCCTTTGCTCTTCATCCACGGCTCTTATTGCGGCGCGTGGGTATGGGAGAAATTTTTTCTTCCCGCGTTTGCGCAGGCCAACTGGCACGGCGCGGCGATTTCCCTGCGCGGCCACGGCAAAGGCGAAAACACCGATCGGATCAACAGCTATGGCATAGCAGATTACCTGCAAGACATCGACGCGGGGGTCAAGCTTTTCGATCAACCGCCGGTTTTGATCGGCCATTCGCTGGGCGGCTATCTGGCGCAAAAATACGCGCTCGAAAACACGGTCAAAGGCCTCGTGCTTTTGGCGGCGCCGTCCTTGCTGGGCTTGAACGGATCGATGCAGCATATAGCCTTGAACCGGCCTTTGCTGGCTTTGCAACTGGGCATGCTGATGACGCTTGGCCCCGCGCACGTCGATCTGCGCGTTATCGGCGAGGCTCTTTTCAGCAACGCCAAAACCGCGCGGCAGATGGAGGATATCCTGCCCTTTCTGCAGCGCGAATCCGCGCGCGTTTCCCTCGAGGCAAGCTGGCCCGATTTCAGGCAACCCAAAGCCTATGTGCCGACGCTGGCCTTAGGGGGAGACGAAGACGCCCTTGTGCCGGAATTCGAGTTCCGTTACGAAGCCCAATTTTGGAAAGGTAAAAGTAAAATCCTTCCCGCCGTCGCCCACGCCGTCATGCTCGACGACAGCTGGCCGGATGTCGCAAGAGAGATTATGGGGTGGTTGGCGAATAATTTCGTGGGGTGAGCTACCCCGCTTTTCCCATTGATCCGCTCCCGCCTTTTGTCTAATTTTTCTCCATTCTCCTCATTTGGGCGCGTCAATATGCACTACCGTTCAACTACCGGCTTTTATACTATGGCCTTTGTCGGCCTTATTGATCAGCTCAGCAAATGGTTGATTCTCGACCGCATGGGGGATGTGCAGCGCACGATTCCCGTGACTCCGTTCCTGAATTTAGTTCTGGTCTGGAACAAAGGCGTCACTTTCGGTTTTCTGAGCCGCAGCGGCCAGACCCACTACATGAGCTATATTCTGATGAGCGTTGCGGCTATTATCGTTGTTTTATTAGGGCGGTGGTTGTGGCGAACCAGCTCAACCCCTGTTGCTATAGCCTTGGGCGCGATTATGGGCGGAGCGATAGGCAACGTCATTGATCGTCTGCGCTATGGCGCGGTGGCGGATTTCCTCGATTTTTACTATCATAACTATCATTGGTACGCTTTTAACGTCGCCGACGCCGCGATCGTCACAGGCGTTGCGCTTCTGCTCATCGATGGTATGGTAAGGGGGAAATGACGACTGTCGAGAAACCGCTTCAAACTCGTGAGTATATGATGCCTTTATCGCGTAAATTGCTTCTTCTCGGTGTATCCGTTCTTCTTCTGGCGGCCTGCGGCGAGACGCGCGAGGATTTGGGCTTGGGGCGCAGTTCCCCCGACGAATTTGCGGTGGTCGAACGCCCGCCTTTGTCGATGCCGCCGGATTTTGGCTTGCGCCCACCCCGTCCCGGCGAACCGCGTCCGCAAGCGATCGATACGGACAAACAAGCCAGCGCAGCTTTGTTTAACGGCGCTGCGCCCGCGCAGGAAAGCGCGCCGTCGGATGCTGAAAAAGCTTTACTGACCGCGGCGGGGGTGTCGAAGGCCGATTCTGACATTCGCGAAACGGTGGATCGTGAATCGGCGCAGAAAGTCGTGGCTTCGCCCCATCTGGTCGATCGACTGCTGCATTGGAGCGACGATCAAAAACCCGCCACAACCGTCGACGCTGCGGCAGAAGCCGAGCGCATCAAGAAAGCCAAGGAAGACAACAAACCCGTGACAGAAGGCGCAACGCCCGTGATCGAAAAGACGACCAGCGGTTGGTTGGGGTTGTGATGAGGGGATGGGTAAAATACATCGTCATTCCCGCGAAAGCGGGAATCCATCGCCGCGCGTCTGCGCGGCATATGAGTCCAGCGGCGGGTTTGTCTGAACTGCTGTTTGACTTATATGCTCGCCATCGCTCGCGATGGATTCCCGCTTTCGCTGGAAAGACGGCCGCTTTTATTCTCATCTTTTGTTCCCTAACCGCCCACGCCGCCGTCTTCTACCCCACAAATTTCACGCTCTCGAACGGCCTACAGGTCGTCGTGGTGCCTAACCCCCTCGCTCCCGTTGTCAGCCAAATGGTTTGGTACAAAGTCGGCGCGGCGGACGAAGTCAAAGGCAAGAACGGCCTCGCGCATTATCTCGAACATCTGATGTTTCGCGGCACCGCCAACATTCCTGCGGGAGAGTTCAGCAAAATGATCGCGGGGCAGGGTGGGCAGGATAACGCCTTTACCTCCTACGATTACACCGCTTATTACGAAACCGTCGAAGCCTCGCGTTTGCCGATGATTATGCAGATGGAGGCCGACCGCATGCAAAATCTGCGCATTACCGAAGAAACGGCGGGCCCGGAATTGCATGTCGTGCTCGACGAGCGCCAGCAGCGCACCGACAACAGCCCCGAAGGGCGCTTTTACGAAAAATTCGATCACAAATTCATGCCGCATTATCCCTATGGCCGTCCCGTGATCGGCTGGAAGAGGGAGATCGAAAAGCTTACCCCCGAAGATGCGCGGGAATTTTACGAAACCCATTACGCGCCGAACAACGCTGTGGTGGTGATATCGGGCGACGTCAAAGTCGAAGACGTCATGCGCCTTGCGGCAGCGACCTATGGCCGCGTACCCAAACGCGAAGTCGCCAAACGCCACGTCTTCGGCCCCGCGCCCAAACCCAAAACGCATGAATTCACCTCTATGGATGTGGGCGTCGAGCAGCCGGAGGTCGTTTGGCGTTTTGCCGTTCCCTCCTATGCAACGCAGAAAAACGGCGAGGCATACGCCTATGAAGTTCTGGCCGAAGCCTTGGACGACGGCGAAGTCGGCGTTTTATACCAGAAACTGGTGACAGGGCAGGGGATAGCCAGCGCCGTGGAATCCAGTTACGACCCCGACGCGCGCGGCGAAACCAGCTTTACCCTTGCGGCGTCGCCGCGTCCGGGCGTGACGTATAAAAAGCTGGAAAAAGCCATGCATAAAGTTCTGGCCGACAGCGCGAAAAAAGGGCTTGAGGCGCAGACGGTCGAAGACGCCAAACGCCGCCTGCAACGTTCGGCGATTTTCGCGCGCGAAGGGCTGATGATGCCTGGCTATGCCTTCGGCATGGCGCTGACCACGGGACACCGCGTTGCAGATGTCGAAGCATGGCCCGACCACATCAACGCCGTGACCGTCGATCAAGTCAACGTCGCCTTGCGCGACCTAGCGGGAACGCCGCGCCAGCTGATGGGCGCGCTGCTCCCCGACCCGCATGCTACTCCCGCAAGCCGCGAAGCCGCCCAACCGCTGATCGGGCATGAAACGGGGATAAGATGAATATAGGGATTTATTTGACGGGGCTTCTCACGGTTGCTTGTTATGGAGCGCTTTCCCCTATCGCGAAAAAGCTTTTGTCAGCTATTCCCTCTTTTGCTTTTGTCGGCATGACGGCGTTGATTGTCTCGTCGTTTGCGTTTGCGTCGTCCATCTTTTACGAAAAGGGTTTTTCTCTGGCAAGATTGTCAACGGCCACATGGGGTGGGTTGTTGATTTTTGGCATCATTAACTTCATTAGCTATGCTCTCTATTGTTATGTGATAGCGAAAATTCCCGTTACGCATTATCAATTGATGGAGCTTATTGCCCCAATCGTCGGCGGTATTCTCGCCTATTTTCTTCTCCGCGAACCTTTCAAGCCGCAATATCTGGCTGGGCTTGTCATCGTCGGTCTGGGTGTTTTCGTTGCGATACGGGATTGGGGATAAGGAAAACGCATGTTCAAGCTGCTAAAACAAATCCATTCTTCGTCATTCCGGAAAAATCGCTTTTTTTGCTCTTTCTTGCAAAAAATGCGATTTTATCCGGAATCCCATTTGGTTTCTTTGTCTGCAGCAAGAGTAACAAATGGGATTCCGGATAAAATCGCTTTTTTGCAAGAAAGAGCAAAAAAGCGATTTTTCCGGAATGACGGTGGTTGGGTTGTTGCTTTAATTTTGGTATGCGCCCTGATCTCCTCCCCCGCCCGCGCCGTCACAATCACCGAAGTCACCGCCCCCGAAACCGGAGTCAAAGCGTGGCTGGTGGAAGACCATAAATTGCCAATCGTCGCGATGCGTTTTGCTTTTCAGGGCGGCAGCGAGCAAGACCCCGCCGACAAGCAGGGGCTGGCACACCTGACGATGAACGCGCTGACGGAAGGCGCGGGGTCGTATGATTCCGCGGCGTTTCAGCGGCAACTGGCCGACAAGTCGATCACGCTCGCCTTCAGCGACGGAAGAGACGAACTCGTCGGCGGCATCAAGTGCCTCAGCGCGGATAAAGCCGAAGCCTTCAAGCTTTTGCATCTGGCTTTGACGAAGCCGCGCTTTGATGCCAACGACATTGAACGCCTGCGCGGGCAGCAACTCGCCGCGATGCGCCAGCAATTCTCCGACCCCGATTGGCAAGCGCGTTACGCCCTGTTCTCGCAAATTTTCGCAGGGCATCCTTACAGCCAGCGCCATTTGGGCACGATGCAGACGTTAAAGGCGATCACGCGCGCGGACATACAGGATTTCGCCGCGCATCATCTGGCATTGGACAACGTCACCGTGGCCGTCGCGGGCGATATGACGCCCGCGGAACTGGCCACGGCGCTTGATAAAATATTCGCCGACCTGCCCGCCAAAGCGCAACTGACGCCCATCGCCGATGTCGATGAAATGACGGACACGCCCTCGATCCTCGTGCGGCGCGAGGGCACGCAAACCGAAATGCTCTTCGCGATGCCCGGCCCCAAACGCGACGACCCCGATTATTACGCCGCGCAGATTGCCAATTATATCCTGGGCGGCGGCGGCTTTTCCTCGCGCCTGATGCAGGACGTGCGCGACAAGAAGGGGCTGACCTATGGCATTTCGACCGAGCTTGCCCCCGCGCAACATGACGGCCTGATCATCGGCGAATCCGACGTCGATAACCCGAAGGTGGGCGAAGCTTTGGACACGATCCGCGATACGATGCGCCGTTTCCACGACGAAGGCCCGACCGTGCGGGAAATCGCGGCGGCCAAGGATTACCTGACGGGATCGCAGCCTTTGTCCCTGACCTCGACCGACAAAATCGCCGCGACTTTGGTTTATATGCAAAGGCACAATCTCGGCCGCGATTATCTCGACCGTTACAGCGAAATCATCCGCAACGTGACGGCTCAAGACATCACCCAAGTCCTCGACCGCTGGTTCTCGCCCGATAAAATGACGATCGCCTATGTCGGCGAACCGGAAGGCATGACGCCGACGCAGATAAGGGATATGGTAAGGCAGTGAGCGTTCTTTGACATTTTGGGGATCTATGTCGCTCGAAAACCATCTTCAAGGCATTCTCTCGGCCTATGCGGATATTTTCGGCGAAACCGAAAGCCTTCAGGCGTTGCGTATTTTCCTGAAGGCTTATGGCGAATGGACAGACCGCAAGAAAAATCTTGCCGGCCATCTGACGGGCAGCGCTCTTGTTTGGCACAAACCGTCTCACAGCGTTTTGCGCGTCTATCATGCCAAACTGAACCGTTGGGTGTTTTCCGGCGGCGGGCATATTGATAAAGGCGAACTTCCTTGGCAAACCTCGGCGCGAGAGTTGCGCGAAGAAACCGGCATCGAGGCGACGCCTTTATATGACGCGACCAACCCTGTGCCTTTCGTCATCGACGCGCACCCCATCCCCGCCAGCGTCAAGAAAAACGAACCGGCGCATTGGCATTACGACCTGATCTATCTCTACAGCGTCGATCAAAAGCCGGACATTCAAGCCGATCCCGCGGAAATCAGCCGTTATCACTGGGTCGATGTCGCCGATGTGACGAGGAAAAATTCGCCGGTTGATTTAAGGAAACAGATGGAAAGATATGGGGTTTGAATTGATGAAAGTAAAATAGGAATAGACGGACGGGGGGGATAAATGGTAGGCAAGTCCGTGCGTTAATCACAATTCATCCATATATAAAGGAGATATTCTCATGCTGCGGTTATTGGAAGTGCTTAAATCAGAAGGTGGTGAAGCCAACCATCTCTCGATAAGAGAAAATTACCACGACATGCCGACCAATGGGGCGGTTATTGATACGGCAACGACATATGTTGGATTGGGCTACGCCGAGATATACGAGGCAGGTGGTCGCAGAATGAATGTCGGATCAGATTTTGATTACAAAAAAGACTACACGATTCGGCTAACTCCGGCAGGGGCTTTACTTGCAGATGCTCTCCCACCTCTGCCAATTGATACGCCTTTTGAGACAACTTTTGGTAAGGTTATTGATAAGTTTGACTGGAATTCAAGTTTCTGGTGCGGATATTCGACAACACTTACTTTGATTTCGAAAGTGGTCGATAGTATTCCTATTCCACAGTTCCGTGGATTTGGTTTGTGGGGTGAACCGATAGACAGAGTATTGGCTTTGCAAGCGTATGAGAAAGCCAGATTAATCATGTATGAACCGGACTCCAGAGGGTGGTGGATACATGCCACCGAAGCGGGGCATAAATTTGGCAATGCAGCTATCGAAGCGGAAAAGTTGGCATTTAAGGGGCATCCAATTCGGAGATGGAATTGCAGAAGGGCGCTCAGAAATCTTGAGAAGGTTTAAATCATTCAAAACCTCTCTTCGGCGGAAAGACAAAGACTGAAAATTTGTCTCTGCGGAAAACCAGTTGCTTGTTAAGATGCGGGGTATGAATTCCCCCTCAAATAAATCCACCCTCCGCAAGCGCGTCACCCGCTACGCCAAAGTCTCGACCTCTATGGCGAATTTCGGCGTGCGGGCAGCGGGGCAGAAGTTGCTGGGGATTTCCGCCGACCGCCAGAAACAAGCCGAACGCTTGCGCATCGCTTTGGGGGCTCTCAAAGGCCCGCTGATGAAAGTGGCGCAGATTCTGTCTTCGATCCCCGACGCGGTGCCGAAAGAATATGCGCAAGAACTCGCGCAGCTTCAGGCCGACGCGCCTCCCATGGGCTGGCCTTTCGTGCGGCGCAGGATGTTGGCGGAGTTGGGCGCAGATTGGGAAGAAAAATTCAAAACGTTCGACCACGAAGCCTGCGCCGCCGCGTCTTTAGGGCAGGTGCATAGGGCGGTCGCGCACGACGGAAGGCCGCTCGCCTGCAAGCTGCAATATCCCGACATGGAATCGGCGGTCGAGGCCGATTTACGCCAGTTGAAAATTGTTCTGGCGGTCTTCGAACATTACGACCGCGCGGTTTCGACCAAGGAAGTCCAAACGGAAATTGCGGAACGTTTGCACGAAGAACTGGACTATGCGCGCGAGGCCAAGCATATGCGGCTTTATCGCCTGATGCATGCGCAAAGCCCGAACGTCCACATCCCCGAACCGATTGCCGAACTTTCCACGAATCGGCTGCTGACGATGACATGGCTGGACGGCGAAAGGATGATCGACGTTGCCGCGCGCGGAAGTTTGACCGACCGCAATCGCGTCGCGATCAACATGTTCCACGCTTGGTACACGCCGTTTTATAGCTACGGCGTCATCCACGGCGACCCGCATATGGGCAATTACACGGTGCGCAAGGATGGCGGGATTAATTTGCTGGATTACGGCTGCATCCGGGTGTTCAGGCCGGAATTGGTGCGCGGGGTCATCACGCTCTACGAATCTCTGCGCGATCATCGCGAGGAGCAATCGGTCGAAGCCTATAAAGCATGGGGTTTTACCAAGCCAAGCAAGCGGTTGGTCGAGATTCTTAACATCTGGGCGCAATTCGTCTATGCGCCTCTCTTGGAGGACAAAACCCGCCCCATCGACGAAACCAACACCGGCTTTTACGGCCGCGAAACCGCGAACAAAGTCCACGCCGAATTGCGCCAAATCGGCGGCGTAACCGTGCCCCGCGAATTCGTGTTTATGGATCGCGCCGCAATCGGCCTTGGCGCAGTCTTTCTACGCCTGAACGCCAAAATCAACTGGTATCGGATGTTTCAGGAATTGATACAGGATTTCGACGTCAAAATGCTGGAAAAGAACCAAAGAAAGGCGTTGAGGGCGTGCGGGTTGGGTTGAGGCTTCCCCAGCCGTAGATTCATTACAGCCCGCTTGTTTTATCAGGGCTTACCCCCTATATAAAGGGTCGTTCTTTCGTGGAATCTCTAAGAACATCCGTTTTGACCCCAGACCCTAGATCTTTATCATGCCCTCCGCTGCCGAATCTCTTGCCTCCAGTTTGAATTTTTCGTCCTTTTCCAAGGCGACGGAACTGAAAAGCCGCATCTGGTTTACGGTTCTGGCGCTGATCGTCTATCGCATCGGCACCTTTATCCCCGTTCCGGGCATTGATCCTGCCATGCTGGGCGAAATTTTTCAAAAGCACAGCGGCGGCATCATGGACATGTTCAACATGTTTTCGGGCGGCGCCTTGCGGCGTATGACGATTTTCGCGCTCGGCGTCATGCCCTATATTACCGCGTCGATTATCGTGCAATTACTGTCTGCGATTCTGCCCAGTTTCGAGGAATTGAAGAAAGAAGGCCAGTCGGGGCAGGTCAAGCTGAACCAGTATTCGCGCTATATGACCGTCGGTTTCGCCATTGTGCAGTCTTACGCCTTGTCCGTTGGGCTTGAAAACATGATGGGTTCGCACGGATCCGCCGTTATTATTTCCGGCATCTTCTTCCGCATCAGCACGATGATCACGCTGACAGGCGGCACGGTCTTCCTGATGTGGCTGGGCGAGCAGATCACCTCGCGCGGCATCGGCAACGGCGTTTCGCTGATAATCTATGCCGGTATCGTCGCCAATCTTCCAGTCGCTGTGGGGCATACCCTGGATTTAGGGCGCACCGGCGCTTTATCGAGTTGGTACATCCTCATGCTTCTCGTCATCATTGCGGGCGTTCTGGCGGTTTGCGTCGCCTGCGAACAGGCGCAGCGCCGCATTTTGATCCAGTATCCCAAGCGTCAGGTCGGCAACAAAATGTTCGGGGGCGAGGCCTCGCATCTGCCGCTTAAAATCAACACCTCCGGCGTCATTCCGCCGATTTTCGCCAGTTCGCTGTTGCTTTTTCCGCTGACTTTGGCCAGCTTCTCGAACGTTCAGGAAAAAGGCGGCATTCTTGCCGACATCGTGGCGCAGCTTGGCCACGGCAAGCCTTTATTCATGCTTTTGTACGCGGTACTGATTGCGTTCTTCTCGTTCTTTTACACGGCGGTCGTTTTCAATCCGGTCGAAACGGCGGACAATCTGAAAAAATACGGCGGCTTTGTGCCGGGCATCCGTCCGGGCAAAAACACCGCCGATTATTTCGATTTCGTGTTGACGCGCCTGACAGTTCTAGGCTCGGCCTATCTGGTGGCGATCTGCTTGCTGCCCGAATTTTTGATGAGCCGCGGCGCGATCCCATTCTATCTCGGCGGCACCTCGATCCTGATCGTCGTCAGTGTGACGATCGACACGATCTCCCGCATCCAATCCCACTTGATCGCGCATCAATACGAAGGGCTGATTAAAAAATCGAAATTGCGGGGGAGATAAACATGAACATCATTCTCATCGGCGCTCCGGGCGCGGGCAAAGGGACGCAGGCGCGGTTTTTGGAAGAAAAATACGGCATGATCCAGCTATCGACTGGCGATATGCTGCGCGCCGCCGTCAAGAACGAAGAACCGCTCGGCCTTGAAGCCAAAAGCATTATGGCGGAAGGCAAACTCGTTCCCGACGCGCTTATGGTCGGCCTGATCAAAACGCGCATCGCCAAACCGGATTGCGCCAAAGGCTTTATTCTCGACGGCTTCCCGCGCACCGTGCCGCAGGCCGAAGCTTTGGACGCGATGCTGAAAGAGCTTGGCAAAAAACTCGATGCCGTGGTTGAAATCAAGGTCGACGACGCCGCCTTGGTCGAGCGCGTGTCGGGACGTTTCACCTGCGCCAAATGCGGCGCCGGTTATCACGACACATTCAAGCCTTTGAAACAGGCGGGCGTGTGCGACAGCTGCGGCAGCGCGGAATTCTCGCGCCGCAACGACGACAACGCCGAAACGATGAAAAGCCGCCTCAAAGCCTTCAACGACCAAACCGCGCCGATCTTGCCGTATTACAAGGCCAAAGGCTTGCTAAAATCGGTTGACGGAATGGCCGATATGCAAAAAGTCACGGCGGCGATTGAAGAAGTTTTGCGCGTGTGATTGTAATATCCCCGAAAACCGAAAAAAAGAGATCGTCATTCCGGAAAATTTTATTTCGCGCCCGCACGAACGGTGCCGAGTCATGCCAAAAGTTTCCAGCGCGCAATAAAATTTATCCGGAATCCCATTTGGTTTCTTTCTTTTTCTAAGCAAACAAATGGGATTCCGGATAAATTTTGCGCCTCCAAGGCCAGTTTTTACTCCGCAAAGTTGGTCAGGGCGCAAAATTTTCCGGAATGACGATCTCTCTTTTTTCGGTTTTCTGGGAGACCAAAAATATACCGATTTCTCACCCCTAACTCGCCCCCCCAACCAAAAACTGCTTCGCCAATTTCAAACCCTGCCCCTGATAGTTCGACAGCCCCGCCTGTCCATACAACGTATCGGGGGTTGCCGCCATACGCTCGTACTTCAGCCAACCGACAAGCTGCCCATGCTCCAGTAAAAAGGGCACTTCGTGCGAACGGACTTCCAGAACGCCTCTGCTGCTGCCCACTTTGCCGGTCGCAGGATCCCAGCCGAAGCCCGGGTCGAAGAAACCGGCGTAATGCACGCGGAATTCTCCGGCTCTGGTGTCATAGGGAAGCATTTCGGCGGCATAGTCCGGCGGCACGCCGATCGATTCCTTCGTCATCAGAATATAGAAACGATTGGGGTCAAGGATCAACGAGGACTCTTTACGAAAGGTAATCGGTTCCCAAAAATCCAGCGGATCGTAATCGTAGCGGCTCAGATCGACGCGCCCCGCGTTTTCCTTTGACCTCCAGCCGATCCGCTCGCCGGTTTTGCCCGATCCCCTCAGATCGACATGGAAAGGCAGCGTTCCTCTGCCCTCGCTGAACTTGATCTTTTTCGCGTCGCCGCTCGCTTCCTGTTGTTGCCCGCAAATCCAATCGATCAGCGGGGCAGGGGCGTGATCTTTGGCGGGCGCTTCCCTCCGGACAATCTGCTCCTCGCGCAAAAGCCGTTCCCATTCCTCGTCGGATATCGATCGCGGAGCCTCCCCGCGCGAACGTTGGAAGCGAAGCTGATTAAGCCGCGTCCCCGCCTTGACGACGATGCTGAAACTGCGCGGCGCGACTTCAACATAAAGCGGGCCGTTGTAACAGTCCGTGACTTCATCGAATTTGGTCGCCCCGTCAACGATCAGGCGCGTCAGAATATCCAGCCTTCCGGTCGAACTTTTGGGGTTGGCGTGCGCCATATGCTCTCTTTTAAGCTTAATGGATTCCATCAAGGGAATCACATAAACCCGATTTTTCTCAAGCAAAGCGCCCTTGCCGTCCGTGTTCGCCAAAGATATTTTATAATCCTCGAACCGGTCGTCGAGCCGTTTCATTTTTTCCAGAACGCTCACGCCTTGCCCGGGCAAAAAGCTGGTCGTAACCGGATAGGCATAATTGCCGAGCCGCAGGTCGATGCTCGCAGGCTGGATCTGGTCGTTCTTAATCTCGACCGCCGCCGTAATCTCGCCGCATCTGATCATCTCGCGAATTGTCTGGCACGGAAAAATCCCCGTCCGCCGCAAGGCGGAGTCGCTCGCCGTTCCTCCGTCTCTCGACAACTCAAATCTTTTCACGCCCCCAGCCATTATTCTTCCCTTTATCTTTTACGCCGCTTCCATGCTTGGCGCGCTGAAATTAGAAAGGATGACTATAGTCAGTTCGTTTAAAAACCAGAAGAAATACTTCTGTCCTGCCGCAAAAGCGCGTGTCCGCAAAAATACTTGGCAGTGCTTCCTTGACTCGAATCACACCTCCCGCGGCTCTGTTAAGAGACTATAAAGACCAGTCGGAGAGACATAGCAAAAAAATGCCACTCCACCCGTAGCGTTTTGTTGACACGACGTCACTGTGGCTACCCCAGTTTTAGCTGGGTTTAAGGTGAAACAGCATGTCCCGCGCTTAGAAATATGATTGATTTACAAAGCGTTACAGTGTTAACTCAATACTCGCATAGCCAAGCCGTCGTCCATGATCGTTTGAATAACGCCAAAAAACCCAATGAAATAGGCGGATTTATTTGCTATGGTTTTTCCCAATATACCCGCCCCCAATCTGGAAATTGCTGACTTGACATGTCTCAGGTAGCAGTTTTCTGTAGGGACGGCATCCTGCTGCAATCTTGTGTAAAGACAAAGGCTGCAGTTGAAGGCCGTCCCTACAAAAAACCATAAATCGTGCCGCGCTGCAGTATCCCCCCTAAATCTGGCCCTAACATTGAGGAGCAGCCAAGGTGTTCACCCTATGATTAAGCTCATCATCGACGGCATCGAAACAGAGGTCGAGCAGGGGACCTCTGTGTTGCAAGCCTGCGAACAGCTCGGCATTGAAATCCCGCGTTTTTGTTATCACGACAAGCTTTCCGTGGCGGGCAGTTGCCGCATGTGCCTTGTCGAAGTCGACAAGATGCCAAAACCGGTCGCGAGTTGCGCGCTGCCGTGCAGCGACGGGATGGTCGTGCGAACCGACACGACGACGGTGAAGAAAGCGCGGCGCGGCGTGATGGAATTGTTGCTTATCAACCACCCGCTCGATTGCCCGATTTGCGATCAGGGCGGCGAATGCGATTTGCAAGATCTGGCCGTGGCGTACGGCGCGGATGCCACCCGTTACAAAGAAGACAAACGCGCCGTGCCGGAAAAAAATCTGGGGCCGTTGATCAAAACCGCGATGACGCGCTGCATTCATTGCACGCGCTGCATTCGCTTCGTCGATGAAATTTGCGGCACGCCGGAACTGGGCGGCATGCAGCGCGGCGAGAATTTGGAAATCGGCACTTATATTTCAAAGGCTTTGACGTCCGAAATGTCGGGCAATTTGATTGATATTTGTCCGGTCGGCGCTTTGACGAGCAAACCGGCGGCTTTCTCGGCGCGGTCATGGGAATATCAGAAAACCGAAACGATCGACGTGTTCGACGCCGTCGGTTGCAACATTCGCGTGGATACGCGCGGCAACGAAGTCATGCGCGTGTTGCCGCGCCTGAACGAGGACGTGAACGAGGAATGGATCAACGACAAAACACGCTTTGCGATTGACGGGCTTAAACGCCAGCGGCTCGATTGCCCCTATGTGCGGCGCGAGGGGAAATTGAAACCGGCTTCATGGGACGAGGCCTTTGCCGTCATTGCCGAAAAATTGCGCAGCATCGCGCCCGAACGCATTGCCGCTTTGGCAGGCGATCTCGTCGATTGCGAAGCGATGTTCGCGTTGCGGGCTTTGATGCTTGCGCTCGGCTCGCCCCATATGGATTGCAGGCAGGACGGCGCCGACTACGACATCTCGACCCGCGCCGCGTATATTATGAACAGCGGAATCGCGGGCATCGAGGAAGCCGACGCGATTGTTTTGATCGGCACCGATCCGCGGCACGAGGCGACTTTGGTCAATGCCCGTATCCGCAAACGCTGGCTGCGCGGCGGGTGTCGCGTCGGTCTTATCGGCGAGGCGGTAGATCTTGGCTATCCGTACCGGCATATTGGCGTTGCGCCGCGTTCGATCGCGGATTTGGCCGACGGCAAACATGAATTCGCAGAGATTTTAAAGAACGCCCAAAAGCCAATGTTCATTCTGGGCGCGGGCGCCTTGACGCGGCGCGATGGCGCAGCTTTGCATCATGCGGTTCGTGAGTTAGCGGAAAAATTTAATGCCGTGCGTGAGGATTGGAACGGATTTAACGTTTTGCAATTGGCGGCGGCGCGGGTCGGCGGGATCGATCTCGATTTTCTCCCGCAGGCCAACGGGTTGGGGACGCGCGACATCCTTGGCGGCAAGATGGAAGCGATCTGGCTGCTGGGCGCGGATGAAATCGACATGCAAAATATCGGAAATGCCTTCGTCATCTATCAAGGCCACCACGGCGACCGCGGAGCGCATCGCGCCGACGTGATTTTGCCCGGCGCGGCTTATACAGAAAAATCCGGCATCTATGTCAATACCGAAGGCCGCCCGCAATTGGCGCTGCAAGCGACCTTTCCGCCCGGCGAGGCGCGCGAAGACTGGAAAATCATCCGCGCCTTCTCCGGCGTTTTCGGAAACGCGTTACCGTTCGACACGCTGATGGACTTGCGCAAGCAGATGTTCGAATTCGCGCCTGTGCTCGCCGAAATGGGGCGTTGCTGCAAAGCAGGCTGGGTCGCTTTCGGCAAAAAAGGCAGCCTTTCAAAACAGCCCTTCGCGCCGGTTATCGAGAATTTCTACATGACCGACCCGATCAGCCGCGCCTCTGTGACGATGGCGAAGTGTAGCGAGGAGATTTTGAGGAAGGAAGTTTGAGGCGAAAAAAATAAATACAGGCTAACGATTTTCTTTCACGTTAAAAAATTCGTGCCGCGACTATACTTCGCAACGTCACAAATTATCTGTTCGTAGGAGCGGGGGTGGAGCCGGCCCCATGGGCGTGAAACAAAAAAAAGAGCCGGGGGCCGCCGCCGGCAAAAAAAATAGGGG
>JARLJD010000112.1 GCA_031291395.1 Alphaproteobacteria bacterium | reverse complement strand
TTGTGTTGTTAGGAGGGGCTTCCAGCGGCTAGTGTTGACTAAAGAGAAAAGTGTCCGGGCTGGACCCCGCTCCTACGAAAAATCATAATTTATGGCGTGGCGCAGTATAGCAGAATAACAGGAGACATATTCAATGCCCGCAGCGCCTGACGCAAACGACTATCCGCCAATCGAATTCGGCAACTTGGCTTATGATCTAGTCGATAACTCATCGAATTCCTTTCCTGCCACCCGCCTGGTGATAAACACCGGAATCGCGAACGGAGAAGAAATGACGTCTGACGACTATTGGGAATCGCTGCAATTGAAAGGCGACGTGGACGTCCTAAAGGCGGAACGCAGAGCCTTGTTGTGGATGATTTTGGAATCCAAAAACTGGAAAGATATAGTCTACGCCGTAGAAAAATGGCGCGAACTGAAAATCAGGGCGGAAGATATCCGCGCAGAACGAGAAGCGCGGCACGAGCAAGAAGAAGAAAAGAAAATAGAAAAAAAAGAAGCAGAAGAAAAGAAAAGAGCCTCCGATTCCCTGTTCGAACTTTTTGTTCTGGATTTAATCACCCGCGCTGCGCAAGAAATCGTCGGATCGGTGCTGGTAATCAAAAGCAAAGCAGGAGACAAACAACCGTCCGCCAATGGCCGCGCCTCCCGTTTGAAAACGTTATTGTCGTCCCTCGTCCCTACCATTAAGGACAATAAAGGCAATAAAGCAACGCCCGCCGATGACTATCATCACCTGACAACGTGATTTGCACCCTAAGGCCGGGAGGGATACCTCCCTCTCCCCCCTCTTGGGGGGAGAGGGAATCCTGCCGGTTTTGCTGCGCTATTGGGATCGCTTTTTCCTCACGCCGCCTATATCCCCCGACTTTTTCTCCCGCAGCAATTACGGTAATTTTTGAAAAACAAAACGGGGGAAACTTTCGCTTCCCCCGTTCGCATCGAAAAACAACTGCGCTTAACGCTTGCTGAACTGGAACCTCTTGCGCGCCTTGACGCGGCCGTATTTCTTGCGTTCGACCACGCGCGCGTCGCGGCGCAGGAATTTGGCGACCTTTAACGGCGCGCGCAAATCCGGCTCGAAATAGGTCAACGCCTTGGAAATGCCGTGTTTGACGGCGCCCGCCTGCCCCGACAAACCGCCGCCGACGACGTTGACTTCGACGTCGAACTGGTTGGCCCGATCCGCGACGGCGAAAGGCTGATTGACGATCATTTGTAGGACAGGGCGCGCGAAATAAACTTCGACCGCGCGGCCATTGACGGTGATCTTGCCGCTTCCCGGCTTCAGCCAAACGCGAGCGATCGCGTTCTTGCGCTTGCCGGTAGCATAAGCGCGACCAAATTTGTCGACCTTCTTTTCGTGCTTCGGCGCTTCTTCCGCGACGTCGACGGCGACAACGGCTTCTTCCTTCTTCTGTTCCTTGGCCTGTTCCTTGACGGCGGTTTTGATGCCGGTGAGGCTGGATGTTTTACGCGTGGTGGCCATTGTTAGCCCCTCTTGTTCTTGCTGTTGCGGGCGGCGAAATCAATCATCGCCGGATTCTGCGCGGCGTGGGGATGTTCCGCGCCCTTGTAAACTTTCAAATTGGTCATCTGCCGACGCCCCAGAGGGCCGCGCGGCATCATGCGCTCAACCGCCTTTTCGATCACGCGTTCGGGATGCTCACCCGCAAGGATATGCGCACGAGTGCGCGCCTTGATCCCGCCCGGATGGCCGGTGTGGTAATAGAAATTCTTGTTCTCCGCCTTGTGGCCGGTCATCTTGACCTTCTCGGCATTGATCACAATGACATTGTCGCCGCAATCGACCGAAGGCGTAAACGTCGCGCGGTGCTTGCCGCGCAAAATCGTGGCGATCGATGCCGCCAAACGACCCAAAATAACGCCATCGGCATCGACGACAACCCACTGCTTCTTGATATCTTGATGACGCAAACTAAAGCTTGTGCTCTGCACGCTTTTCGCGACGCGAATTCTTCCGGACATTGGTATCTCCCTAGGTTCAGGTGGGCTTTGTACGAATTTAAACGAGGGGAAGTCAACAAAATAAAGCAGGGACGGGTAGTTTTTATGCGTGGTATTATGATACCCTGTTCTGTCCGTGTCTCGGCTAGCCAACGAAAGCCGATATGACGATTGTTGTTTTACGCAATGACGCCCTACAGAATCCCCTGCTATACTCTATCGCATGTCGCATCCCGACCCCTCGCTTTTCGATAACGCCACACCGCGCCCCTTGGCCGATCGGCTGCGTCCGCGTACGCTGGCAGACGTTGTAGGGCAGGATCATGTGCTGTCGCCGGACGCGCCAATCGGGCGGATGGTCGCCAGCAAACGATTGGCTTCGCTGGTTTTGTGGGGGCCTCCCGGGTGCGGGAAAACGACGATTGCGCGACTTTTGGCTGACGCCACGGGATTGTATTTCGAGCCGGTTTCCGCCGTGGCTTCCGGCGTTGCCGAAATGCGGAAAATTTTTGAAGCGGCAGCGGGACGACGCGCGACCGGCCAAGGCACGCTTTTGTTCGTCGATGAAATCCACCGTTTCAACCGCGCCCAACAAGACGTGTTGCTGCCCTATGTCGAAGACGGCACGGTGACCCTTATCGGCGCGACAACGGAAAATCCGTCGTTCGAGCTGAACGGCGCGTTGTTGTCGCGCTGTCAGGTTCTGGTTTTGAACCGGCTGGACGATGTCGCTTTGGATTTGCTGTTGCAACGGGTGGAAGACGACCAAAAACGCCCCCTGCCCCTGACTCCCGAAGCGCGCGCGGCGTTGAAAGCCATGGCCGACGGCGACGGTCGTTATTTGCTGGTGATGAGCGAGGAAATTTATTCTCTGCCCGAAGGCCGCACGCTTGATCCCGCGCAACTGGCGGCGTTCGTGCAGCGGCGCAGGCCTTTGTACGACAAGGCGCAGGAGGGGCATTACAATCTGATCAGCGCCCTGCATAAATCGCTGCGCGGCAGCGATTGCGACGCGGCTTTGTACTGGTTCGCGCGTATGATCGCGGGGGGAGAGGACCCGCGTTACATCGCCCGCCGCCTGACGCGCTTCGCCAGCGAGGATATCGGCCTTGCCGACCCGCAAGCCTTGCCGATGTCGCTTGCCGCATGGCAGGCTTATGAAAGATTGGGCAGTCCCGAAGGCGAATTGGCTTTGGCGGAGCTGGTAATTTATCTCGCCACCGCCCCGAAATCGAACGCGTCCTATGTCGCCATCGGCGCGGCCATGCGCGCCGCCAAACAATACGGCTCGCTGATGCCGCCGAAACATATTCTGAACGCGCCGACGAAGCTGATGCAAAATATCGGCTATGGCGAAGGCTACGCCTATGACCACGACACCGCCGAAGGTTTTTCCGGCGCAAACTATTTCCCCGACGAGATGAAACGGCAGGAATTTTATCAGCCTGTCGAGCGCGGGTTTGAACGAGAGATTAGGAAAAGGCTGGATTATTGGGCGGAGTTGAGGAGGAAGAAGGGGCGGTAAGGGAAAGGCTGTCGATTTGATGTTAACCATAAATTCATGTTTCGGAAAATTCTGTTGGGACTTACACTACGTCCGAACTTCAACCTTAGGGAAAAAACTCATGGGCGCGAAACATTGGCTGAGAAAACAAGCAGTGAAAATGACGCCATTAAAAATGGGCATTGCGTTAGCCGCGTCATCTTTATTGTTGGCCGCAAGCGCTGTTTGTGACGCTTCAGGCAAGGGCGCGGGAAGCCATACCGGATTGGTCATTACAGAAACGATTCTAAGCGTCGCAACCGGCCTCTTATCAGTCGCATACTTTGGGGCGGCAAAAAAGGAAGCAACTGAAAGAAAAATCAAAGAGATTTGGGATGCAAAACTGGAGGCGGCTCAAAGAAAAACAGAAATAATCGAGCAGAGATTCGCGCAGAAACCGGAATTGGTAAGTCTTAGCAAGGCTGTTGTTGAGTGGACAAGCGCAAGACAAGAAAACGCTCATTGGGGCGTTCCCGATTTACAGGGGCACATTGATTGCCTAAGAAAAACCGTCGAAGAACGAGCCTGCACCGTTAGAAGCCTTGTCCGCGCACGAATGTTGCAACGTGACATCACATAAAACATCTCCGTTGCTTCTCGGCAGATTGATCCGGCCAATTCACAGGCCAACAAAAAAACAGGCGTTTACGAAGCTAGACGCCGCGCCTCTTTAACGGCGATTAAGCGCGGTAGCCCTAATGAAGGATGAACAAACCCTCTATACGCCGAGGGAACATCCTCCGGCTTAATCTGTGTCCCTTCGATCTCTACACGGCCACCCTCCCCTTCCGGTAAACAAACATCGAACGAAGCCGCACCGAACAGAACAACCTCATTCCGAGCCTTATCGAAGGCATATTTTACGATAGTTGGCTGATCTGACCTTCCCGTTTCAGAACCCTCAATGGCCCATTGGGGAATAACGATGAATCTCTCTGACACGGAGACGAAATCCCTTTCATCGGCTGGCTTCTCCTCCGCGACTCGGATAACTTTGCTCAGTGTAATGTCCCTGAAATCAACGACAAGCGCGCTGAACTGCAATTCAATGCCGCGAGCCATTGGAAGCCCCTCAACGAAGGGCGTCTCGGAACCCCAAACGCGCGTGATATACCCTTTGTTCTCCGCCCACATTTCCAAGCATTCTTTCGACGGGTGTCTTTTGAACAAAAGCACATCGCGGCCAAAGGGATCCTTGGCAACCTCAAAAGCGACAACTCCGGCCGCCCCCCAATGCATCTGGGGATCAATGGGACGCATCGTGTAAACATCGTATATATATGTTTTTGTGACTTTAATTATGCTCCCGACTTGTTCATCTGTCATATTTAAACTCCCGTTCAGATAATGTGGTTAATAAGCTCCAGACAAAAGACTAAAGTCACAGACACCTCTATAAATTCTCACCACATTCCCCTGAAAAGTCCACAGCTAATTCCGGTTAACATCGTCGCTTTCATCCGGTAATCGCTTTCAGTTTGTGCGCTGCGTCAATAAGCATTTTTATTCACACGCTTTTCTTGCACCGTCGCCGCGCGTTGCTTGCCCTGCCTCAGCTCCCGACTTATGGTGCAAGCCGTTCTTTCCTTTCAACCAAGACAGAAAGCACCGGAAAATGCCCACCCCGTCTTCCTTTCTCGCCCCCCGTCTCGCCAAAGTCAAACCTTCGTCCACGCATGGCATTACGCGAATGGTGCTAGAGCTTAAGGCGCAGGGCAAGGATATCATAGGCCTGTCAGTCGGCGAGCCGGATTTCGACACGCCGGATTTCGTTAAGGAAGCGGCCTATGCGGCGATCAAAGCGGGACAAACGAAATACACCGCCGTGGACGGCACGCCCGCGCTCAAGCAAGCCATTATCGCCAAATTCGCGCGCGATAACGAACTGGCTTACAAGCCGAGCCAGATCAGCGTCGGCACCGGAGGCAAGCAGGTGCTTTTCAACGCGCTTATGGCCAGCGTCGGCCCGGGCGACGAGGTTATTATTCCGGCGCCCTATTGGGTATCCTATCCCGATATGGTCAATCTGGCCGAAGGCACGCCGGTTTTTGTGGCGACGAACGCCACGAAGAAATTCAAACTTGATCCGCAGGATCTGGAACGCGCGATCACGCCGAAAACCAAATGGCTGATTTTAAACTCGCCCAGCAATCCTACGGGCGCTGCCTATACACGCGAAGAATTGCGCGCGCTGGCGGATGTTTTGATGCGCCACCCGCAGGTGTGGATTCTGGCCGACGATATTTACGAGCATCTGGTCTATGACGATTTTAAATTCACGACGATCGCGCAGGTCGAACCTGCGCTTTACGACCGCACCTTGACCGTCAACGGCGTGTCGAAAGCCTATAGCATGACCGGCTGGCGTCTTGGCTATGCGGGCGGGCCGGAGATTCTTATCAAGAAGATGTGCGAGATTCAGGGGCATTCGACCAGCAATCCCTGCTCGATCAGTCAGGCAGCGGCGGTTGCGGCGTTGAACGGGCCGCAGGAATTTTTAAAGGAATGGGTGAAGATATTCCAAGAGCGTCGTGATCTGGTTGTGGAATCCCTCAATCAGATTCCGGGGATCGCTTGTCCCAAACCGGAGGGCGCGTTTTATGTTTACTTAAGCTGCGCTGGATTGATCGGGAGCCGGACGCCGGACGGGAAAATGATTTCAAACGACGAGGAATTCGCCACCTATCTGCTGCAAAGCGAGGGCGTCGCCGTCGTGCAGGGATCGGGCTTCGGCCTCAGCCCCGCCTTCCGCATTTCCTACGCAACCTCGACCGAAGCGCTGCGCGAGGCGTGCGCGCGGATTAAGCGGGCGTGCGGGAAATTATCGGGGATTGCGAGCGAGGCGGCTTAGTTCGCGACAAATATACTCCGAACGGCCTTAATTTATGCTTTCGTAGGAGCGGCTTCCAGCCGCGACTGTTGACGTCATAACAAAGGGTCGTGGCTGGAGGCCGCTCCTGCGAAAAAGCGCCATTGGTGGCGTGTCGCATAATATAATCACAAAAGGTTTCGCATATTTCAATTTCGGGATATTAGATTTAAATCTGGATACCGGCTGTCGCCGGCATGACGAATGTTTTTGTTAAACGAGATTTAAATGGAAAACATCCCCACAGCTCTACTCCCCACGCGCCACGGAAATTTTGAATTGAAAGTCTTCCTCGGCGCAGGCGGCGTTGAGCATATGGTTTTGGTCAAGGGCGCGCCTGTCGACGATTGCCTTGTGCGGTTGCATTCCGAGTGCGCGACGGGCGACGTTTTGGGATCGCTTCGCTGCGACTGCCGCAATCAATTGGAAAAAGCGATGGAACTGATCGACCGGTCAGGATGCGGGCTTTTGATCTATATGCGCGGGCATGAGGGGCGGGGGATCGGCCTTGCCAATAAAATTCGCGCCTATGCGCTGCAAGAGCAAGGAATGGACACGATCGACGCGAACGTTCATCTGGGCTTCGCGCCGGACGCGCGCGATTACGCCGATGCCGTAGCGATCCTGAAGCAGTTCAAGCTAAAAAAAGTACGCCTGCTAACCAACAACCGCGACAAAGTCAAAGCGTTGCAACGCGCAGGGATTGCGGTCAGCGAACATGTCTCCTTGTGGACCGCAACCAATCCGCATAACGAGAAATACATCGCGACCAAACGCGTGAGAATGGGGCATGCGTAATACCATCATAGTAGTCGCGGATTAAGTCACCAGCGACAGGAAAGTTCAAAGGAAAGTAAGGTGTGCCCTTCCGCAATCACACAGAAGGGGCACGACATGGAGTATTACATTGGATTGGACATATCGCAAAAACAAAC
>JARLJD010000111.1 GCA_031291395.1 Alphaproteobacteria bacterium | reverse complement strand
TTCACCTCGTCAAACTTCAACATCCTCAAGCCCTCCTGAATTGCCCGTTCGATTTTCATCTCAGCCCCCATGTACAAAACGGGAACTATCGGACATTTCATTGGCTATCTAATCGGACAATTCGTTGAACGCCGACAAAGCCGCGCTCGATTCTTGAGCATCGGCGGAGAAAATGTTATACTTTTCGACGTCTTGAATTAACTTTTCTGTTCCCGTTACACCAAGATGCCGCGCCCAAAACCCGCTTCCACAAAGAATCTCAGTCTATCATTGCCCCTGCGGTAAAAAGGGGGCTAGATAATCCAAAGTGCGAATCACAGGAGGCTTCCATGCAGCAAATTTCCGGCACAGACGTATGGCGCGTTACCGAGCCTGCCATCATGGACACAGACCGTTATCTGAGCAGCGCGAATGCGCCGGATATCGAGGAAGACGCGCGCCTGTGCATCCAAAGCGGCGCGCGCGATATGATTTTGAACTGCGCGCCTCTGTCGTATGTGACCGGCGCGGGCCTGCGCGCTTTTTTGAACATTGCCGCGCTGATGCAGCGCGTTGGCGGCAACATCGCCATCCAAGGCCTGAAAGGCCAACCGCTCGAATTCTTTCAAGCCAGCGGCCTCGACAGCGTGATCCCGACTCTCGACGAAGATGGCCTCTGAAATGGCGCAAGGGAATCAGCGAGTCCGTTTTTGTGAGTCAGAAACAATAGTGCCGCAAAGCGGTAGAATCCCCTCCCCCTCGCGGGGAGGGTTAGGGAGGGGAAGTGAGGCAAGAGACCAAGTTTGGGATTATGAACGAACCTTGCCACACGGTAGTTTATAAAAATCCGGTCGCCTTTCCCAGTCGCTCTCCCCCCTCCCTAACCCTCCCCGCGAGGGGGAGGGGATTCTGCCGCTCTTGTTTCAACGGCTTTCCTACTCCTTAAACAAATTCACTTCGTTTTCCCACGCAGCCTAGACACGTTTCATGGCCACAATCATCCCCCTCGAACAACCCCGCAAACACCGACCTAACGCAGCACTGGAAGTATTGACTTCTCTGGTTGCCGAAGACGTCTTTGCCGTCAATCAGCTGATCGTCCAGCGTATGGAAAGCCGCGTCGATGTCATCCCGCGTTTGGCGGGTCACATTATCGCCTCAGGCGGCAAACGGCTGCGGCCGCTTTTGACGCTGGCCTGCGCCGCACTGTGCGGCTATCGCGGGCAACGGCATCGCAAGCTGGCGGCCAGCGTTGAATTCATCCATACCGCGACGCTCTTGCACGACGACGTTGTGGACGACAGCGCGCTGCGCCGCGGCAACCCCTCGGCCAACGCCCTGTTCGGCAACGAGGCCAGCGTTTTGGTCGGCGATTTCCTGTTCAGCCGCGCGTTCGAGCTTATGGTCGAAGACGGCTCGATCGACGTGCTGCGCGTGCTCTCGCACGCGTCCGCCGTGATTTCGGAAGGCGAAGTGTTGCAGCTTATGACCACAGGCGACAGCGCGACGAGCGAACAAGCCTATCTGGAAGTCGTGCGCGCCAAAACCGCGGAACTGTTCGCGGCGGCGTGCCGCATCGGCGCGATCGTCACCTCGCGCCCTGCCTCGGAAGAAGAAGCCCTGCGCACCTTCGGGCTCAATCTTGGCATCGCGTTCCAGATCATCGACGACGTGCTGGATTATTCCGCCGAGCAAGAACGTTTGGGCAAGACCGTCGGCGACGATTTCCGCGAAGGCAAAGTGACGTTGCCCGTGATCCTCGCCATTCACCGCGGCACCGAGGCCGAACGCGCTTTCTGGAAACGCGCGCTTAACGAAGGCGACCGCCGCGACAATGATTTCGCCCACGCCCAAGACCTCGTCAACCGCCACCACGCCCTGCGCGACGCGACGTTGCGCGCAAGGCATTACGGCGCCATCGCCCGTGACGCTTTAGGCATGTTTCCCGATTCTCCGATCAAGCAAGCTTTGCTGGACATCGTCGATTTCACGATTGAACGAGAGTTTTGATATATACGGCAGCACACCACAAATTGCGCTTTCTCGTAGGAGCGGCTTCCAGCCGCGACTGGTGACGTAATAACAAAGGGTCGCGGCTGGAAGCCGCTCCTACGAGAAAGCATAAATTAAGGCCAGTCGGAGTCTAACGTCGCTCTACCCCGCCTTTCGCGTCAGCTGCAAAAAAATATCTTCCAGATCCGTTTCCTCGGTCGTCAAATCGACGATGACGAGGCCGTTCATTTGTACTACGCGCAAAAGCGGCGCGACGGCGGCTTGGCTGGGGCGATAGGCGATGCTGAATCGGCGGGCGTCAAGGCGTTCCCATCCTGCAGCGCGCATTGTCTCCGGCAAAACCTCGGCATCGCGGTCGACGGTAATCGTCAAGCGCTTGTTGTCGATGCGGCGCAAAAGATTTTCCTTGCTGTCGTTGGCCACCAGCTCGCCGTGATTGATGATCGCGATCCGGTCGCACAGCTCCTGCGCTTCCTCCAGATAATGCGTCGTCAGCAAAATCGTCGTCCCCGCCGCATTCAACTCGCGCACATAGTCCCACAAAGATTGGCGCAACTCGACATCGACGCCCGCGGTCGGCTCATCCAGAACAAGCACCGGCGGCGTGTGTACCAACGCCTTGGCGATCATCAGGCGGCGGCGCATGCCGCCCGACAAAGTGCGGGCATAAGCCTCGGCGTTTTTCGTCAGGCCGACGGCCTGCAGCAACGCGTCGGTGCGCCGTTCGCGCTTGGGAACGCCATAAAGTCCGGCCTGCATATCCAAAAGCGCGCGCGGCGTGAAAAAAGCGTCGAGATTCAATTCCTGCGGCACAACCCCGATGGCAGAGCGCGCCCTACGCGGCTGCGCCTCGACCTCATACCCCCAGATTTTGGCCGTGCCTGCGCTTTTGATGACCAGCCCTGCCAGAATATTGATCAGCGTCGATTTCCCAGCTCCGTTCGGCCCCAAAAGGCCGTAAATACTGCCGCGCGGAATCTTCAGATCAATGCCCTTTAAGGCCTTTTTAGGCAAATGGCCCCTGCTGCCGCGATAGGTCTTGATCAGACCGCATATCTCAACGGCAAGATCAGGCGGAACATCAGGGATAAGAGACGCGGTCACGGGCAGGTTCCAGAAAATAAGGAAAGATAATCGCATGTTTGCGGAAGCTTTCAAAATCTTTGTCGGCGATCAATACAAATGTCCGATTAGTTGCTCAATGAATTGTCCGAATCCTTCTACGCCTTAATCATCAAGAAATCACTACCTGTTGTTGTGGTTGTGGCGGCGGCGGTTGTTTATCGTGGGGGTAAGTGTGGAGGCGCGAAGCGCCGGAGCACTTATCCCCACGATAAACAACCGCCGCCGCCGCGGGAGAAAGAGGTGCGCCGTTGCTGGAAAAACGCGCCAAACACTGATGCCCGTGAAAAATTGCAAGCGTATCATCGGGATAATGGCAAATCGTCACCTCGGCCTTTACATAA
>JARLJD010000110.1 GCA_031291395.1 Alphaproteobacteria bacterium | reverse complement strand
TTTTCATGCTCCGCTCGACCACCGGCTCCGTAGTCTGATTGGTGAACTCGGCGCGGCTCTATCCCGCTGCTACGAAAAGAAAATTTGTGACGTCGCGAAGTATACCAAACCGGAATCACGCGGGGACTTTAATTCATTGAAGCAACATAAAGAAGCGTTTTATAGCGTTTGCGTCAAGTCCGCCAAAGGGGTAAACAGCGGCGATGATGAATCGATCCCTGATCATTCCGATTGCCATGGTCTTGCTTCTGCGGGCGCTGCCCGCATGGGCGGATACGGATTATCGTTGTTTGAGCTTGTGTTTGAAAGAGGGATGCGCGCAGGGGCGTTGCTTGGCCGCATGCGCCTCCGATCGGGGCGGGGCAAAGCCGGTTTCGGCGTTAAAGCCGCCGGAAGGGATTTTGTCCCATCATAGAATTTTGCCCGATCTTCGGTCGATTGATCGCAGCGTAATTTTGCCGGATCAAAAGCCGCCTTCCCCCTATCGGAAAACAACGGATTACGGTTGCGTCGCGCAGTGTTTGGGCGCGAAAATGCAGTATCAAACCTGCACGGATCGATGCGCGAGTGTTGAAATGAAGAACGGGAAGGTTGTCAGGAACAAGAAAGCGGAAAACGGCGTAAACGTTTCTTGTCCGGCGGCGCGCTAAGTTCGCATGAGAAGAAAGTGAGCCCGTTTTTGTGAGTCAGAAATAGCGGCGCCGTAAAAGCGCTGTTGTTTAGCCTCTTTGTGATGCAATAGGATTAAAACAGAAGCTCGCTGCTGGAAGCCGCTTTGGGGGGAGCGAGTTTGGAAAAACTGGACAAAATTCGGCCTTTTGTATAGTTTTGCGTAATACGCGCAAGGGCGCGGCGATCAAAACATTTTTCACACGGAGAATTTCATGCGTGGTTTTAATCCGAGGGCTATTAAGGTTGATGTGATTTATCAGCCAGCCAAGCCTCATTGGAAAAACAAAATCCTTACGCCGGAGGGCGACCGTTATACTGAGGGAGGAACCCCCGACGTTTTACAGGTAGTTATTACAAATAACTCGGGTACAGATATTAAATGGGTTGAGGCAGAATATGAGCATATCGAGAGTTGCTGTGATGGCGCACATTATCAATGGCTGCGTAGATATTTTACTTTTTCTAATTTGTTGGCACATGAGAAAAGAGAGCAACATCTCTGCTTGGATGAGCGGTCTTGGTTTGTTTACTCCGTGCCTATCCGGTTGCAACCCACAGCCCCTAGATGTAGGGTGTGGGGATGGATATTCTGCAACGCCCTGATCTTACTTTTCCGAAGTCGCTGCCCGAGTTTCAGCGACTTTTTCCTGATGATGCGGCCTGCGCCGCCT
>JARLJD010000109.1 GCA_031291395.1 Alphaproteobacteria bacterium | reverse complement strand
GTTTGTTTTTGCGATATGTCCAATCCAATGTAATACTCCATGTCGTGCCCCTTCTGTGTGATTGCGGAAGGGCACACCTTACTTTCCTTTGAACTTTCCTGTCGCTGGTGACTTAATCCGCGACTACTATGATGGTATTAGACCTGACCCTAGGCGGTTCCGCGATCATTATGACAAGGGGAGAGTTTTTTCCGGAGGGAAAAATTATGGGGTAGGGAAAATAACAAGCAAATAAGTCATTTTGAATTGTCGTTCGAGACCTTTTCCAGACTTTCTAGCCACGCAACGACTTCTTCATGCGAAACGGCTTCGCCCGTCAACTGATAATGTTCCCAGCGTTCCATGTCTTCGCGCTTCTCTCGTTCATAATCTTCTTCGCGATTCATGACTGATCCCCTTCTTTTGCAGCATGAATTTTAGTTCCAACTTTCAACAACCTTACCGCCGCCGGTTCCAGCGTGTCGCGGAGTTTTTGCATCATTTCCTCGCGCGGCAAGCCGGGGGGGATGGGGGGTAGGAATTCGACGGTGATTGTGCCGGGTTTTTTGAAGAAGCTGTTTTTCGGCCACAGCAAACCGGAGTTCAGCGCCATCGGCACGACGGGGAGATTCAAATCCATATACAAGGCTGCGACGCCGCTTTTATAGGGGCGGGATTCGCCTACGGCCACGCGGGTGCCTTCGGGGAAAATCACGATCGGGCGGCCTTCATCCGCCGCTTTCCGCGCTGCGCGGGTCATGTCGGATAGGGATTTCACGCGCGCTCCGCGGTCGATGGGGATCGAGCCCGAGCGGCTCATCCACCAGCCGATCAAGGGAATGTTCAAAAGCTCGCGCTTTAGCACGATCGCGGGATCGTCCAAAAGCAGATGCAGCTTGAAAGTTTCCCATTCCGATTGATGCTTGGCGGCGATGATGCACGCGCCTTTCGGAACATATTCCCGCCCGATCACCGTGTATCTGATCCCGCCAAGGTGGCTTTCAACCCAAGCCACCGTGCCCAGCCAGATTTGCACGCCGCACACGATTGTTTTGCGTGGGAAGAGCAGCAAGCCCATCAGCACGACGCACATAAGATTGGCAGCATAGAAGGTCAGGTTGAACCAGAGGGAGTAGAGGAGGGTCATAGGTCAAACTTCCTGTTTGTGTTTTACAAAAGGCGCGCTCTTTCGGAACAGGTACATATAAAACGGTAGGGAAGTCGCGCTCATAACAACCCCAAAACCAACGCCGGCAGCCAGACCAAATTTATCGGCAATGATGCCGATACAAAAGGCCAAGATCGCAAAAACAATGCTTCCTGCGAAAGAGGCTATTGAACCCATTGTCGCCCGTTGTTCGTCGGTGAATTGTTTTTGCAAAAGGTGATCGCGGGCAACGACTCCCGGACCAAAGAAAACAGAGCCGCTTAGAAAGAAAATTGGCGTAATGACATTGGAAAGAATGATGCCAATAGTTTGTGAAATCAGCCAATAAATTTCCCTGAAGATCAAAACAGGGGTTTCCTTAAAACGATCAATAATATGCCCTGAAAGCCAGAAGCCGATAAACCCCAAGCTATGGCCCATTGCGCGGTACAAGCCGAGCGCCCAAGTCGGCCACAAAATGTTAAAATATGCCGTTTGAAACTGAAATTTCGATTCATTTGCGCCGAAGCTGATGGCCTGCCCCGCAATTAAAAACAACAAGCGTGGATTGCGGTATGCATCGATCAAGGCTTGTTTAAGATGCTCAAAACTCTTTTTCGGCGCGTCAACGCGAGCATCTGGTTCATGAAACATAAAGCTGACAAAAACAGAAAGCGCCTGTGGAATGATGCCCAGCAAAAAGACAAAACGCAACCCGCCGCTGACAAGAAAAGTCGCAGCAAGCGCAGATAACCCAAGCCCAAGCTGAAACATGCTGTTAGCGCGGCCTTGATAATGATGAAACTGACTCTCTTGTCCAACGGCTTTAAGGCTTTCGTACATAAATGCGTTGTTGTTGCCATTGAACAGACATTCACTCAAACCGCCCAACGAACCGCCAAGCAATAAGACAGTTTTATTGTGAGCGAAGGCGTACAATGCCACGCTAAGGGTCGAACAGATGGACGCAAACGCAACGGTAAATTTGCGACCCATTTTATCGGATAAAATCCCCGTAGGAATATCCATTATGGCCGAGGTTACGGTTGCAATCGCAAAAACACTCATAGCCACTGTGTAAGAACCGGTAATCTGCGCGAAATAGATAGCCAAAAAAGCGTTATGGAATCGAAAATCATTCAGAAAGTTATGAATATAGAGAAGGCGAATATTTTTAATCATTTTTGAATCGCTTTGGATCATAACTCATCCATTTTGATTTTAAATCCGGCCAGCAAAAACTTGCAATACTCCGTTGCCAAAAGCAACGCTGTGCGCGGATAGCGCCACCATTCGTTTGTTTTCACGCTGTCGGGCGTGACGGGGTGGGGGATGATGGTGACGTCGGGCATCGCGGCGCGGAACAAGCGCAGGCTGCGCGGCATGTGGTAATTGGCGGTTACGAGGCGCAAGGAGGCGTAGCCTTGCGCTTTCAGCCAATCCCGTGTTTCCACGGCATTGCCGAATGTGCTGTCCGCCTGATAGCCTAAAGCGATGCAGCAGGCGCGTAGCGAAGCCGGTACCGGTTGCTTGCCAAAAACGCTTTCCAGACTCAGTTTTTTATTCACGCCGGAAATGAACAGCTTCTTGCCGCTGCCGGATTCCAGAAGCGCGATGCCGGTGGAGACGCGCTCGCTGCCGCCGGTTAAAACGACAATGGCGTCAGCGGATTCAAGGCCGGATTGCGCGACCGGTTCGCGCAACGCCGCGACATCTTTGACAAAGCCCAAAAACCCATAGGTCCACAGGCCCGCAAGAGCCGCGATGATGAGGAGCGAAGGCAGAAGTTTTTTCATAGAAAGCGATTTCAAAATTAAGAAGCGTGGGAAAATAAATGACCATGGTTGACGGTTAAAAATAACGGTGAAGCGAAAACGCATGAATTCCCTCCCCCATAGAGAGGGAGGGGATTCCACCGCTTTGCGGCACCACTGTTTCTAACTCACAAAAACACGCTCATTTATTCTTTCGCGCCGACAAAGTCGTGATTACATTAAATCAGCAAGAAAAAATAAGGGAATCAATTTTTTACGCCGATCAATTTTGTAAAAAAACACATCACCCCACCAAAACCACCTTGTTCCCCGCTTGCCGTTCCGCGCGTCCGGCCAGTTCAAGTTCCAGCAGGACGGTGAGGACGACGGAGGGGGGGGCGTGGGTGGCTCTTACCAGTTCGTCGACCGAAACGGGGGAGGGGCTTAGGCTTTCGATTATTTTTTCCCTTGCCGCGGACAGAGCGGTTTCGTTGATCGGCGCTGCGGCGGAGTCGAAATCGTTGGCGGCGGGTTCTGCCAAAAGGCGCGGCGCGGCGTGGATGTGGTTTAAAATATCTGCCGCTTTCTCGGTCAAAACCGCGCCTTGGCGGATCAAATCGTTGGTTCCTGTGCAGCGCGGGTCGAGGGGAGAGCCGGGGACGGCAAAAACCTCGCGGCCTTGGTCGAGCGCCATTTTCGCGGTGATCAAAGAACCTGATTTCAACGCTGCCTCGACCACGACGAGGCCTAAACTTAAACCTGAAATCAGGCGGTTACGGCGCGGGAACAGTTTGGAAAACGGCTCAACGCCTAAGGGCATGTCTGACAAAACGCAGCCGTTTTCGACAAGCTGTTCGTAAAGCGCCGTGTTTTCTTGCGGGTAGATAACATCGACGCCTCCGGCGGTAACGGCGATTGTGCCTGTTCCTAGGCTGGCCTGATGCGCCGCCGTGTCGATGCCGCGGGCGAGGCCGGAGGCGATAACAATCCCGCTTTGCCCCAATTCCCGCGCCAGCGTTTCCGCCATTTTGCGCCCGTTCAGCGAAGCGTTACGCGCGCCGACGATTCCGATGCAGCGTTTATGCAGCAGCTCCAGATGGCCGCGAAGGGTAATAACCGGCGGTGCGTCTTCGATCGCGGCGAGGGATTCGGGATAATCCGGTTCGCACCAGAAAAGAAATCGGGCGCCGATTTTCGTCGCGCGGGACATTTCGTTTTCAATCAGGCTTGGCGCGGGAATCTTGAAGCTTTTTTTGCCGCCGCGTTCGGCCAAAACAGGCAAAACATCCAAAGCTGCGCGCGCCGAGCCGTAGCGCCGTACCAACTGGCGAAACGTAATCGGCCCGACATTTTCCGCGCGCGACAGGCGCAGCCAGTCGAGTTTTTCGGTTTCGCTAAGCGCGCGGCGGGTCATTTTTGCACTCTTGTTTTAGGATTGGGGAGGCGCTGTCAATTTATGTTGTTGAGGGTCGAATTTGGGGGCGTTCGCCATGTGGAGGGACATGTTTCCTTCCCACGCATATATTTCTCCAGAATCGAGAAGAATCATATCTCCTACTGAAATAATTATCCCCTTGTCCGGGGTAAGCAGTTTTCCTTCTCCTGAAAGAACATAAACCAGTTCTTTTGTTTTTTCGTTTACGACAAATCCGTTATCCGGATAGCGGCCACGAAGCAAGGCAATGCCGCCGCCGATTGCAGGATCGTTCATATCGTATTCGTAAACGGTGAGCGAGGAAGTCGGGTTTAGCGTTCGCTTTTGATCTTCTTTGATGATTTCCATATGGATCATCCAATCTCTTCATTTTTTGCGTGTTGTCTTCACGCTGGAAATCCCGATTTTCGGTTCGCTGTGATTGATAAGGCGGCGGATATTTTCGCGGTGTTTGAAAAAGATCAAAGCGGCGATAAGCAAAGATAAGGGAAACAGATCAGCGCGTCCGAAGATCATGACCTCAACAGGCATTGATCCCACGGCGACCAAAGCCGCGAGGGAGGAAATGCGGAAACATTTGGCCGTCGCCAGCCATATCAACATCATCGCAAGGCCGGTCGGCCAGCTCAGCGCCGTCAGAACGCCGATGCCGGTTGCAACGCCCTTGCCGCCCTTGAATTTCAGCCAAACGGGAAACATGTGTCCCAGCAATGCGCCCAATGCCGCCAAAGTTTCCGTTCCTGCCGCAAAATGCGCGGCAAGCAAAACCGCGACTGCGCCCTTCGCGGCATCCAGAAGCAAAGTCAGGGCGGCCAGTTTTTTGTTGCCGGTGCGCAGCACGTTCGTCGCGCCGATATTGCCGGAGCCGATCGCCCGTATGTCTCCCAATCCCGCCACGCGCGTCACAAGCAGGCCAAAGGGGATACTGCCGAGGAGATAAGAGAGGAGAAAAACGAGGGTCACGCGGATTCCATTTTCCTTAAGAATCTGAAAATAGCAAGAAAGCAAACAAATGGGATTCCGGATAAATTTTGCGCTTCGACGGACAGCTTTCCCTTACCAAGTTGGTAAGGGCGCAAAATTTTTCGGAATGACGATCTCTCTCTTTTTCGGACTTTCTAGGAGACGGGGTGTAGTTCGATAAATGCCGATTTTCTTTGCGCTAACTGTGTAAAAAGTACAACAGGCATGTTGCATATGTCAACGACTGGGATTAGGATTTTCTGAATAACGAAGGTAGCATGTATAAATAATCGCTTCAAAATGCGCGTCATCCCCTCGCTTGCGGGGATCCATCTTGGTCGCATAAAAGAAAGTAAGAAAGATGGATCCCCGCAAGCGCGGGGATGACACATAGGGTTGATTCACTTAATATACATGCGCTCGAATTGCATTCTCTCCCCTATCTTTAAGGTTTCCGTCTATGCCACACTTCAAATCCGACTTCCTGCGCGTCATGCACGAACGCGGGCATGTTCATCAATGCACCGATCTGGAATCGCTGGACGAAAAAGCCAGCAAGGGGATTGTGACCGGCTATATCGGATTCGACGCGACGGCGGACAGCTTGCATGTCGGGAATCTTGCCGGGATTATGATGCTGCGGCGGTTGCAGCAGACGGGACATCGGCCGATCGCGCTGATGGGGGGAGGGACGACCAAGGTGGGCGATCCTTCGGGCAAAACCGAAACGCGCCAGTTGATGAGCGACGTGCAAATCGCCGCCAATATCGCTAGCATTAAAGGCATTTTCACCAACTATCTGACGTTCGGCGGGGGCGCGAAAGACGCATTTATGGTCAATAACGCCGATTGGCTGGATACGCTCGGCTATATCCCGTTTTTGCGCGAAGTCGGGGCGCATTTCACGATTAACCGCATGCTGACGTTCGACTCGGTCAAAATGCGGCTTGATCGCGAGCAGCCGCTGACCTTCCTTGAATTCAATTACATGATTATGCAGGGTTATGATTTCGTCGAGCTGCATAAACGGTATGGATGCGCGTTGCAAATGGGCGGTTCTGATCAGTGGGGAAATATCGTCAACGGCGTCGAGCTGGGACGACGCATGAAAGACCTTGAATTGTTCGGGTTGACGACGCCGTTGATTACCACGGCGTCGGGCGCGAAAATGGGCAAGACGGCGGCTGGCGCCGTGTGGCTTAAGAAGGAGCGGTTGTCGTCTTATGATTATTGGCAGTTCTGGCGGAATACCGAAGACGCGGATGTGGGGCGGTTTTTGAAATTGTTTACTGATTTGCCTTTGGAGGAAATTGGGCGTTTGGAAAAGCTGCGCGACGCGGAAATCAACGAGGCCAAAAAGATTTTGGCGTTCGAGGCGACAAAACTCGCGCACGGAGCCGAAGCCGCAGAGGCCGCCGCCGAAACCGCGCGTCAGGTTTTTGAGGGCGGCGAAGGGCAGGGGGGTGATTTGCCAACTTATGAATTCCCGCGCGGCACGACGCCGCTGGTCGTCGATGTCGTGGTGACTTTGGGGCTGGCCGCCTCGCGCGGCGAGGCCAAACGGCTGATCGAGCAGGGCGGTTTGCGGCTTAACGACGCGGCGGTGACGGGGCTGACGGCGACAATCGGCGAAAGCGATTTGGACGCTTCCGGCGCCGCGCGGCTTAGCGCGGGGAAGAAGCGGCATGCGGTTGTGAGGGCGGTATAAAACCGCGGGATCATATCAGGGTGACGGCTGCGGTTTATTGTCATTGTCCTTGCATGCCGCGGGGTGCCGCGATAAGGTTGGCGTAGATAGGTTGAGCCGCTTTTTTTCATCACGCCGCGCACGCTCAATAGGCTGCCGTCGCAAGTTGTTCTTCTATCGAGAACTAGAGTGGGGGTTTTACATCCCTTTCTGAGTATCTCGTACTTGACGTATATTTCCTCTAAAGCCGCGCATGTGGTTTTGAGGATCTCGTCGCCGACCGCATTGAAAAAAACGTTCCGTAACTTCCTTCGACCTTAAATTCCACGACATGTTTAGCCTCCTCATTATTGATTTTCGCAAGAACTTCGATTGGCGTTATGTTTTATGCCCGAAGCGAACCAAACATAGCGGGCATAGGCATCATTGGCCAGCAAAAATCTTTGGGTTGTTCCGGCGGCGGCTTCATTTTTTCAAGGCAACATTCTTTGAAGGCGTTAACATAGGCAAGAGCGCGGTTTACTCGTTTTTCGCTGTCCTCTGGCAAATGATCGCCGCATTCCTCCTTGATCCTGCGGCATGTGTCATCGGCGCGCGCGCGCAAATCCAGAGCGGTCTGAAAATTTTCGTACGCGACGGGAATTAATGAAGGGACGGGGTTTAAAATTTCGAGAATCACGGGAGGGGTGAATGTTCTGCTTGTGTTTGCAAGCGTTCGTTGGAAGCCTCTTACGATGTGTGTGATTGGGTTTGCTTCCGTTTCGCAATATTCTGCGAATCTTCTGACTCGATCAAGAGCCAGATTCATTGATGCCGTCGGCGACTGTTTCGCGCTGATTCCGTCAGCGATTTCGCTGTTGATTCTGTTGAGCGCACGAGCAGCATGAGCGGGTACATTGTAATTTGCTACCCATTGGCTGCCGACTCTTTGAAGCACAAAAGCGATGCGGTTTATTTTCCAATAGATTTCTAATGCCGTCCGTTCCATTTCTTTTACATCTACATCTTGAGTTTTATTGACATCTTCCATTTGCACACACGTGCCCAGCCGGAGGAGTAAGGCTTGGAACTTATCCGTGATCGATGTGATTGGATCTGCTTTTGTCTCTTTCATAGGATCCTCCTGAATATTGTTTGGGGTCGGCCCGCATGGTAAATCAGTTGCATTCTCAATAAAAAAGCTCCTGATCTCCTCAGACTCTGACGGGGGTAGGGAATCACTGCGTATGGAAAGCCTAGGCGTGCTTTTGCTGCGCCTCATAGATAATTTTCATTTATCGAATCGTTTCGACTATATGTCGTTGTGTTGTTTTGTGCGTTGCACAATATATTGAGGCTCAGCCCCGATAAGTCGCATAAGATATATTATGTTAAATTGTGCGATTTTCAGTAGCGGAGCATTGGCGGAGAATTGTTTTCTGTGTTTTGGGATTTCCGAGACAAGATTTCAAATCCTCGATGTTATCCTCGCGAATGCGGAGATCCATCTTTCGGGCGGCCATTGGTGCGACCAAGATGGATCCCCGCTTTCGCGGGGATGACGCATATGTGTTCAACCGCGGTCTTTTATGTTCACCTGCGATCTTTCAGCGTCAGGCGGAAGCCGTCGATGTAGAGGACATCCAGCAGGTTTTTTTGGAAAAACGCTAGAACGTCTTGGGGGTTTTCGACAATGGGTTCGTTTGCGCCATTGAAAGATGTGTTGAGGAGCAAGGGAATGCCAGTTAACTTATTGAAAGCGTTTAGTAATTCATATATTCCGATGTCTTGTGGCACGACAGTTTGAACCCGCGCGGAACCGTCGACATGCACCACAGCCGGGATCAATGCGCATTTGTCAGGACGCACGGCGTGGGTGAAGAGCATGAAGGGCGAAGGAGCGGGGCCGTCAAACCACGCGTGAAGTTCGGACAGAAGGCACACAGGGGCAAATGGCCGCCAGATTTCGCGCGATTTGATTGCATTGACGCGCTGGCTGTTTCGGGCGTCGCGCGGATCGGCGAGAATGGAGCGGTGGCCGAGCGCGCGCGGGCCAGCCTCGCTGCCGCCCTCGAACCAGCCGATAATTTTGTTTTGCGCGAGGTCTTGGGCGGCGCGGAGGGGGGCGTTACCCCCCACCTCTTCCTTCTTGAGATGGGGATGGATGTTGAGAGTTTGGTTATAACTCTCAGCATCCCCCCTCACCCTAATCCTCTCCCCCCAAGAGGGGGGAGAGGAAATCCCGCTGGCTTTAAATTCTGCAAGAGCCTTTGGTGTTTCCACACTGCGATCCGGCCCCGTCATGGCGCAACGGCTTTCGCTTGCTTGTTTGCCGCTGGACGGATTCCCATAAACGACATGCCACAGCCATTGGGCGGCGCCGACGGACAGGCCGCTGTTGTCGCAGAAAGGCGGAATGAAAACGCTATCGAACCCTGACTCGCGCCATAATCTTGAATTGCTGGGGCAATTCAAAGCCGCGCCGCCGCCGAGGCATAAAGCTTGCGGCGATGCCCCCTGCCCTTTTAAATCCTGTAGAAAAATTTTCGCTGCCTCTAGTATCGCGTCGCTGAAAAATTTTTGCGCGCTGGCGGCCAGATCGGCGGCGATGGGTGACGGCAGCGTTTCGGCTTTTCCTAATAAAGACGCGTCATAACCCTGTCTGCGGGCTTCTGCTAACAAATCAGCTGCATCGCCGGTCAGAAATTCTTGTGTAAAAACGGGCTTGCCGTAAGCAGAAAGCCCCATCAACTTACCCGCGCCCTCCTCGCCCAAACCGCATATCGCGGCGATGTGATTATAAAAAGCCGCCAGCTTCAAGCCATGCGGCGCAAGCGGGCGTAGCTTTCCGGCTTCGGCATAAAACAACAGGCCGGATTCCCAAGCGGGGCCGCTGTCGTGCGTCAGAACGGCGGCTTCGCTGAATCCGGAACAGTAGAAAGAGGAAGCGGCATGCGCGGCGTGCGCCCGAACCCGCGCTCCGGACAAAACGCGCTTGTTGAGGACGGCTTGCAGGGGAAGATGCATACGCAAATCTTCTCCCGCCTCTTTTCCCGTCAAAGGCGCGAAGGAATCCTTGTCCAAGATATCGAAATAATCAGGATCGTGGCAAACAGGCGTTTGATAAGGCGCGATTGCAACGGCGCACAGGTCAATATCGGTCGGCGCAAGTTTCGCTGCCGCCAAGGCTTCCTCTATGGTCGCGCGGCAAATGCCCGCGTCGTGCTTTCGACGCGTGAGGCGTTCGCGAATGATATGCGCCGCAAGAACGCCATCGCGCAAAACCGCCGCCGAAGCATCGCGCCCGCAGGAGATGCCGAGAATGTTCATTCAGGCCGCGAACGCGCCTACATCAGCAAAAGAGCGAAGCCAACGGCTGCGACTCCGCCGCCGACCCAAGCCGCTGCGTTTTCGATTTTGAAACGGCGCATCGTCAAAGCCATCGCAATGCCTGTGGCAATCAGCATGACTGTCGCCAGAACGAAGCCGAGGCTATATAAGGCGGGGGAAGCCGTAAGCGCCATTTCCGTTCCGTGCGCGTGGCCGTGGATAAGGGCGAACAGACCGCAAAGGCTTCCGCCGATTAGAGGCGACGGACGCCAAGCCGTGGCGATTGCCAAACCCAAAACGATCACGGACGCGGCGATTCCGGTTTCAAAAGGCGACGGCCCAAGCCCCGACATGCCCAGAATGCCGCCGACAATCATCATCACGACGAAAGATAACGGTGCGAGCCAAAAAGTTTTCCCGCCAGTTTGCGCCGACCATATACCAACCGACAGCATAGCCAACAAATGATCGATCCCCGTCAAGGGATGTGTAAACCCCGCCATAAAACCGCCGCCATGCGCGGTGCCCGTTCCGATATGGGCTTCGGCAAATTTGCTGGCAAGGATAAATAGGATTGTGAAAGCAAGAAGGGAAAAACGGGAAGAACGTGTGGGCATGGGAACCTGCGGGGTGGGAGGAGGGAGTGGAAGGGTAGCAAATTTTTTTCCTGCTGCAAAGGATTAAGAGAGGTCGATGAACCAGCGTCATCCCCGCGAATGCGGGCGATCCATCTTTCGGGCGATCTTTCTTGTGGCCAAGATGGATCCCCGCATTCGCGGGGATGACGCTGGTTTTATGGCAAGGGAAGATGCCTTAACAGATCCGCGGCAATGGCTCTCCGTTCAGCCAATCCACTATGCGCGATCCCCCCAAGGGCGTGCGCATTTCGATCCAGTGGCGGGCGTCGGGAACGACAGAGCCGATGATTGCGGCTTCTGATCCCTTGTCATGCGCGCGCATCGCTTGCAGCAGTTTATCTGCTTGCGCTTGGGGACAGAAAGCGATCAGGCGGCCTTCGTTGGCGATGTAGAGGGGGTCGAGTCCCAAAAGTTCGCATGCACCACGCACGGACTCGCGTATGGGGATGGCGGATTCTTCCAGCCGCATACCGACTTCGGCGGTTTTGGCGATTTCGTTCAACGTCGTCGCCAATCCGCCGCGCGTCGGATCGCGCAGGGCGTGGATGTCGACGCCTGACGCCAGCATATGTTCGACCAATCCGTTCAAAGGCGCGCTGTCGGACAACAAAGGCTCGGCGAAAGACATTTTCTCGCGATGCGCCAGAATGGCGATTCCGTGATCGCCTATTGGGCCGCTGAGCAAAATTGCGTCGCCTGCCTGAACGCGCTTGGCCGAAAGATCAAGCTCCGCCCGAAACGCGCCGATTCCCGCCGTGTTAATGTAAAGACCGTCGGCTTTGCCTTTCTCTACAACCTTAGTGTCGCCGGTCACGATGGAGACGCCGCAATTATGCGCGGCCGCGGCCATTGATCGCGCGATGCGGTCGAGATCAGACAGGGGAAAGCCTTCCTCGATGATAAATCCTGCCGAAAGCCATAAGGGTTTCGCGCCCGCCATTGCTACATCGTTGACGGTGCCGTGAACCGCGAGGCTGCCGATATCGCCGCCCGGGAAAAACAGGGGAAAGATGACGAAACTGTCGGAACTGAAAGCGAGGCGCATCCCCGGCTCCGGCAAAGTCAATCGCGCTTGATCGTTGGATTCGGCTAAAGCGGGGTTGTCGAAAACGCTGGCGAACACCTGTTCGATCAACCGCGCCGACGCCCTGCCCCCACTGCCGTGAGTCATGTCGATGCGGCCTTGGGGGATGTTGAGCGGTTTTTCTTGCAACAACGTCATAGTTTGTCCTTTTTTTTCTAACAACGAGCCGACTGGGATTTCATTGAAAAACAGGCGTCATCCCTGCGAAGGCGGGAATCCATCTTTCTTGCTTTCTTGTGGCAAAGATGGATCCCCGCCTTCGCGGGGATGACGCTAAATGGAAATTATCAGTTCCCCTGTCTACCCCGCCCATAACTATACCACGCCGCGCACGAGCCTTCCGACGACACCATACATGACCCGATCGGATTGTCCGGCGTGCAGGCTTTGCCGAACAACGGGCAATCCGCGGGTTCTTTCGCGCCGCGCAAAATGGCTGGGCATTGGCAGGCGCGGTTTTCACGCACGTCTTCGACGTTAAAGGAAAAGCGTTGTTCGGCGTCCATATCGGAGAACGCGTCGTTTAGGCGCAAACCGCTGTGCGGTAACCAACCGAGGCCGCGCCACTCAAAAGAATCGCGTAACGTCAAAACTTCGCGCATCAATACCTGCGCTTTGACGTTGCCTTCGCGCGTTACGGCGCGGGCATATTCGTTTTCAACTTTAGCTTGACCGCTGTTGACCTGACGCAGCAGCATCAGGATCGATTGCATAACATCCAAAGGCTCGAAGCCCGCAATGACGACGGGCTTGCCGTATGCCGTCGCCGCGATTTCATAAGGTTTGGTGCCGATGATCGCGCTGACATGCGAGGGGCCGATAAAGCCGTCAAGTTCCGGCACATCCGCGCTTTGATCCTTGCCTGATTCCAAAAGCCACGCCAGCGCGGGCGGGGTCAGGACGTGATTGCAGAATACGCTGAAATTCTTCAGCCCCAACGCCCGCGCCTGTTTCAAAACAACGGCGGTTGGCGGGGTCGTCGTCTCAAACCCTATGGCGAAAAAGACGATTTGTTTGTGGGGGTTGTTTTGCGCCAGAGTTACGGCTTCGGAAGGCGAGGTAATCATGCGCACGTCCGCGCCCGCGGCTTTGGCTTTCATCAGGCTCAGGCGCTTGCCGCCCGGGACGCGCATCATGTCGCCATAGGTGCATAAAACGACATCGGGAATTTGCGCGATTTGAATCGCGGCGTCGATACGCGCCATCGGCAAAACGCAAACCGGACAGCCCGGGCCGTGTACCAGCTTGATTTCAGGCGGCAAAAGATCGGGAATGCCAAAGCGGAAAATCGCATGCGTATGCCCGCCACAAAATTCCATAAACCGGTAAACACGCCCCTGCCCTGCCCGCGCTTCGGTTTGAATGGACTCGGCAAGTTTCACCGCCAAGGCGCGATCGCGGAATTCTTCGATATATTTCATTTTGCGACTCGCGCTTCGGTAAACACGGGAACGCCTTCTTTGGCGAACAGCTCTAAAGTCTTTTGCGCTTCTTCGGGGTCTAGTTTCGACAAGGCGAAGCCGACGTGGACGATCAGGTAATCGCCCAGTTGAACGTCATCGACCAAAGCCAGAGAAACCGAACGGCGAACGCCGCCGATATCGGTTAGAGCTGTGTTGTCAGGTAAAAGTTCGACGACACGGGCGGGGATGGCGAGACACATGGGGGAACTCCAGAGCTTATTTCATTTAATCAAGACAACAGCCAAGAACTTTCTGACACGAGAATCGGCGGCCTAACCCCTCTCCGCCCGCAAGCGCGGGCGGAGAGGGGTTAGGTTATAAGCGCAGCTTTCCTTGACTGTTAACCCAAATCTTCCTCCCTCGCCCAAGCGGCCGCATAAGCCTGCCCTACACTGATCGAGGCGTCGCCGGGGGACAGGGTTTGTGTTTGCAAAACAGTCATTTTCATCCGATCCGCAAGGCCATCGCGCAGTACTTTGTTCATGAAACAGCCTCCGCCAAAGGCAACTTGCTGTAAAGATGTTTTTTCCGTCGCCTGTTCAACCCACGCCGCCAGAGCCGCGATTAGGGTGCCGTGGAATAAATTGGCGCCTTCTTGCGGCGGCGTGTCGGCGATGCGCGAGAGAAGCGGGCGCAGATCCAATTCCAGCAAGCCGTCTTTTTCGGCGATGTTCCAGCCGTTGGGCATGATCTCGGGAGCTTGCGCCAGTTTTTCCAATTCCATCGGCGCTTCGCCTTCAAAAGCCGCGAGGGGCTTTACGCCGAGCAAACCGCAGGCGGCATCGAACAACCGTCCGGCGCTGGAGGTCGGCGGGCAGTTCAGGCGGCGCGCCAACATTTGCAGCATAGCCTTCGCTTGCGGGAATTGCGCATAGCGCGTAGCGATTTCATCCCCGCGCCCCAATTCCCATAACGCCGCCGCGCCCATCCGCCACGGTTCACGCGCGGCTTTGTCGCCGCCCGGAACGAGCAAGGGACGCAAACGCCCCACGCGCCGACAACCCCGCGCATCGACCGCCAGCAATTCTCCGCCCCACGATTGACGATCAGCGCCAAGCCCAAAGCCGTCCAGCGCAAGCCCAAGCGTGGGTTGTTTGATTCCATGTTCCGCTAAGACGGCCGCGATATGCGCGTGATGATGCTGCACCGGAAACAGGGGAAGCTTCAGATTTTCGGCGAAACGCGTACTGTAGAAATCCGGATGAAGATCGCAAGCCACGCAAGATAGGGGTTTTGTCGCTAACCGCATTAATTCGCTTGCGGAAAGGTCATAGGCTTGAAGCGCGGCGGGGTTATCCAATGCCCCAATGACATCGCTCACATGCGCTTCGCCGTTTTGAATAAGGCACAAGGTGCTCTTGAACATCGCGCCGGTGGCAAGGATGGGGGGGGATTGATTGAAAGGCACTGCAAGCTTTTGCATCGCTTCCTGTCGGTTAAATTTTTTGGAAAAGCTTTTTCGAAACCAACCCACCCTAAAGTCAACGTGAGGAAATAAGTGAATCAATTTTTGTGGCTTAGAAATAGCAGCGCAACGATAGCGGCGGAATCCCTGCTTCCTGCTGCTCTTGTTGCAGCGTTTTTCTTAACACTCAAAAGTGTCAGTCGACCAAATATTTGCATGTTTTATCAACAAGATAGCTTTATTCTTGCCGAATCTTCACCGGCTGTTAAGCTCATTGTGCTATGTTAAAGCCATAGAGAGGCTTGTATTTTTTAACGCTGCGGGCGGCAATGCGCCCGCGATAGGGAGGAACCTATGGGTATAGACCCGCTTGCATCAACTTCGGCCTACATCCCGCCAGTCGGCACGGCTGCGCCTTCGCCTTCGGCTGATGCGACGACTACAGACAGCGACAGTCTTGCACAGGACTCGGTTGCGGCGGCTGCGACATCGACCGACGCAAGCGCGCCTGAAACTTATACCGCGCTGGCCAACGCCTCGGTATCGAACATTCGCGGCGTGGGGCTAGACACGTCGGCGTGATTAAATCGCGGTGGATGTAATGTCTTTGTAGGCGGCGAGCACTTTGTCGCGGATAGCGGTGATTTCATTCAGGACGACTTCAGCGTTGTCCATTGCGGTGACGACGCTGGCGAGATCGGCTTTGCCCGACACCGCCGATGTTGCGGCTTTCTCACCCTCATGCAGCGAAGCGATGCCGTCGCCCAGAAACCCTTTGACCATTGAGCCAAAGCTTTGCCCGCCCGCCGGTGACGCCGACGCGCCCGCATCGTCGATGATGCCGCCGGTCTTTTTGTAGACCGACATGATATCCGAAACGTTTAAAACCATTTTTCCCTCCGCTATTGCAGCAGACCGATTGTTTTCAAAATCATTGAGCGCGATGCCGTGATGACGTCGAGATTGGCTTGATAGGAACGGCTGGCCTCGCCCATGTCTATTTGCTCGACCAACGGATTGACGTTCGGCATCTGAATATAGCCTTGTGCGTCTGCTGCGGGATTGGACGGGTCGTATTTTTTGTTGAAGCCCGTATTATCCGTGCGAATGCCGGAAACCTGAACTTTGTAGGCGCCTAGCGCCTTGTCGAATACGTTTTTGAAAGTGACAAGCCGGCGTTGATAGGGCTTTTGCCCGGGAGATGAGGCCGTCGTATCGGCATTGGCGACGTTTTCGGCAATGACCTTCATGCGCTGATCCTGCGCTTTCAGCCCATAGCCGGAAATGGCGAAGATGTCTGTTATTTGGTCGGACATTCAGGATTCCTACGCGCTGCTGCCTTTAACGGCGATATTGATCATGCTGATCATCTTGCGATAAATCGACGTCATTGTTTGATAATCAACCGAAGTTTTGGACACTTCCATCATCTGTCCTTCGAGATCGACGGAATTGCCGCTGGGCGTGACTTGCGTGTCTTTCGATTGCACCGTTTTGGCATTAGCACCCGCCATAGAGGCCGGAACAATATCGCGAGGATCCGTCACCGTCATGCTGAAACCAGTATTTTTTAACGCATCGCCAAAGCTGAAAGACTTTAGCTCAAGCTGTTTGTAGCCCGGCGTATCGGCATTCGCCACGTTCTCGGAAAGCACGGATTGCTTCTGATTGTCGTACGACATCTTCTTGGTCAGAAGATCGAACAGACCGGAGATGCTGGAACTCATGAAGATGACCTTTGACAGGAAGAGAAAAAACCCCCTCCCCTTGATGGGAGAAGAGTCGATCGCTTTTACTTCAATGCTTGACTCTGTCTCATATAACCTTCCGCCGCAACGGTTAACAAAAGGTTAATTGCCCTTTGGGGAAACTTACGCTAGATTCGCGAAATGGAAGAAGATCTCGATTTTCAGCCTAACATTTCTCCACTTCCTTCGCCAGAGCGACGGTCGGTTGCCGTCGCTTTGAAAGGGAGTATCGGAGACAGCAAGGAGGGACACCCCGATTCTCTTCCCAAGGTTATCGCATCCGGTTATGGAAAACTAGCGGAACAAATTTTGGAGATGGCGTTCAGCAAAGGCATCAAAGTCCGATCGGACGCCGATCTGGCCGAGCTGCTCGCCATGCTTGATCTTGATACCCCTATTCCCAGCGAAGCCGTCGTGGCTGTGGCCGAAGTTCTGGCTAAGGTTTACGAGGCGAATGCGAAGATGGGGTGTTCTCTGAGTCGGCGTGAGGAAATTGAGTAAGCCTGTTTTGTGAGTTAGAATCAGCCGTGCCGCAAAAGCGGTGGAATCCCCTCCCCCCCTATGGGGGAGGGGTAGGGTGGGGGTGGTGATTACGCACAAACTGATTTTGACTATGCAAAACAGTTATTGCGGCGCGATCACCCCCACCCTAACCCTCCCCCATAGAGGGGGAGGGAATCCTGCCGTTTTTGCTTCGCTGTTCTTTTTAACTCTTAAACAAAGCCCCTTATCTCCTCATGCCGCTTTTTCTCCCTCCGACCTGAAAGGACACGCATGACGACGCCCCAGACTGGCCTGAAGGCTCTTAAACGCATCATGGAGTCCTTCGATTCCCTCGACGCCTATCTTCAGGCGGCGCACGAAATTCTTGAGGATGGGCATATGCCGGATATGGCGGATATGGACGACAGGGTCGCGCATTTATGCTCTTGCGTGCAGGAAGCGGCGCCGGAAATTCAAGAACGCTGTCTAGCAAAACTGGACGCGCTTCTGAAAAAAATCGACATGTGCGAAGAAGAGATCATCGAATTCCAGACAAAGTCGGCGAAGAGCGGAAAACAATGACAGGTTCCGCCGATTTTTCTTGGCTGCGTGTGTTCGTGGCGTTTTCCGTTGTTCTGGGTTTAATGGCGGGGCTGGGGTTTGTATTGAAATATATCAGCCTGCGCGGATTTTCTTTGCCGACGAAACAGGCGCGCCTGAGGCGATTGCAGATCGTCGAAAATTTGGCGGTCGACACCAAACGGCGCTTTGTCATCGTGCGCTGCGACGGTCGCGAACATTTGCTTTTATTGGGCGGAGAAGGCGATATAGTGGTCGAGGCGAATCTGCCGAGTTTTTCTCCTTCGAATAATCCGTGATGCGTTTTCTTCCTGTTATTCATCAATTATCGTCATTCAGGCCCCGTGTCGCAGCACGGGGCAGGAATGACGGCTTCTTTTGTTGGCTGGCGCTCGCCGCTTTGCTTGTCCTTTTCCTGCCCGCGCAGGCTTTCGCGCAGTCGCTTAGTTTCGATTTGGGTTCGGGGCCTTCCACGACGGCGCATATCGTTCAGATGGTTCTGCTGATCACGGTGATCTCGCTGGCGCCGTCGATCCTCGTTATGGTCACGAGCTTTACCCGCATTATCGTCGTGCTGTCTTTCTTGCGCACGGCAATGGGCACGCAGACGACGCCGCCCAATATCGTTCTGATCAGCCTTGCGATGTTTCTGACCTTGTTCATCATGCAGCCGACGTTCGACGCGGCTTGGGAAAACGGCGTGCAGCCTTTGATGAATAACCAGATCGATGAGGCGACCTCGTTTCAGCGAACTTTGGAGCCGTTTCAGGAGTTCATGCTGAAGCACACGCGGCCAAAGGATTTAGACTTGTTTGTTGAAATCGGCAAAGCCAATGACGAGTCTGCGGCCGCAGCCAAAGCACCGACGGCCAATGCCCCCGTTGCCACGATGCCAAAGAAACAAGACGCCGCAAAAGGCGATGCCAAAGACAGCGTTTCCCTCCGCGCTCTGATCCCGGCCTTTATGATTTCCGAATTGCGCCGCGCGTTCGAAATAGGATTCCTGCTTTTCCTGCCGTTTTTGATTATTGATATGGTCGTCGCTTCGATCCTGATGTCGATGGGCATGATGATGCTGCCGCCGTCGATCATTTCCTTGCCGTTCAAGATCATCTTTTTCGTTCTGGTCGACGGGTGGTATCTGATTTCGGGGAGTTTGATAAAGAGTTACGGGGGGGGGTAAGGGTTGATTTGGATCGGAATTTCGCTCAAAAAACGACAAAAAATCAGCTTCTGTCGCATAAAGTTGTAGGGAAAGTAATTCACTCGCTGTAAAATGGCGTCCATTGGTGATTAACAATTTTTCGCGAGTTTGTTATGACTGCCGCACAAAAAGCCTCTTTCTTTCTGGGACGCCTGATTAGCTGGCTGTGCCGCCACGCGGAGTTTGCCGCGACGGCATGGGAAGCGACGTTAAGCAAGAAAATTACCGAGCTTGAGGTCGCGCTAGAAGAAGAAAGAGCCGCGCGGGAAAAAGCCGAATTACAAATCAGCATAGACCCGTTAACCAAAATTCTCAACAGGCGCGGTTATGAGAATCTAGTGTACCCCCTTGTAAACAATTATACGCGACATGCAGACGCGGCGGATCCCTTTATCGTTCTCATGTTTGATCTCGACAATTTTAAGAAAGCCAACGATACCCGCGGACATAAGGCCGGAGATAAAATTCTTTGCGCTGTGGCCAAACGGCTCAAAAAAACTTTTTCTCGCGAAAGCGATGTTGTGTCGCGTTGCGGGGGCGATGAATTTCTCGTTGCCATTCAGTGTCCTTTGTCCGATGCCGCAGAGCTTGCGGAGGTTGCCCGCAGGGAAATCGAGAAAATCGAAATCGAGAAAATCTGCATGGGAATTTCGGCAAGCATTGGTATGGCCGTATATACCCGCAACACCATGAGGCTCGGAAAGAATATAGACTACACAAAAGTAATGGCGGATGCCGCGATGTACGCGGCAAAGAAAGGAGGGGGCAATCAGATCTGTGTATCTATGGATGGAGAAATCTATCCCTTACGCGAAGCCCCTCTTGAGCCAAAGGAAAGCAAACCGCGTGGCGGAATACTTAAGCTCATCAGATAATTTCTTTATCCCCTCTCGCTCAACTTTTCGGCCCTTCAAACCCCACCAGCACACGATAATCCGGCCCCGCAAGCAGCTCTTGCGGCGAGAGGGGGATGAAAACATGCAGGGGATCGCTGGATACAGTCACTTGATCCGAGCCGGAGAATTTGAACTGCGCGGTTAAAGTCTGGCGGCTGAGGATGTTGTCGGCGGGATCGACCACGGCGACGAAATAGGGGAAGCTGGCCTGAGCGCCTTCCAAACGCGGGCCGCGCGCGGCGGCTTCTTGCAACGTAAAGGAGATGTCGATGCCGCTTTTCTTGCCGTCTTTGTCGTCCGCGCGATAGGCGCAATCGCCGTCGATTTTTTTAAGCCGCGCCTTGGCGATTAGTTGCGCGGGGTCGGGCTTCTCGCCGCCATAATCGAACGTTTCTTGAGCCTCCTGCAAAATGGCGACCTGCGGACAGATCAAATTGTCGGTTTTGATCTCTGGCATGGCAGGTTGATCCTTAGCCGGAGATTTATCGCTGTCGGCGCAGGCCGCCAAGGCCAGAAAAAGCGCGAGGAGGATGCCATATTTTTTCATATTTTTACGCCTTCAGTTTGTAACCGCCAGCAATTAAGCTGTGCGCCGCCCAAAGCAACACAAGATTTATCTCGAACATCACCAGCAATCCGATCAGCAGGTTTCCGTCGGCCACACCGATAAAGCCGAAGCGGAATCCGTCGATCATATAGAAAAACGGGTTGAGGCGACACAAAAACTGCCAGCTTTGCGGCAAAAGGTTGATGGAGTAGAAAGTGCCGGACAAAAACGTCGCGGGCAGGACGATAAAGTTTTGCACCGCCGCCAAATGATCCCATTTCTCCGACCACAAGCCGCCCATGATCCCGACAAGCGCCAGCATCATCGATCCCATGATCGCGTGATAAAGGATAAAGAAAAGGCTGTGAACGGCCATAGGCGCGAGGAATGCCAGACAAGCGACAGAGACCGCCCCCACCACAAGCCCGCGCGCGAGGCCGCCCAAGGCATAGCCCGCCATTAATTCAAACGACGACAAGGGCGGCATCAACACATCGACGATATTGCCCTGAATCTTTGAAATGACCAGCGAACTTGACGTATTAATGAAGGCGTTCTGCGCCATCGACATCATGACAAGGCCGGGCGCGAGAAACGCCAGAAAAGGAACGGCGCCAACGCTGCGCAGGCTGCCGCCGAACGCAAAGGCGAAGACGGTAAAGTACAGCAAAGTCGTGACGACGGGGGCGAGGATCGTCGTGGTATAGACTCCCAAGAATCGCTCAATTTCCTTGGCGATCAATGTTCCCAAGCCGAGCCAGTTGACGAAGCCGATGAAGCGCGGACGTGGCGAAGGGATAAGGGACGCTGTCATATTTTATTCTCTTTCCGATATTCCCGCGCCAACTGCGCGTATTGCCCGGCGCGTGCATTGAACTGCGCGGAATCCGCCTCAGTCAATTTACGCCAGAATTTTGCCGGATTGCCCGCCCATATCTCCCCCGACGCCACCGTCTTGCCCGCGGTCAGCAAAGCGCCCGCCGCCAGCATGCCGCCGCTCTTGATCGTCGCCCCGTCCATAACAACGGCTTTCATGCCGACAAAACTATGGCTCTCGACCGTACAAGCGTGCAGCAAAGCCATATGGCCGACGGTCACGTCGTCGCCGATAAGCGCGGCGCTTCCCTGCGCGGGCGGCGTGCTCGCAAGCGTGGATTCTTCTGCGCCCGCCACATGAATGACGGTGCCGTCCTGAATGTTCGTGCGCGCGCCGATGCGGATTTTATTCACGTCGCCGCGAATGACGCACCCGAACCAGATCGAACTATCTTCGCCGATCTCGACATCGCCGATAATGACGGCCCCGGGCGCGATAAAGGCCGTGGGGTGGATTTTTGGCAGGATGCCGTGGAAGGGGAGGATGAGGGGTGGCGACATTGGAAGGCGGGGGTTAGGGGTTAGGCATCTGAGAGAATAAATGAGCCTCTTTTATAAGCGAAAGAAGCAGTGCCGCAAGGGCGGTAGAATCCCCTCCCCCTCGCGGGGAGGGTTAGGGAGGGGGGAGTTCCGCAAGAGACCAAATTTGGAATTATAAGAAATCTTGCAGCAAGATCGTTCCTCATTCCCAACCGCCTTTCCCAGTCGCTCTCCCCCCTCCCTAACCCTCCCCGCGAGGGGGAGGGGATTCCGCCGTTTCTGTGGCAAGTTTAGTTTAAAATCACTTCAAGTCACAGTATAAGAAACGAGAATAAAGGCGAAAGAAAGATAAAAATGGCATCTTCTGTAATTCTTATCGGCGGGCCGACGGCCTCCGGAAAATCCGCGATGGCGATGCGGCTGGCGCGGGAGAGGAACGGGTGCATCATCAATGCCGATGCGATGCAGATCTATGCCGGAATGCCTATCTTGACCGCGCAGCCGGAGGCCGAAGATCGCGCCGAAATTCCCCATTGTCTTTACGGAACCGTTTGCGCAAGCGACGCCTTCTCGGTCGGCAAATGGCTGCAAGAGGCCAAAAACGCAATGGCGAAGGCCGTAAATGCAAGACAAACGCCTATTCTTGTCGGCGGCACGGGACTTTATTTCGCCGCTTTTCTTGGCGGCCTTGCCGACATTCCCCCTATTCCCGACAGCGCGCGTATTGAGGCCGCAAAATTATACGACGCGCTGGGCGAAGAAAATTTTCGCGCCGAACTTGCCCTGCGCGACCCTCAAAGCGCGACTCGCATCGCCCGCAACGACCGCCAAAGGCTGATCCGCGCTTATGAAGTCGTCATGCACACGGGGAAATCGCTGAGCTACTGGCAAAAGGAGGCATCTGGGATCAGCGATCAGGATTCAGGGAAAGAATTTGAAGCCGAACGCCACCTTATTCTCCCGTCGCGCGACGAACTTTATGCCGCTTGCGACAGACGTTTCCTAACGATGATCGAACGCGGCGCAATCGACGAAGTCAAGCGGCTGCTCTCGCTTGATCTGCCCCCTGCCCTGCCCGCGATGAAAATTTTGGGCGTGCGCGAAATAGCGGCCTTTCTACGCGGCGAAATCAGCTTGGACGCCGCTATCGCCAAAGCCCAGCAAATGACCCGCAATTATGCCAAGCGGCAAATGACGTGGTTTCGGAATCAGTGGAAAACGCCTTAATTTTGCGCTTGTTCGTAGGAGCGGCTTCCAGCCGCGACTGTTGACGTAAGAACAAAGGGTCGCGGCTGGAAGCCGCTCCTACGAACAAGAGCTATTTAATATTGGTCGGAATATTCGGAATATAAAGCAAACAATCCGTTAACAAAACCCCGCATCTTCTGTGAAAGTAATTTTACGTTAATTCCGCAGGCGTTCCCCCAAAATATTCTCTAAAAAGCCATACGATATTAAGCGTTCCTTAAACACAAAAATGCTAAGAAACGACTGTGCCACAGGCGTTTTTTGCTAATTACTTTCGCCTTTGCGTGGTACGATAAAGGCGTGGAGAAAACCATGACAGAAGTCGACATCGCCGAAGAACAAATGGTGCGCCTCGTCCGCAACGCCCTCCTCGTCGCGGGTCATGAAATGGGCGAGGGCGACCATTGGCCGGTTGTTAAGAACACTATTTATAAGATTATGAAGGATTGGGAGGATTTGAAGATCGAGAGGGCTGTGCATAAGGAACTAAGGAAACACGTCTATGAACAGTTGGACGAGATGGATCGCATTCTTCTGACGCGCAACAAGGAAGAACAGGAACAAGACGCCCCGAAGCTGAAAGCCTTACGCGAAATATATGACGCCTATTTTTCACCCGCCGATGAAAATCAAATAAGCCTTAGCGAAGAAGATGTGCCGCTTCACGTTAAAAGAGCAGAAAATTTAATCTTATCTTTGGAGGACGATCATGCAGAATAAGCCGGAAATTTCCGTGGAACAATTGTCCCGCGTTTCTCGAAGAAATTATGCTTCGATGCGAGCGCTTCAAAAAATGTACGCCAAGGACTACGGGGTTAGCTCATTATTCGGAAAACTCCCTAATCCATACATACAGCAAATCTCACGGCTTGAAGAATTGTTCGGGGCGGCAACGCCGTTAACCCCAAAAGGAAACGCGCCCACTCTGGCCGCAGACAGCTACCCTAAAGCACCACATCGTTCCGAAAACACTCGGAAAGTCCGCGCAATTGTTCCCGACGCCAAAGGTCCAATGATCTCCGGATAAACACGCAATAAACCTCCGGCTCGAAGGCATTTTCACCTTCGAGCCTTTTTTCTTTCTCCACCTCGTTTCCTTGAGAACCTGAAAAAGAAAAAAATGCAAATAAATAGGATTCCGGATAATTTTTGCGCCTCAACAGCCAATTTTGACTTACAAAATCGGTTAGAGCGCAGAATTTTCCGGAATGGCAATGTCTCTATTTTTCTGGTTTTCTAGGAGACAAAGAATCCATAATTTAGGCCGCAAAAAAGACTCCTTCTTTCATCTTTCCATTCCCCCCAAAATATCTGATAACATTCTCCCGCCCCCTAACCTTCCCCGTCTCATGCATCACCACAACCACCATATCATCGCCAATCTCCTGCATCTTCTGGCCGGGGGTGGGTTGGGGTTGATTGGGGCTAGTTTGGCTATGGCGTTTGGTTGGCGCAGCGCAGATCGGTTGCCCGGGGAAAGCCGCAGGCCGCAATGCGTTTATTGTTCGCGCCCGCATACATGGCAAGAGCTTTCGCCGCTTATCGGCTGGCTATTGCGTCCCGATACATTGTCCTTCCCCTGCCCTTGCGGTCAGCGCACAGGGGTGTGGCAACAACCGGTTTGCGAGCTTGTGGGCTTTGCGCTTGGCGGGCTTGCTATGTATCTTCAGGACTGGTCGTGGGCGGCGTTGCCTTTGTGTTTGGGGATCGGTTTGCTGCCCGCGATTGCGCTGATCGATTTTTATTTCGGCATTATTCCCGACGGGCTGAATTTTCTCTTAGGAGTTTTTGGTTTCCTCTTCGTTCTTTTCCGCGGCGACGATTTTTTCTTCGGGCTGGTCGCATCCGGCGCGTTGCTCGCGCTCGGCCTGTTCTTCGCGATCGTTTACAGCAAATGGCGCGGGCGCGAAATGTTGGGGCTGGGCGACGTTAAGCTGTTCGCCGCGGCAGGGATGTGGCTTCACCTTCACACCGCGCCGTGGTTTCTGGCGCTCGGAGGCTTTATCGGCGTTTTGTTTAACCTGATCTGGCGCCGCATTAGCGATGACAAACAATTCCCCTTCGCCCCCGCCTTGTGCCTGTCACTGGCTTTGTGCGTTTTTTATCAGTTGATCGGCTCCCCATGAACTTCGCCCGCTCCCTCTTCACCGTCAGCAGCTTGACGATCGTCAGCCGGATCGGGGGCTGCATTCGGGATTTTCTTACCGCGAATTTTCTGGGTGCAGGGCCGGAGGCGGATGCGTTTTTCGTGGCGCTGCGCTTGCCCAATCTCTTCCGCAACCTGTTCGCCGAGGGCGCGTTTTCGGCGGCCTTCGTTCCCCTTTACGCCGCCGAACATGAACTGAACGGCGAAGCCGCGGCAGAGCGTTTTGCCGGACAGGCGTTGATGCTGTTGCTGACGGCGTTAATTCCTCTTTCCGTTCTGGTGATGACGTTCATGCCGCAGGCGATGTCGCTTCTAATATACGGCTACACGCGCGAGTCGGAACAATACCGGCTCGCGGTCGAATTCGGGCGCATCACCTTCCCCTATCTTGCGCTGATTTCCGTCACGGCCTTGCAAACCGGCGTTTTGAACGCGCGGGGGGTATTCGCGCCGGGGGCGGCAGCTCCCGTCGCCTTTAACATCGTCATGATCCTTGGCATGCTCGCGGCGCACTTTCTCCATTGGCATGTGGGATACGCGCTTGCCTGGTCGGTGACGATTTCCGGCGTCGTGCAATGCGCGTGGCTGGCGATAAGCTGCTATCGCGCGCGCGCGTCCATTCCCTTGCTGCGCCCGCATTTAAGCGAGGCGGGAGCCAAGCTGTTCCGCCGCATAGGCCCCGGCGCCGTCGGCGCGGGCGCGTCCCAGATCAATTTGCTGATTTCGACGAACCTTGCCTCGTTCTTGCCTGTGGGTGCCATATCCCATTTGTATTACGCCGACCGTCTGAACTCTCTGCCTCAGGGCATTGTCGGCATAGCGGTCGCCACGACCCTGCTGCCTTTGCTAGCGCGCCATGTAGCGGCCGGAGACGCGGCGAAGATCCGCCATTTCAACAGCCGCGCAATCGAATTTTCCCTCCTGCTCGGCCTACCCGCTATGATCGGGCTGATCGTCATCGCGCAACCCATTGTCCAGACGTTATACGAGCACAACGCTTTCAAGCATCAGGACGCCGTCGCCACGGTTCAAGCTTTGCGCGCCTATGCGCTCGGCATCCCTGGTTTTTTGCTGGTCAAGGTTTTCGCCGCCGATTTTTTCGCCCGCCAAGACACCAAAACGCCGGTCAAAGCCGCCCTTGTCGCCATAGCCACCAACGTTATTTTATCGATCCTATTGTTAGGGCCGCTGCAACATATCGGCATCGCGCTGGCCAGCAGCATCGCCGTCACCCTGAACGCCGCGCTGCACTACTACCATCTGCGCCGCCATAATTTCCCGATTTGCGACGAGAAGCTGGTGGGGCGGATCAAAAAAATCATCCTCTGCGCCGCGATCATGTCCGGCGTTTCTCTTGTCTTGACGCAATACGGCTGGACCGCGATCCCAATGAAGGGCATCATGCAAGAAATCCTCGCTCTAAGCGCCTTGATCGGCCTATCAGGAATCGCCTACGCCGCCGCGCTGCACGTGACAGGCGCGATGCGGTGGAGGGATGTGAAAGCGGTGATTGAGAGGAAGTAGGGAGCTATAATTCTCTCACCGCTTGCGCCACAGATCGCGTTTCTTCCAATCCTCGCGCCTGCCGTTCCCTGCCGAATTCCACCAATTTCGCCAAAAACTCGCGCGGCGCAAGCGGCGGGGTTTCGGCTAGGGATTGATGATAAATAACCGTCGAGGGGGTGAGTCCCGGTAAAGTGTTGGCTTCGATGACCATTGTCTGGTTGCTGCGCGTGTTAAAGAAAATATCGATGCGGGCGTAGCCTTCGATGCCTAGCGCATTGGCGGTTTTTTCAATTTTGCTTTTGATCAGGTCGATTTGCTCGCCGGAAATGATGTCGGCAGGCGGCGGGGTCAGGTTGACGCCTGTGCCGCCCTGAAATTTTTCCTCCAGCGAGAGGACATGGCCTTTGGCCACGGTGATGCTGGGCGACAGGGCGTGATAAACGCCTTTTTCTTCCAACACGCCGACCGTCAATTCGATCCAGCCGGTTCGCGGCGTGTGCGTAAGATGAAGGCCGGAGATATAAATAGCGTCAGTGACGATAAAGGGTTCGAGCATGAAGGCGTCCGCCTGTTCAGGCAATTCGATCATCATCGGTTGATGCGCCAGCGTGCCCGCGGGCAGCATCGTTTGCCCTTGCGCCAAAGCTTGCAGATACAGTTTCAATTCTTGCGCGGATTGCAAACGCACGACTCCCGCGGAACAGCCGTCGGCTTGCGGCTTGATGAGGATGTCGGCGGTTTTCAATTTTTGCACGGCGTCCGCCCAAATCGCTTCGGCCCGTCCCCCCTGCCCCGCCGTCAGCAAAACTTTTCCGGCAGAGGTCAAAAGCGGATCGTTCAAAGCGCGCAAAACGTCGCCCGTCGCGCTTTTATCCATGCACACATGCGAGGCCGCAGGCGCGGAGCCGTTATAGGCAAGTCCGTAGCTGTCGAATTTCGCCTGCAACGTCCCGTCCTCGCCCTCGCCGCCGTGAAGGGCAATGAACACGAAGGCGTTTTCATCGGCGGATTCCCGACAGAATTGATCGAGGCTCATGCGGCGCGGTTGGATAAAAGCGTTGGCGGGCAAGGGCGGCAAGCCCAAACGCTGGCGCAGAGGCGGGACGAGGACTTTCAGCCGCGCAACAATATTTTCGGATTCGGCGCACCGCGCGAGGATTTCCTCGACCGTGTGATTGAGGGTGAAGCTGTAAGGCAATTGCCAGATTTCATGTTCCGGCGCGAGGATATAAGGCGCGGGCATATAATCCGCGCTGTGCAACAATTTCAGCCACACATTTGTGCCGGACATCAAAGAGACTTGGCGTTCCGCCGTCGTTCCGCCGAAAAGAACGCGGATGTTTGTGGGCGGATTCCCTCTCCCCCCTCTTGGGGGGAGAGGGTTAGAGCCTGCCCCGCACTTGATGCGGGGGTGAGGGGGGACGAGGGATTCACAAACCCCAACTTCCCCCCTCACCCCAACCCCTCTCCCCCCAAGGGGGGGGAGAGGGGCTTTGATCCCATACCGTTCCGCCGCGTGCGCGACGATATACCGCAGCGTATCGCCGTGGGTGAAGCCGATGCGGCTGCCCTGAATGAACAGATAACTGTTTTGCTCCATGCCCGAGATAGGATTGAAATCCGAGAAAATCAAACGCCCGTCGTCCAACAGCCAGCCGTCGAGGCGCGAGAAATCGCGCATGTCGAAAAAGGTAAACAGAACCTCGGCGGCTTTCTGAATGCGCGCGATCACGTCGTCGGCAAAGCGCGGCGGGCAATGATATTCGACGTGGCAGGTCGGCAGATATTTATGGCGGAACGTGAACAGATCGCCGCCGATCAGGTCGATTTCGGTCGGGATCAACGCGACCAGCTCGCCCTTTTTGTTTTGCAAAACGACGACGGTGAATTCGCGGCCTTGGCAATAAGGCTCAATCAGAGCTTGCGCACCGTGCTTTTGCGCAAAAATATCCTCGGCGCGCGCGGCGGCTTCTTGCGGCGTTACCGCGCTTGCGACGCCGAGGCTCGACCCTCCGGCGGAAGGTTTCACGACAGCTTTGTCGATGTGAGTGCGCGCAAAGAAATCGCTCGCTTTTTTCAACCGAACATCCGGCGCGTCGCTTTCGTCGATGCGGCAGTTTGGTAATGTCGCAAAGCCGTGCTGCGCCATATGCGTGTTGGCGATCGCCTTATCGAACATCAACCGGCATGCGGCGGCGGGAGAGCCGACAAAGGGAATGTCGTGCGCTTCCAGCAATTCCTGCAACTGCCCGTCCTCGCCGAACGCGCCGTGAATGGCGGGAAAAACAAGATCGGTTTCGCGGCACGCTGCGATGAATTCGCTTTCCGTCAAAGGCTGCGCCGTATGCGCCAGTTTGAAATCGAAATCGGATGGCGTGTTGGAATAAAGCTGCGAAGGCGACAAGCGATAGAAATGGCGTTCCAGATCGCAATAGAACGGCACGATCTCCCACCCCAATGGCGTCAGATGATCCATCGCCGACCGCGCGGAGTTTAAGGATATGCCGCGCTCGGCGGAAGGGCCGCCGCAGATAAGGCTTATGCGCATTGTTGTTATCCCTTTCTATCTGCAAAAAAGCAGCGTCAATTTATAAGGTCATACCTCAGGTTAAGATAAGAATGATCCAAAACACGGCACTCTGTGAGCCTCAAGGCCTTAATGTTTGAAAGATCGCATAGATTATGAAGAGATTCTCCGTCCATCAGTGACGAAGTATTCTTCCCTCCGATGAGGGCGGGCGCAACCACAATTGAAAGATGGTCAACCAGACCCAAACGGACAAACTGCGCATTCAATGAACCACCGCTTTGAATTGTCAGGCGATCTACACCGCATTCGCTTTTTAGTTTTGAAAAAAGATCGGGAAAATCTATCTTCTTCTCATAATAGAATATTCTCAAGCCGTTATCCGCTTTTCTTGCAAACGCTGGATGTTGGGGATTGCTGGTCACCAGAATGAGACCCTTGCAGCGTTTTTTAAGGTAGTCAACGCCCGTCTCCTCAAGATGGGGTTTGTTATCGATAATGATAAAAGTGCACAAAGTGTTTTTTACATCAGGCAAATATCTGTTAGCGCCGATCTTGGCCATAACTCGGCCAGAATTCAACGAAAAGAAATCCGTCGTTTTTTCCAATTCGTAATATTGGGTCAAGCCTTCAGCGATGCCTGGAATATTTGGAAAATCCTGATCGACGTCCAACTGGTCCGTATCTCCAGTTGAAATTTTTCCATCAACGGACGTCAATATAAAAAGAGTGGTTTCAGGACGCACGATGTCTTTCCTTTCCTTATAGTTTTTCAAGGCTTATGGCCGCCAACCGCCGACACGCTTCTTCGATATTCTCCCGAATGTTGAATGCCGAAAGCCGGAAATACCCCTCGCCCTTCGCGCCGAAGCCGCTGCCGGGCGTTGCGACGATCCCTGCTTGTTCCAGCAAATGCGCGAACATGTCCCAACTCGTCATGCCCTTGTTTCCCTTAACCCACAGATAGGGCGCATCGACGCCCCCGACGAACGATCTTCCCGCGCGAGTCAAAGCATCGGCCAGAAGGCGCGCATTTTCCAAATAGAATCCTGTCAGCGCCGCAACTTGCGCCCTGCCCTCATCGGAATACAAAGCCTCGGCCGCGCGTTGCACGATATAGGCGACGCCGTTGAATTTAGTCGATTGGCGGCGCGACCACAGCGCATGCAGGGATTTTTCGCCGCCACTTTGTTTGCGTCCCTTGACAGCTTTCGGCACGACGCAGTAGCCGCAGCGCAATCCCGTAAATCCGCCGCTTTTGGAAAAGCTGCGCATTTCAACGGCGCAATCCAGCGCGTCCGGAATCTCATAAATCGACTTTGGCAGATCAGGCGTTCGCACAAAAGATTCATAGGCCGCGTCGAACAGGATGATCGCATCGTGTCGATGCGCGTAGGCGACCCACGCCGCCAGTTGTTCTTTCGTCGCGACGGCTCCGGTCGGATTGTTGGGAAAGCAAAGATAAATCAGATCGGCAGGCGCATCGGGCGGCGCGGGAACGAAACCGTTTTCAGCAGTCGCTTGCGAAAAAGAAATCGCGTTGCCTGCCATAATATTGGTGTCGGCATAGACGGGATAGACCGGATCGGGCATCAGAATGCGATTGCCCGCACCCAGAATATCCAGAAAATTGGCGCAATCGCATTTACTGCCGTCGGAAATAAAAATCTCATCGTCGGCGATTTCAATGCCGCGCTGGCGGAAATCACCTTCAGCGATCGCATGACGCAAAAATTCATACCCCGCCTCCGGCCCATAACCGCGAAAAGTTTCGCGCGCGGCCATTTCATCGACCGCTTTGTGCATCGCCTTAATGCAAGCGTCGGGCAAAGGCTCCGTAACGTCGCCGATGCCGCAGCGAACGATCGCGGCTTCGGGATGCGTCTTGCAATAAGCCTCGACGCGCCGCCCGATTTCGACAAACAAATAGGTTTCGGAAAGTTTGAGAAAGTTTTCGTTGATGAAGGTCATGCGTCATTCCAGATTCTTTGGTCGGCAGCCAGCGCCCCTTTATCCCTTCAAGCTGTTTTCAATCAATTCATCCGCCAATTTTTCAAACGTGTGCAGCCCGGGTTTCATGCGCGGCATGTTTTCACAAGCAACAAGCGCGCCTTCGCCGAAAGAACGGCGATCCACGGCTTCGTGGGTCAGCGAAACGCGATCATAAGGCCAGTCAAAGGAAACACTATGCGTGCCTTTGACGTCGCCTTCGCGGATCGACGCAATCTCTTCCTTTGGCACGCCCAGCGCATGCGCGATATAGATTGAGGTGCCGCTGGGCGCGTCAAGCTTATGAACATGATGTTTTTCGGTAATGCCGATGCGGGTTTGCGGGTTTAACGCAAGCAATGACTTTTTCACCCGTTCGGCATAATAACGCATGACGTTAAGGCCGAGGCTGAAGCTTTGCCCCAACATCCACGCCACCTCCATCTCCTTCAATTGCCGGTCGAGATCCGCTGGCCAAGCAAAACCCGTCGTGCCGATGACCAAAGGCAGTTCCAGATTCAGCAGCGTAGGAAACAAATCGCCCATCGCCTTGCCCGGGACAAAGACAACGCCGACATCGGCTTCCTTGACCTTTTCACGCGTCACAGGATTGCGCGAATTGCAGACGGCGACAATGTCGGATTGCGGCAACAAATCCAAAATCGTTTGACCGGTTTTTCCGGTGCCGATGACAGCGTATTTCATTGGGTCATCCTTTTCTTTTTTCACATAATAGAGTCCTAACACGCCCTACCCTGCCCCGAAAGTCCAATTGTTTTTTCTGCTGACATGATGCATATTTTGCATCCAAACACCGGCGTCATCCCCGCGAAGGCGGGGATCCATCCCCGTTTTTCAACGGGGCAGGCTTGGCCGCAAGAAAGCAAGCAAGGAAGATGGATCCGGCTTTCGCGGGGATGACGCCGGTGTTTAGGGACGTCGCCGGTGTTTGAACTGATTCTAAAACAGGCCAATCATGGAACTTCAATGGATCGACGATTTTCTCGCGCTTTGCCACACGCGGAATTTTACCCGCGCGGCGGAGAACCGCTGCACGACACAATCCGCCTATAGCAGGCGCATTCAGCGGCTGGAGGAGTGGCTCGGATCGTCATTATTTTATCGCGAATCGCGGCCCGTCGGCCTGACTCCGGCAGGCGAGGAATTTCTGGTTCGGGCGGTGCGTCTGCGCGAGGATATATTCGACGCCCGCCGTGCCGTGCTGAGCGCATCGAGCCATTTCAAGAAAAACCTGCGCATTTACACGACCAATACGCTGGCCGGAAGCTTTCTCTCGACGTGGCTGATCGAGAACAGGCTGGAAAATTATTCGCTGATCGTCGCCTCGATCGCGGGATGCGTCGAAGCGATCAAGCGCAAACATGCCGATCTGGCTTTGATTCCCCATTTCGGAACGCAGAGCGATTTTATCGGCTTGCAGGCAGAGGCGGTCGGCGACGATTGCCTGACGTTGGTGACGGGACAGACACAAAAACGCGCGGTCGTTTTGAACAAAAACCGCCTTTGCGGCCCCTTAATGGTCTATACCCCCGGCACGACCTATGGCGCGCGCATCGCCGCGATGCTGGACGCGCATCATATCCAGATCATCGAATCCCCCGTCTGCGAAAGCGCCTCGGCCGAAGCTTTGCTGGCTCAAGTCAAAGCGGGATTAGGCGCCGCGTGGATTCCCGGAATCCTTCTGGAAGGAAACGCGGTTAAAAGATGCGCCGTGCCGGCGTTTTGCGATATTCCGTACAAGATTTTTCTGATTAAGGCGCAGAGAGAGTCTTAGCGCTTCACCCTATCGACAATCCCGCGCCTCCTGTTCAGCCTACGAAAAACGTCGAGGCGGTTAGGGTTAGCGTTGCGATAGGTCATAAGCGGGCTTAGCATTCCCCCCATCGCGTTCAAAAGCCCGTCGGCGATCGCGATCATGCGCATATTCGGCCACGGCTTGGGCGCGAGGCGCAGCAGGGTTTCAAAATGCGCCTCAGGCGGAAGGTCGGGAAAAGCGGCGCACAAAAGGATATAGGTCGCGGCCGTGCTGCGGCTGACGCCGCCGTGGCAGTGAACCAACGTTTGGGGAAACCTCCCGCTCTGCCGCCACGACTGCCCCAGATGCGCCAGTTCGGCAACGGCATCCGTCATCCCCTCGGGCAGAACGGATTCCTGATCGTAAAAGTAAAAGGCGATGTGTTTGCGCAGCGTCGCCACGGACGCAAAAGACGGCGCGCGCATGTCGGCGCTTAGAAGGCTTATGACAAGCTCAGCTTTGTGGTCAACTGCCGCGGCTTCCGCCAGAGCGAGGCAAGAAACTTTAAGAAACGGCGCAGCGCTGTCCATTGGCGTTCCTAAAACCCCTCCCGCGCAATATCCCGCGCGAAATAAGACAAAATTAAATCCGCGCCCGCTCGTTTGAACGCGCCCAGCGTTTCGCGCACAATGCGTTTTTCGTCGAACGCTCCGGCCGCGGCGGCGAATTTGATCATCGCGTATTCGCCGCTGACCTGATAGGCGACGAGCGGCAACAACGTCGCCTCGCGCAGTTTGGAAAGAATATCAAGATAGGGCAACCCCGGCTTGACCATCAAAAAATCCGCTCCCTCGGCTTCGTCCAGCATCGACTCGCGTAAGGCTTCGCGGCCATTAAAGGGATCCATTTGATAGGCTTTGCGGTCGCCTTTCAATTCGCATCCGGCGGCGGCGCGGAACGGGCCATAGAAGGCCGAGGCGAATTTGGTCGAATAGGCCATAAGGGGCATGTCTGTGAATCCGGCATCGTCCAATCCTTGACGAAGCGCGGCAATTTGCCCGTCCATCATCGCGCTGGGCGCGATGATGTCGGCGCCAGCTTGCGCGGAATTGACCGCCTGCCGCGCCAGATTGACGAGCGTGGCGTCGTTATCGACCTGTCCCTCACGCACGACGCCGCAATGGCCGTGATCGGTGTATTCGCAAAAGCAGGTGTCGGCGATCACGACCAGTTCGGGCGCGGCGTCCTTGGCGCGTTTGATGACGCGCGCCAAAACGCCGTCCGGTTTCCACGCGTCGCTGCCCACCGCGTCTTTCTTGTGCGAGACGCAAAACAGCATCACGGCTTTGACCCCGTCGGCATAAATGCCTTTAATTTCCTTTGCGAGATTCTTTTCAGGAATACGAACGATGCCGGGCATCGAGTCGACAGGCACAGGATCGTCGATCCCCTCTTCGACAAAAATCGGCAGGATCAAATCATTCATCGTCACGGCATTCTCACGCACCAGATCGCGTAGGGCGGGGGTTTTGCGCAGGCGACGCAGGCGAACGTGGGGAAAAAGGCTGGTGGGCATGGGGGAATGCTTCAGGAATGAGGAGTTCAACTTATAGACCGCAGCCCCCCCTGTCGCAAGAGGACGCCCATATCGAACGCAACAGTCACGACAGAATATTGCGCAACGACAAAAACATTTTAACCATGTTCTGATTCTTGTGGCTTGCGCATCCATTTGGTACAAATCGTCCATGGGACGACTGGAAAAGGATTTGCCTATCAATTTTAACTTGAACGGGAGCCTCTTACATGGGCGCATTTAGACGAATTTTCTGGGGAGAAAATAAGGCTCAATATGTCACCAGCGCTCCCCTAGGGATGTTTTTGGGCAGCGTCGGAAAAGTTGCAGGTTTAGGAGCTTTATTAGGCCTGCTCGTTCACGACGGATCCTTGGTTGCAAAAGCGCCTTACATTGTGGCTGCGATTGAAGTTTATACGATAGGCTCCCTCTTCCAAACCCTTGCGACAAAATCCGTGATTCAAGAGGAATATCCCACGGATAGCCCGCCTGGCTTCAGGCAAAGATTTAAAACATTTACCGCGTTTGTTTCTCATCCGCTTTGGCTCTAAACAGGAAAAACATGGACGGATTTCTACTGGAAAACAGCGAAGGAGTTCTTGGCCTTGTTGTCGTTGATGAAACCCGAAAGATCAAGAACGTTGCCTATCTTTCTGACGTACGGAATCTGAGCGTCTCTTTCGTAAATGGTGACGTCGAAACTTTAGCGACGGAAATAGATCAGGAATTTGAGCGTTCGCTGTTCGGCAGAAAGAAAATATTCATCGGCCATTTTGCGCATGACGGTTTCGACAAGGAACCGTCGGATGAGTATTACGTTCCGCTCGATTTATGAAGAAAAACGCCGCTCCTTGCGGAGCGGCGTTTCTTTAACAAACCAATCGCCTCAGCCTTACTTGGTCAACACGATCTGCGCGCGGCGGTTTTGCGCTTCGCGTACGCCGTCTGCCGTGGGAACCAGAAGGTCGTTCTTGCCGACACCGATTTCCTTGATATGATCGGTATCGACGCCAAGCCTCTTAAGCTCCACTTCCACCGCCATAGCGCGACGCTGCGAGAGTTTCTCGTTATACGTCGCCGTTCCGACCGTATCGGTATGGCCCGTAACGGTAATTCTGGCAAAGCCGCCGCGCTGATATTCCTGCGCGGCCGTCGCGATGATCCGCTTGGCTTCCGGCGTAAGCGTCGAGCGGTCAAAGTCAAAGAACACCGTGAAGTTCTGCGCCACCGGAGCGACCACCGGCCTTTCCGGCGCGCGTGGCGCAACAGCAGGAGCTTCCACCATGCGCATCGGCATAGGAACGGGAGCAGCAGCCATAACAGGAGCCGCAGGCTCCGCAAAGCTGTAGCGCAGGCCGAGAACAACATTATGCGACGCGTTGTCCATGCGTCCCTGACCGCCCGCCGTCGAATCGACCTTGGGATCGAACGAAGCGATGTAACGGTAATCCGCCGTGACCGCCCAATTGCGATCAAGCTGCGCCGCTACGCCAACGATGCCCTGATAAGCGCCGTCGGCGGTATCGCCCTTAAGGTAGCCAACGTTGGGCGCGCCAACGCTCTTCACATTGATGAAGTCGGGGCCGACACCGGCACCGATATACGGTGTATACATCGAACCGGTCTTAAAGTCATAAAAAACGTTGGCAAACAGCGCGTTGTTGGTGACATGGCCACCGCCCGGAACGCCCGCGACGCTCTTGGTGTTGTTCTGGTTGTGGAAATATTCGCCTTCCAGACGCAGTCCGTTGGACCAAGCATAACCGCCATTGCCCAACAGATCGAGATTTTGATTCTCGTCCTTGGCGTCGTGGCTGCCTGTACGGGTGTGCAACGTCGGATTAACGGGGAAAGTCGCGCCTACGCCCGCGCCAGCATACCAGCCGGGCGTCTGATCGGCATGCGCGACGGGGGCTATTGCAAGCGCCGCTGCCAGCGCTACAAGGGAAACGTAAATTTTCTTCATGTCTTGCTCCTTAGGGATGATTTGTGAAAAGAGAGGCGGGAATGGTGCCAAACTCATGACTTACACTGTTAAGCTACCATTAAAGACCGATCTTGACGAATCTTTAGGATCAAAACTTAGCGTCAGAATTGGTTATTTTCGTGGCTTTTTTGAATAATTTCAAATGTGTTGTTTTTCGGATACACCCCTGATAGGCTGAAATCGCCAGACGGTCGGATGATCGCCCCTTCCTTCAGGTTGGGGAGGAAAGTCCGGGCTTCAGGGGAAAAGGGTGCCGGATAACGTCCGGTCGGGGCGACTCGAAGGAAAGTGCCACAGAAAACAAACTACCTTCTCGTAAGGGAGGGAAAAGGTGAAAAGGTGCGGTAAGAGCGCACCGCGTCTTTGGCAACAAAGGCGGCACGGAAAACCCCACCCGAAGCAAAACCGAATAGGAGCCGCATAGCGCATACCTGATATTCGTATCATAGGTGCGCGGCGCTTTCCCCGCGCGCGGCTCGGGTTGGTTGCTTGAGGCGTTTGGCAACAAACGTCCCAGATGAATGATCGTCCATTGCAGCAATGCGATGACAAAACCCGGCTTATAGACCGTCTGGCGCTTTTATCTTGGTGAGGGAATTAGACATACAGGGCCACCGAGTCCTTGCACTTTAAGAAGCGGCCTGTTTCGATCGTAATATTCACTATACGTGACCCTTTGTTGACCGGTGTCCTTGTCGCGTTCAGAAAAAATATAAGCCGGAGAAAAAATAGAAGCCGGACAATCATCCGAACCCGCTATTTTGTTATGGAGCACGCCTCCTTTCCATCCTCGAAATTCTACTACACGGCCATCGGAATAACGTAATATAAAGTGGGTCGTTTCATCTTTAATATTCTCATATCGTTCATTCGCATATTCTTGACCTCCGTTATCCCAGTGAATAGCACATTTTAGCTTTCCATCTCTACTTGCGTAGTATTCGCTATAATGACCGGGGCTTTTGAATGAGACAGGAGTATCATCCGGCGTCGTCAGGCACTCCTGCCATTCTGGGGTCATGTATTCTTCAAGTGGATTGCCGTCCGCTCCAATAACCTTAACATCCCCGCTTAAACGGGCAGCAAGACCAGCATGGTAGGCGCGTTTATCTTCCTCGAGTCCTGCATATTTTTTTGAAAAAACCATATGTCCCTCCATTAATCCGATAGAAAAGCAATAGCACAGCGGTTGTGTCTGTTTCCACCTTTATGTATAGTTAAAATGCCTTCAATTAATCTGTCATCATTGAAATCTTTATGTGACGTGTTCTTGGCTTTTGTTTCTTCGCTTTAGTGTAACATGTTACGAAATTGAGATACAAAATGCCGCCGTCAGCCGCGAGCGGTGGCCGCCAGCGATCCGGCGGGCAATGGGATCATGCGCTTTGTTTCAAGCGTCTATGAATGGCCGATGATATATTCGAGCTATGGTGCTTTTTATGGGTCTTGTGTAACGAGAAGGCCTTGATGAAAGATTGGAAGGAAAGCCTACCTATCGAACAAAATCCGCTATCCGATCAACAACGTATTGAGAGAACGGAATCGAGCAAGTGAAGGCTGGCGAAACGGCGTTAAGCACGTGAATCGACTTTTTGTCGCCTTCCAAAACAAAATCCATTTCGAGAGACTTTGTGTCTTTCCTGACAAGTTGCGCTCGAATTCCATGTTTCCCCCAGGTTTTGTAATCCCCCACCCTAACCCCCTCGGCAAGAGCGGTGGTTTGCGCGACAAGATAGGGGCGGTAATATTTATGAAGTTCCTCGACAGCCAAACGGTTGAAATCAAAACCGGCGTTAAACAGCAAGCCGACTTGCCGCCACGCCGTCTCGACAAGCTCTTGAAGGTTGAAATTATCGCGCCAAGTGTACTGCTCGCGCCAAAACGCGGGTATGGCAGTTGGCCCGATCTTGATATGGCCGTCAACCGCTACGGTGAAATGGGATCCCAAAAACGGGTGCGCCAGATTAGGCACAGGATAGATGTGGGTCGATAATTCGCCTGCAGGCTCGTCGGAATAAAGATACAATCCTTTGAACGGCAGAAGATAATAGCCTTGGCTGAACCCAAAATCCCGCGCGACGCGGTCGGCAAATAAACCAGCGGCATTCACGACATACCCGCATGCGTAAGCGCCTCGGCTCGTTATGACGCGTCCGGATTTAAACCCAAGATATTTTTCGCCGAAACGTAGATCAACCCCATTGCTGTTTGCCTCTTTACCCAAGGCGCTCATCACTTCGCAAGGATCAACGGAGGATGTTGTCGGAGAATAGAGGGCGTATTGGCACGTTTTAACCCGCGGCTCGATTTCTTTGGCTTCTTTCGCCGTTATCCTGTGCAGATCGACGCCGTTCGCGCGGCCTCGCTGAAGAAGCGTTTCCAGTCCGGAAAGTTCGCTTTCGTCGCGCGCGACGACCAGTTTACCGCACTTGTTGATGCGCAAACCACGCGTATCGCAAAAGGATGTCATTTCCCGATTGCCGTCGCGCGTAAACTTGGCCTTCAGGCTGTCCGCCGTATAATAGAAACCGGCATGCAATACGCCGCTGTTACGACCGCTGGCGTGGGCGCCAAGCGATTGCTCCTTTTCCAATACAACGATGCGGCTGCCCTTGTGCCGCTCAGCCAATTCGCGCGCAATGTTCAAGCCGATCACGCCTGCGCCCAGCACGAGAAAATCAGCCGTTTCCACCATTTTTGCCTCGCTGAGAACCCGTCAGGGGATTTCTGGGAGATTCTTACTTCGCCTCCCGTATCACCTTGACCAACGGCTCATGAATCTCGGAATTGCTGGCGATAATATTTCCGGTCAACAAAGGATTTTCCTTGGGCACGATGGGGGCGACGAACCCCCCGGCTTCGCGAACCAGCAACATCCCAGCAGCGCAATCCCACGCGCCTAACCCTTCTTCCCAAAATCCGTCGAAACGCCCCGCCGCGACATAAGCAAGATCAAGCGCGGCCGCGCCAAAACGGCGGATTCCGGCGACTTGCGGCATGACAGCGGAAAGTTGCTTGGAAAAATTCGGGCGGCGATGCATGACGCCTTTGAACGGCGCGCCCGTCGCGATCAGGCAATCGGCGAAGTCCTTGCGGCCGGAGACGCGCAGGCGTTTGCTGCTGCTGTAAGCGCCCATGCCTTTTTCGGCCCAAAAACTCTCGTTCTTGATCGGATCGTAGATCAAAGCCGCGATCAGCTCCCCCGCCCTTTCCGCGGCGATCGAGATCGCCCAGTGGCCGAGGCCGTGCAGGAAATTCGAGGTGCCGTCGAGCGGATCGACGATCCAGCGTTCGGTTTTTCCGGAGGTGTCGGGTGCGCCGTCATTTTCTTCCATCAGAAAGCCGAATTCGGGACGCGCCTTGCTCAATTCTTCGCGAATCGCCTTCTGCGCCTTCAAATCGGCCGTGCTGACGAAATCCGCCGGCCCCTTGCGCGACACCTGCAAATTCTCAACCTCGCCAAAATCGCGCACAAGGCTTTTAGCGGCCTTGTCGGCGGCTTTGAACATGACGTTCATCAGGGGAGAGCGAATGGGCATGATTTTTTCCTATCGAGTCAATCTTTCAAAAACGCCAGAAATCAGTTATGTCGCCGTGAGGAAATAAGCAAATCTGTTTGACGATTAAAATAACAGTGAAACGAAAACGGCGTGATTCCCTCCCCCTCTATGGGGGAGGGGTAGGGTGGGGGCGAACGTGCCACAACAACTGTTTTGCATAATCAAAAGCAGTTTGTGTATAACCACCACCCCCACCCTAACCCTCCCCCATAGAGGGGGAGGGGATTCCGCCGCTGTTGCGGCACCACTGATTCTAACTCACCAAAACAGGCTCACTTATTTCCTCACGCCTCCTATCGTCATACCTCTCTTGAACGCCAAGGTCGACAAGAGTTTCAGACAAATCGGAAAGCATTTCAGGACTAAGCCCTTCGGGAACGCCCCGCAGAACCGCCGTTTTGATCAATCCTCGCCGTTTTAGAATCTCTTTGCGAATGGCAACGCCAATCTTGGGCTGAAATTCAAAAACGAGCAGAGGAAGAATTTCCAAATAACTTTTTGCCGCGGCAGCGCGATTCCCAATGTTCCAATAATTCCAGATTTGCAGTAAGGCCTCCGTGTACGCAAAGCCGGTCATCGCTCCGTTCGCGCCGCGGCGCAGTTCATTCAAGAAATGGACGCCACCGTTTCCGCCCAAAATAGCTATTTCATCCGAAACAAGTTTGCGCGTCTCGCTTATCCGCAGCGGAGTCGGGGGCGTTTCGAGCTTGATCGCCGTTATCTGCGGCACCGCTTTCAATAATTCAGACATCGCGCGAGGAGACAAATCAACCCCCGTCGCTTCGGCCAGGTCTTGAAGCACGATCGGAATGGATATCGCTTGCGCAATTTTGCTGTAATGCTCCACAAGTTCAGGACTGAATTTCAGTCCCTTAGGCGGCGCGACCATAACAGCCGCAGCGCCCGCGCGTTCCGCCGCAAGCGAGGCTGAAACGACTGCATCCGTATCATTGCCGGATGTGGTCACGACAACAGGACAGCGTCCAGCCACAGTCTCAAAAGCCTTTGCCGCAATTTCAGACCGTTCTTGTGCCGAAAGTTTCTGCGCCTCGCTCGCCACGCCCAATATCGTAATCGCGTGAACGCCCTTGCAAACGATTTTGTCGATTAAATTGCACAGGCTTTCATAGTCGACTTCTTCCCCATTTGTGAACGGAGTGGAAATAATGGCATTGATTCCAGAAAACTTCATTTTTCCGATTAATCCCGCGCCCTCTCCACATACGACCCGTCCGTCGTGTTCACCACAACTCTTGTTCCCGCTTCGATGAAAGGGGGCACCAGAACGCGCACGCCGTTCGACAGTTTGGCGGGTTTATAGGAGGACGACGCCGTTTGGCCTCTAACAACGGGATCGGCTTCGACCAGTTCCAACGTCACCGTTTGCGGCAATTCGACCGACAAAGCCGCGCCCTCATAGGTCATGACTTTGCAAAGCATCGCTTCGGACAGAAACACAACCGGATCGCCGATAACGTCTTTGGGTATTGAAAATTGTTCAAAAGTCTCATTATCCATAAAGGTGTAATCGTCGCCGGTCGCGAACAGGAACTGCATTTCATGTTCCTGCAACTGGACGCGCTCGACCGTTTCCTGCGTCCGGAAACGAACGTTAGTCTTAATGCCGGTGCGCACGTCGCGCATTTCAACTTGAATGACCGCGTTTCCCTTGCCGGGGATCATGATCTCGCTTTTCATGACGACCCACAGCTTGCCGTTATAGTCCATAACGTGGCCCTTGCGGATGGTATTGGCGTCAACTTGCATGTTTATAAAAGGGGTTAGGGGTTAACATTTAGGGATTAGGGGTTAGCATCGAGAGAATAGAAACGCAAATATAATCCCTGCCCCTCGCTTCCCTGCGCGCAACAAAAAACCGCCGCGCGGACATCCCGAGCGCGGCGGTTTCTTTGTCTTGCGACTTAACCAGACTTACTGAGCAGCCGGGGCCATTTCCGCAGGAGCAGCAGCCTTCTTGTGGGAGTGCTTCTTGGCTGAGTGCTTCTTGGCAGTATGCTTGACGGCATGCTTGGCGGTATGCTTGACCGTCTTCGCAGGAGCAGTGGTTTCAGCCGCAGGAGCCGGAGCAGCGGTTTCAGCCGCAGCCGCAGGAGCTTCGTCTGGTGTGGGGGCAGTTTGCGCCAAAACGGGGCCGGCAACCAGAGCGGCAACCAGAGCCGTAGCAAACAAGAGGTTCATCGAACGCATAGCAGTGTCCTTTCAATGGAGTTTTATATCGGGCCCGATCGAGCCGTTGTGATAGATAAGCAAATGAGCATGGCAAATTATTGTCGTCAATGAGTTTTTAGGGTGACTTTTCTTTCTTTTGCGCCCTATCTCCAAAAAGACACAGATCGTGGCAAGAAGAAGGCAGAAAGAGGGCGGAACAGGAATAGAGGGGAAGAGAAATAGACTCTTCCTATTTCCCCAATTCCCCTTCCTCCCCTATTTCCCCGCGCCAGTTTCTTGTGTATATAATCTCTCCAACCGATCCCCCTCTTTCAGGAGTTTTCCTATGCCACGCTTGTTCCGTTTCACCTTATTGGCTTCTTGCGTCGTCGCTCTGGCAGCGTCTGCGCCGACGTTTGCCGCCGACATGACAGCCTCTGCGGCAACGCGGACGCACGAACAGGCAGTGAAAGCCCCTGCGGGAAAATTCATTCAAGAGCTGGGCGATCGCGCGATCAAGATCATCGCCGACAAGCAAATATCTCCCGAACAACGCTCGGAGGAATTCAGCAAAATCCTGAACGATTCGTTCGACCTCAGAACCATTGGCCGATTTGTGATCGGTCGCACATGGAACGTCGCCACGCCCGAGCAGCAGTCCGACTATATGAAATTGTTTAAAGCGCTGGTGATCAAGGATTACGGCGATCGCATGGCCATGTACGCGGGCGAAGGATTTGGGGTTGTCGGCACCCGTCCCGAATCGGAAATGGACACGACGGTGTTAAGCCAGATTACGCACCCCGATGGATCGCCTCCGACGGAAATCGATTGGCGCGTGCGCCAGAAGGACGGCAAAATGGGTGTGATCGACGTCGTCGTCGAAGGCGTCAGCCTCAGCGTCACGCAAAAGCAGGAATATGCCTCCATCATCCAGCAAGACGGCGGCCGCATAGACGGTCTGCTGCAAAAAATGCGCAATCAATTGAAAGAGCCGGAGCAGGGGAAGTAAGCGGCGGGATGCCCCTAAGAATTCACGCCGCTATTGCCTTCACCACGCTGTCGAACAACAATTTCCCGTCCGTGCTGCCGTGCAGTTCTTCCACAGCGTCTTCGGGGTGGGGCATCATGCCGAGGACATTGCGCTGTTTGTTGAAGATTCCGGCGATGTCGTTGAGCGATCCGTTGGGGTTTTCGCGGTAACGGAACGCGACCTGACCGTTTCCTTCAAGCGCTTTTAGCGTCTCGGCCTCAGCGAAGTAATTGCCATCGCCATGGGCAATGATCGCGCGCAAATCCTGCCCCTTGCGGCACAGGCGCGTGAAATCGCTGTCGGTGTTTTCGACCGAGAGCGTCACCGGCTTGCAAATAAATTTCAGGCTTTTGTTGCGTAACAAGATGCCGGGCAAAAGGCCGGATTCGCATAAAATCTGAAAGCCGTTGCAAATTCCCCAAACCCGCACGCCCTGCGCAGCGCGGGCTTTGACTTCCCGCATGATCGGTGCATGCGCGGCCATAGCGCCGGTGCGCAAATAATCGCCATAGGAGAAACCGCCGGGTAAAACGATCAGATCGACATTAGGCAACGCGCTTTCGGTATGCCAGACAAGGTGCGGTTTATGCCCCGTTGCGCGCTCCAGCGCCAAAACAGCGTCGCGTTCGCGGTTTGTGCCCGGAAAAATGATAATCGCAGATTGCATGGAAAATAATCCCGAATTCAGTGGAAACCAGAGGCAACTTAGGGCATTTTTGTGTGGAAAGAAAGGGAGATTAGGGAATTAGGCGTAGTCGAGGGTAAAACTCCCTGCACTTTAATTCTTGCCTCTAACTCCCTAATCCCCAAACATCCCTCAATCTTATGTCCCGCCTCTCCCCCTCCGACAACCTCACCCTCCCCGAGAAGCTGCGGCTTCTGAACTGGGGCATGATCTTATTGATCGTCATGATCGGGCTTACCGGCGTCGCTTTGCTCTATTCTGCCGGAGGGAAAAGCTGGCATCCGTGGGCTGGGCCTCAATTGGCGCGGTTTGCGGCGGGGCTTTGCTTGATGATGGTGATCGCTTTAACGGATGTGCGCGTCTGGCTTCAATACGCTTATTCGATGTATGCGCTGATGCTTCTTCTTCTGGTCGTGGTCGAGGTCATGGGGCATATCGGCATGGGGGCGCAACGCTGGATTAATCTGGGCTTTTTCGTTATTCAGCCCTCGGAATTGATGAAAATCACGCTGGTTCTGGCGCTGGCAAAATATTTTCACGGATTGTCGCTGGAGGAAATCGGCCAGCCGCATAAACTTCTGGCTCCGGTCGCTATGGTTCTGGCGCCCGTGGGGCTGGTGTTGTTACAGCCCAATCTCGGGACGGCTCTGCTTTTAACATTGGCCAGCGGCGCGGTGTTTTTTGCAGGCGGCGTACGCTGGTGGAAATTCGTGATCGTGATCGCCATAGCTGCCGCAATCCTGCCGATCGCGTGGCACCACCTGCACGACTATCAGAAAGCCCGTTTACTGACTTTTCTGAATCCTGGATCCGATCCTTTAGGCCGAGGGTATAATATCCTGCAATCGAAAATCGCGCTGGGTTCAGGCGGCCTGTTCGGGCGCGGTTTTGGCCACGGCACGCAAAGCCAGTTGCAATTCCTGCCCGAAAAACACACCGATTTCATCTTCGTCGTCCTCGCCGAGGAATTCGGCATACTGGGCGCTTTGTGCCTTCTCTTTATGTATTTCTTGCTGATCGCCTACGGCTTCATGATCTCGTTGACCTGCCAGAACCAGTTCGGGCGGCTGGCGGCTTTCGGCCTGACGGTGACGTTTTTTCTTTATGTCTTTGTCAACGTCGCCATGGTCACCGGCACCATCCCCGTCGTCGGCATCCCCCTGCCTCTTGTGTCCTATGGCGGCACAGCGATGATGACCCTCTTGATCGGCTGCGGCGTGTTGTTGTCGATTTCCGTGCATCGGGATTTGAGGATATCGCGAACGGGGTTGAATGAGTAACTATTTATAAAATCGGGAGGGACGGAGTGTTCTTTCTCACACTCCGTCCCTGTTGACCCTTGCTAGAACTACCGTTCCAGTCTCTTGGTCACGTTTTTACGACAGACGTCCGCAGGATGAGCAGGATCGGCGACATTCTCGCAAAACGACGCAATCACCTCCTCCTGTGTATAATCAGGATCGGGAAGAAGGCCGCAACTTTGCGAGATAGCCGCCCTCGAGGACAAATTACCATTCTTCTTTTGTGTCTTATATAAATGACTCCCGGCCCACACTAATCCCCCGACAGCTGCGACAGCAAAAAGGCATTTTGTCGTATTCTTCATTGTACCCTCATGATTATAAAGTTGCTTTATTGGAGGCATATAACCTCATAATTAAAAAAACATAGCATAGAATCTTGAAACTAATTAGCGACTTTTTCTCTTCTTCCGTCTGATCGTCATTACCGCGAAAGCAGGAATCCATCGCTCGCGATAGCGAGCATAAAAGTCCAACTGCAGTTCCATTGAAAATGCAGTTGTTTTTATCGGCGCAGACGCGCCTCAAGATGGATTCCCTCTTTCGCTGGAATAACGACATTTTTTTTGACGTGGGGGTAAGCATGCCCCATGAACCGATTGCTTTTCCACCCAAAATTTACCATAATCCCCCCGCCTTCCCCGTTCCCATTTCCTTCATCATCATGTCCCCCAACTCTCCCTTCTCCGGCGTCAGTCGTTTTGCTGCTTTTGCGCTTAGCCTTACAGTCTTTGTCTGCGTGGCGATGATCGGCGGGGCGGGGTATATGAAATATCAGCTCGACCGCGCGGAGACAGTGCTGGCCGCGCCCGATAACGCTTTGGGCGGCAATCAGGATATGTTCGACAGTTTGCGCCGCGATTGGGGCTATGGGGGATTTGTCGGCCTTGCGCAGAAATATGTCTCGACGCGCGACGCGTCGAACTTTGCCGATATGAAAGAACTGATCAAATCGGCGGATGATATCGTCGCGCATCTGCCTGACACAACTTCCGCCGAGACGCACCGCGAATTGACCGCGATTGCCGCGATGTTCGATGGAGCGCTGCAGAAAATCGACGCGCCTGCGGACGCAACAGGGGCAAATGAATTCACCGCCGCCGATCTTGCGCCGCTTTATGCGACTTTGCCGGTTTTGGAAACGCGGGACGCGGCCGCCAATGCCTCGGCGCGGCTTGCGGCGCAAAAAGGGATGCAGTTCTGGGCGATGCTACTGACCTTGGTCAGTTGGAGCAGCCTGATCATCGCGGCCGCTTGCGCCGCCGGCATTTATTTGGTTTTACGCGACCGGCAATCCGCACCCATGCGCGCGCTGGCGCAAAGCATCCAGAATATGGCGCGCGGCGACATGCGCACCGCCATTTGGGGCATCGAACGGCAGGACATGATCGGCGAGTTGGCGCGCGCCGTTGATCTGGCGCGATATCAATTCAGCCACCTGCCCGATCTGTCGCTGCTCAGCGAACAAGGCCCCGTGCGCATGCGGTTTGAAGGCGGTTCGCGCTCTCTGTTCGAAGCAATGATGAAGGCGATCTCCGGCGACTCGGAAACCATCCGCGCGCAGGCCGCGACGCTGACCGATGCCGTTGCGCTACAAAAGCAGTCCGTCGCCGCGCTAGCGCAAAAAGTCGAAACGATTTTACAAAATATTGCCAAAAGCGGGCAAAGTGGCGATATGCAGATTAAACAGGCGATTGCCGAGATGACGGGTTCGGCGGAAAATTTGAAAAACGCGCACGCGCACGCCGCCGATCAGTTGACCCGCTTGATCCCGCTTATTCAGGATCGCGCTCAAGGGCTTGCCGAGATTACGCAAATAACGGGCAAGCAGATCGCGCAAACGTTGCAGTCTTTGGCCACCAGCGAAATCGGTTTGAAGTCGAACGCCGAACAAGCAGGGGAAACGCTAAACAAACTTTCCTCGACGGCGGACGATCTGGGCGAGCGTTTGTTCGGCGCGATTAATTTGCTGCAAGCGGGCGGAAAAGTTCTGGCCGAAACGACGGAGAACATCAAAAACAACGCCCCCGAAGCGCAATTCGCCGCGCTGGCCGAACGGTTGAACCAGATCAAGGATCAGTTGACGACGCTGCAAAACGGGCTGGACGAAAAGGCGAACACGCCTGTCGGCGCGGCAACGCAAGAATCCGTATTGGCTCCTTTGACCGACCAGATCGAACATATCGCGGGGCAGTTGGATGTCTTACAGGTTAAACTGGACGAGCAAACAAACGCGCATGCCTATTTTGCGGAGGCCTTGGAAAAAGGCGCTGCGCCGGACGCGATTGCAGCGCCTTTGAAAAGTCAGCTTGAACAAATCGCAAGCCAATTGGCCTTGGTGCAAAACAAGCTGGAGGGGCAAACAAACATTCAGGTTGGAGCCGCGCCGGAATCCGCTTTGGTTCCCTTAGCAAGCCAGTTTGAACATATCGCGGGACAATTGGCGGCGCTTCAAATCAAACTTGACGAACAGAAAGACGCGCAAGCGGGCTTGGCCGGGGCTTTGGAACAAAACCTCGCGCAAAATCATGCGGAGCAGAAGGAGGCCGTAGCGGCATCGTTGACCGCATTGCACGAACGGATTGCCGCGTTTGTCACCGCCCTGCCCGACCAAATGCGCTCCAATTTACAGGAAGATTTGCAACGCATAACCGCGCACAACGATATAGCCGATCTCGGCGCAAAGATTTCGGAATTGGCCGAAGTGAACGGCAAAGTCGCCATTTTGGCCTCCGCTTTGCCCGGCGATTTGCGCCAGAATTTGCGGGAGGAGCTGCAAGTTTTGAAGGAGCAAAACCAGCTTTCCGTTCTAGAGGAAAAAGTCGCGGAACTGGCCGAACTGAACGGCAAAGTCGCCATTCTGGCTTCGGCCTTGCCCGGCGACTTGCGCCAGAATTTGCGGGAAGAACTGCAGAATCTAAGCGAACAAAACGACATCGCCGCGCTTGGCGAGAAGATCGCCGCCGCGCAGGGGGAAACCAATCTGGCGCTCAGCGCGTTCGGTCAAGAGCTCGCCGCGACTCGTCAGGCGGCAGAGGCCGCGCAAGCGGAAGCGGGCAAACCCATCCCGATGCCGACATGTTCCATTCCGCCGGAGATGCAGCAGCAATTCCTCGACCAGTGGTTTCAGGTGTCGGCGCAGATCGAAGCCTCGCGCGCCAGTCTGGTCGGAGAAATTGCAGGGCAACTCGATAAAATAGAAACCCGTCTGACCGCCAAGCCGACGCTTGCGCCAACCAGATCCGTCTCTGATTTTGCCACGCAAGTCCAACTCGAAAAACAAGCGGAGATTCTAACGGAACTGGTCGACACCCTCGGAATCCTCGACGGGCACCTGCAGCAAATCAAAGAAGAATTGCATGCGGCGAACGGGTGATGAATTTGTTCAAATGAATAATCAATGAAACCCCTTCGATAAGTAGAATGACCCAACAAACCACCTTCCTCACCGGAGCCACCGGCTTTGTCGGTGCGGCTGTCGCCCGCTTACTGATCGCCAAAGGGCATCGTCTGCGCGTCCTCTCGCGCCCCCATAACGACCGCCGCAATCTGAACGGCCTAGACATCGAAATCGTCGAAGGCGACCTCACCCAACCTGAAACCTACCGTAATGCCTTAAAAAACTGCCGTAACCTCCTGCACGTCGCGGCAGATTACCGGATTTGGGTGCCGGACGCTGCGGCAATGAACCGCGTCAATATCGATGGCACCCGCGCTCTGATGCTTGCTGCTCTTGATGCCAATGTTGAACGCGTGGTCTACACAAGCTCAGTCGCGACGTTAGGTCTGCACAAAGACGGCTCGCCCGCGAGCGAAGATTCGCCCGTGACTTTCGAGGATATGGTCGGCACTTATAAACAATCGAAATATCTCGCCGAAGCCGAAGTCCGCCGCCTGATCGAACACCACAACCTTCCCGCCGTTATCGTCAATCCCTCAACCCCCATAGGCCCGCGCGACATCAAGCCGACTCCAACCGGCCGCATCATCGTCGACGCCGCGCGCGGCCGCATGCCCGCCTATGTCGACACCGGCCTGAACGTCGTCCACGTCGACGATGTCGCACTGGGACACTGGCTGGCTTTGGAGCGCGGCAAGATCGGCGAGCGTTACATCCTCGGCGGCGACAACCTCGCGCTCAGCGACATCCTCGCAATCATCGCCGAGCTTACCCGCCGCCCCGCCCCCAAAATCCAACTCCCCCGCGCCGCGATTTATCCCGTCGCCATCGGCATGGAACTCGCCGCCCGCCTAACCGGCTGGAACCCCATCGTCACCCGCGACGCCCTGCGCATGTCAAAAAAGAAAATGTATTTCACGTCAGCCAAAGCCACCCGCGACCTAACCTACACCTCCCGCCCCGCCCGCGAAGCCATTGAAGACGCTATAAAGTGGTTTCAGACGGAGGGGTATTGCGACTCAATCCACCCGCCCCCCAACACCCGCTCCCCCGCATAAATCACCCCCGCCTGCCCGGGCGCGACGCCGTATGCTGGCTCGGCAAGGGTCACAACGCCGCGACCTTCGTCATGCATCCGGAAAATCGCGGCCAAGGGCGGCTGCGCGGAACGCAGTTTGATGCTGACGCCGATCCCCTCCTCCGGCACGACATCGCCCAACCAATTAACCTCGCGCAAAAAAACCTCCCGCTGCGCAAGGGATTCCCGCGGCCCGACAACGACCAGCTTTCTCTCGGCATCCAACCGCAGAACATAAAGCGGCGCGTTATTCTCGCCCCTGCGCCCGAAATTCAGTCCGCGCCTTTGCCCGACCGTGTAATGAATGATGCCCTCATGCCGCCCCAAAACGCGCCCTTGCTCATCAACGATATCCCCCGCCGCGCACGCGCCCGGGCGCAGTTTGGCGACAAGACCGGCGTAATCGCCGTCCGGGACGAAACAAATATCCTGACTGTCCGGCTTCGACGCTACCGGCAAATCAAAACGTGCGGCCAAAGCGCGAACGTCATCCTTGCTCCTCATCCCGCCCAAAGGAAAACGCAGAAACGCCAACTGCTCTTGCGTCGTCGCGAACAGGAAATAACTTTGATCGCGGGTTTGATCCGCCGCGCGATGCAACTCCGCGCCCTTCGCCCCCATCACGCGCCGCGCGTAATGCCCCGTCGCCAAAGCCTCGGCGCCCATCTCGCGCGCCTTCAAAAGCAACGCGCCGAATTTGATGCGCTGATTGCACCGCGCGCAAGGCACAGGCGTCTCGCCGCGCAAATAACTGTCCGCGAAATCGTCAATCACGCTGTGCGAAAATTCGCTTGCGCAATCGAAAACATGATGCGGAATCCCTATCTTATCCGCCACTCGACGCGCATCCTCAACGGCGTCTTTCCCCCCGCTATAAAGCCGCATCGTCACACCGACGACATCGCACCCCTGCTGCGCCAGCAAGGCAGCCGCTACGCCGCTATCCACGCCGCCCGACATCGCGACGGCAACCCGCGCGCCTTTGGGTTCCTGATCAAATTCCAAGTTGCCTTCCTCCGCATCATCCGTGATTATGTTTTCGCGCCTTATTACAGTATACACGCCGCCAAAAAACAAGCACCGGTTCCCCCAATGAAACGCCCCAAATACATCCGCCGCTTCAAACAGTTCCTTGCCAACCGCTATCTTCGCTTTCAAATAAACCGCGCCGCCGCGCCCCTCGTGCCGATCCTCAAAGACATCATCCGACGGCAAGGCCCCCTAACGCTTGAGCGTTATATGGAGATAACGCTGCAACATCCCCGCTACGGCTATTATCGCAAAGGCAATCCCATCGGCGCGCACGGGGATTTCCACACCGCCCCCGAAATCAGCCCTCTGTTCGGAGAAATGATCGGCGTCTGGTGCCTGAACGCGTGGGAGAAAATGGGAAAACCCGAATCCTTCACCCTCCTCGAACTCGGCCCCGGCCGCGGCACTTTGCTGAACGACCTGTTGCGCGCCACATCATCCGCGCCGGATTTTCATAAAGCCCTGAACATCCGCCTGATCGAAAGCAATGCGACCCTGCGCGCCCTGCAACAGGAAATTCTGGCGAAGTTTTCCCCCGTTCATATCGAAAACCTCGCCCAGCTTAATGCCGAACCGATCCTCGTCATCGCCAATGAATTTTTCGACAATATTCCGGCGCGGCTGTTCCTAAACGCCCCGTCAGGCTGGATGGAACGCCGCGTCGATTGCAAAAACGGAAGCCTGTTTTTCGTGGACGAGAAAATAACCGATCCCTCGACCAAAAAATTCCTCAACGATAATCTGAAAGAAGCAAAACCGTGGGGCGCCTACGAAATATCCAACCAATCCCGCCAAATCATCGAGAAAATTTCCGCGCATATCGTCCGGCATGGGGGAACCGCGCTTGTCATAGATTACGGCCACGCCGCGCCCTCCGGTCAGCCGACCTTTGCCGCTTGGAGCCAGCATATTTATACAAACCTTCTGACGTCCCCGGGTCAAACGGATATAACGGTTGGCGTCGATTTCTCCGCCCTGCGCCGCGCGGCGGAAACGCAAGGCGCGCGGGTCACAGACCTGAAAGGCCAAGGCGATTTTCTCTTGGAACTCGGCATAAAAACGCAAGCCTACAAACGCGAAGCCTCGCCGCCGGAAAAAAATAAAATCGTCGCCGCCCTCGACAAACTGACCTCGCCCGCGGAAATGGGGGAATTATGGAAGGTTATGATAATACTACAGAATAACACAAATCACGCTTTCTCGTAGGAGCGGCTTCCAGCCGCGGCCTTTTTTTTACGACAACAGTCGCGGCTGGAAGCCGCTCCTACGAACGTCACAATCGTATCGGCCAGAAGTATATCCCACCGCCGCCTATGTCCCTCTTCACTTCCCCTTATAAACCTCGAACCCTCCGCGCAGATCTTTGACGACGGCCAGCGGCACGCCCATGCGCTGGATGCGGATGACTTCCTTGCCGGGACGCATGTTCTGGCACATCCAGCGCGTCGTCGCTAAAAAGAAATCGGCGGGCTTGTCGGCAGTGACGGCTTCGTAATCCGGAGGCAGATAAATCATCGCCGCATCCCACGGGCCACAAATGGCGATTTTGAATATTTTTCCGTCCGGTACGCCGCCTTCCTTGGCGACCAATTCCTGAATCCTCTGCGCCGCGTCCTTGAACGACGATCCCCAATAATCGGATGAATATTTTCCATAAGCGCCGCTGACGCCGCCGATAAATTGATTGTCATATATATATTCATAAGGATGCAACCGCGCCATAATAACGATCTGCGAGCCGAGCAGGATCGCGACAAAAACGCACAAAGCCGCGGCCACCGCATGCTTCGCCGCATGATTCCGGAATTGGGAAACGCACCACACAAACCCCGTCCGCGCACCCAAAGCCGCCACGACGCACATCAACGGCACGGCAAACAGGAAATGCCGCACATTGTCGTAAAGCGCGGGATGCCGCAGCATCGCGTAAAGAACGGGAACCCCCATCATCAAAACGATCAGAGAAAACCCCTGCTTTTGCGCCAACGTAAAATGACGCCATGTTTTCGGAAGAAAAAACACCGAAGCAGCCAGCAGAAACAGTAAAAGCTCCGGTAACTGGATACCAAAATAAAGCGGCACATAATACCACGGCAAATCCGTCGACATATAAGTCGTCCCGTCGAACAGCACCTCGACTATTTGCGGGAAATTACTGAATTCAGCCAACGCGTGCAGTGGGTTCATGATCGGATTCTGCTGCGCCCACGGCCAGCAAAGCAGCATCACCGCATACCCGACAGCCCCGACAGGCAACACGACGCGCCACGCCTTGTGCCACACGTCCTTGAATACAACGCGCGCGTTCTCCCCATTCCGTTGCCGCAACCAAGGAAGACCCGCGACGATCCCCATCGGCGCAAGCCAGAAAAAGAAGATCATCGCGCCGCCGACCCTGACCCCCAGCGTCAATCCGAGCACTACGCCGAGCTTCAGCAAAACCGGCAACTCCGGCTTGGCATAGCTGCGCGTCATAAAATAAACGATCCAGATGATCCCGACCGCGAACGGAATATCCTTTGGATTATTGAACATATGCCCGTAATACATCGGCACCGTTGCGAGCAAAATCAGCGCAAGAAGCGCCGTCGCGCCATCGCCCAGCAAGCGCCCCACGCGCCACGTTCCCCACATGCCCAGCAAACCGAACAAAGCGTTCAGCAAATGGCGCGAGTCGTAAATGCGCAACGGCAAATACTGATCGACGACTGCCGCCAGCCCGTCGAACATGCCGCCGTAAAGATAAAGATTAAAAATCTCATCAAAGCGGTGGTCTTTAAACCACGACGCGTAATAATCGGCGATCGCCAGCCCATATTGGCTCTGCAGCTCCTCGTCCCACGTTATGCCGTAATCGAGAAAGGTGAGAAGGATCAGGACAAGCACGACGGCGAAAACAGCCCAAGCTGCGTAACGATAAAATTTGGAATTTCCAGTTAACATTTGATGATCGGTTGTTATTCACAGCACGCCGCAGCTCAAGCCCGCGTCCCATTTTCGTAATATGTTCAGCCAAGGCTTGCAATAACGATTATGGGGGCGGGGAATTTCCCATTGCAGAAATAGCGCCGGTAGCGTTTTCTTGTTGAAGGGATTTCCTGCCGTGACTCTTTTTTTTTGAAATGGGTCGCGGCTGGGAGCCGCTCCTACTTTTCGCTTCGCCACATTTTTGACACTCTCCACGAATAAAATTCCAACTGTGAAGGTATCGCGCCAAAGAATCAAAATCACTTCCGCTCTTTCGTCAAAATTAGGGAGAAAACCGCAATGAAAAATTCTTCTGTCGTAGCCGCCGCGCTTGCCGCGGCTTTATTTGCCGGAGGAGCAGCTCTCGCTGAAAACACCGCCCCCGCTTCGGCGCCAGACGCCGCAACGTCTTCCCCCGCTGCAGAGACAACGCCGACTTCGCCAAACGATCTAAAAACTGAAACGGCGACACCCCCTCCTTCAGCGCCGGACACAGAAGCCCCAGCCGCCGAGATGGGGACAACAACGCCTCCCCCTGCGTCGGAGACAACTCAGGCTCCGCCAAGCGACTCAAAGACAGAAACGGCGATAACACCTCCCGCCGCGCCAAATACAGCGATGCCGCCCGCCGCGATGGAGCCCCCTGCTTCGACTGCAACAACCGCAGCCCCCGTCTCGGAGGAGTCTAAGCCTTTTTACAAACGAGCCTATGACAAAATAAAGTCGTGGTTCAAACCGGCTCCGTAATTATACGCTCCGCTGCAAAAACGGTAGAATCCCCCCCCCTCTATGGGGGAGGGAATCCCGCCATTACTGCAAGAAATTTCAGATCAACTCGTTTTCCAAATCAGATGAACCGCCGTCGACTTGTTGGCGGCGACCGTCACTTTCCGCACCGTGCGCTCGCCGCCCTCCATAGCGCGGATGGTATAGTCTCCAGCTGGAAGTTTGGCGTAGAATAACGGCCCGGCATCGCTGACGCTAATCAACCTCCGCCCGTCTTTGCCGTAGATCTGGAAATTTTCGTCCGCCGTGAAAGCGCCTGCCTTGTCGGCGTTTGTAATTTCCAGATTGTATTCACCCGCCGAAGCCTCAAGCGCCTTCTCCTGACCAAGGCCGATGCCGCCGGTGACAAAGGTGACGCTCCCATCATGCACGGGCGACATCATCACCGTCCCCGCCACGGCAGGAACGGCGAAACCGACAGCCGCAACGCCGACCAAGAGAGCCCAATGGATTTTGCTTTTGGTTTTCATGACACCCTCCTTTGCTGATCGTTAATCTTGCGAAAGATGGTTTCTGACCGAACAAAGGCGGCCAAAGACCACCCCCCTGATTTTTTTTTAAACCATTTTCTTGTTCATTTTATGACACGCGCTAAACAGTCGTTGTTCCTGCGAAAGCGCAAATCCATCTTGAGGCACGTCCGCGCGATATAAAAAGCGGCGTTTCTATAACAAACGCCGCTGGACTCATAGGCTCGCTATCGCTCGCGCTGGATTCCCGCTTTCGCTGGAATGACGGCCTTTGTCATCAGAATCAAAAAAATTTCTCCCCTTCAGATTCCCTTCAGCTTGCTGTGCAGACTGTGGCCTTCACCAATCGCACGGAGGCTTCCATGCAAACACGCATTTCACAATACCACGCCAATCCTTCCAGACATCCTGCGCACGACAACCTTAACGTACAGCATCCGTCGCTGTTGCTGGCGCGCGAGGGCAATGACGGATATGAATCTCTTTCGCGCTATATCGCGACTGTTTTTCGCAAAACCTATGGCGCGAATGTCGAAACGACCTACCCGCTTCTGATGGGGCTTGCCGATGCCAAAGGCGATCCCATCGCCGCCTTAGGCATTCGCCGCGCCGTGGAAGGCGTTCCGCTGTATCTGGAACGCTACCTCGCCAGATCTGCGGAAGCCTGTTTGCAAGAACACACAGGATGGCGCATCCCACGCCGCGCGCTGGCCGAAGTGGGAAACTTGGCGTCATCGGGAACAGGCAACATCTCGTATCTGCTTCACAGCATGACCTGCCTTTTGGCCTTAAGAGGCGTGTCGCACATTATCTTCACCGGCACGGCGCCGCTTAAACGCTATCTTTGCAATCTCGGCCTCACCCCGCGCGTCATCGCAGAGGGATATTCCGAACAGCAAGGATACAAGGAAACCCGATGGGGCGCTTATTTCACTACGCATCCCAAAGTCATGGCCGGAGACATCTTGCGCAGATTTGAAACCTCACCCCCCGCCCCGGGGGTCAAAACTGAGGCGGTATCAGCCTGAACTTCGCATGCAAAAAAAATGATCGCAAAGCAATAATGTTCTCCTCACTCAAGAGTTGGTGTGCCACCACCAGCTTTGTGGTAAATACAAAAGTGCGCCAACTCTTGAGACGAGAAAAAGTATGATTCGCATATTATTGGTTGAAGACGATCCGATGATGGGGCGAGCGGTAAAAGTCGCTTTGTCCCAAGCAGGTCATGCCGTCGATCTGATCGAAACGGCGGAGGATGCGGAAGCGGCGCTCGATACCACGACCTACGATCTTATGGTTCTCGACATCAATCTACCGGGCAAATCGGGGCTGGCACTGATAACCGATCTGCGCAAAAACCGGAAAGTCCTTCCCGTGCTGGCGCTGACGGCGCGCAACGCCACGCAGCAGAAAGTCGAAGGGCTGAACATGGGTATAGACGATTATTTGACCAAGCCTTTCGACCTCGATGAATTGCTCGCGCGGGTGCAGGCGCTTTTTCGGCGCAGCAAAGGGCTTTCGACACCGCAGATCGAAAACGGCTCCATCGCGCTCGACCTTGCCGCCAAAACGGTGTGGAAGGACGGAGAGGCCGTCAACCTGTCGTCGCGTGAATTCGAGGTGCTGGCGGTTCTAATGGGAAATATCGGCAAGCTTTTCAGCAAACAGGAAATCGAAGACAAGCTATACGGATGGGACACAGGGGTTGAAAGCAACACGGTGGAAGTTCATATCTCACACCTGCGCAAGAAACTTGGCGAGCCACTTATCAAAACCGTAAGGGGGATGGGGTACGTTGTGGAAAAGATCTCTTAAAGCCCGTCTTTTGCTGTTTCTTGCGCTGCCGGTCATTCTGGCGCTGGCGATCGACAGCAGCCTCGACCTTTATTCGACCTATAATGAGGCCGAAGGGATATATGACACCGAATTGTCGCATGTCGCCTCGCTTATGCTCGCCCTGCTCCACGCCGAACACCAGCAAGAAACAGCGCAAGACCTGATTGCCGACGACAAGAAACAGATCAATCCGGAAATTGTCGGATTGACCACCTTCTTCCTTAAAGACGAACAACAATACGAAGAAAAAGTCGCCTTCCGGATATGGAAACACGGCAAATTGCTGTTCTATTCCAAAAGAGCCGCAAACTTTGGCGATGAACGGTTTAACAAGGGCTTTTCTACGCAGCAAATTAACGGCAGAAACTGGCGTTTCTATGTTCTGCCCGACGCAAAGACCGGCTATACGCTGGAGTTGGCGCAAAGATTGAAAATCAGGAAATTGCTCGTCAATGACATTCTGACCACCATTTTTTCGCCTCTGCTTATGTTGCTTCCTATCATCCTGCTGATCACATGGATGGGGCTAAGAGCGGGGCTTAAGCCACTGCTTGCGCTTTCCGAGGCCGTCAAGCGCCGATCCGCCAAAGACCTGACTCCCATACCGACGGAACGCTTGCTCACGGAAATCACGCCGCTGGTTTATTCCATTAACGGGCTTCTGGCCGATCTTGATTATGAGCTGGAAAAAGAACGCCGCTTCACCGATTTTGCCGCGCATGAATTGCGAACGCCGATCGCCGTCCTGAAAACGCAAGCGCAAACCGCGCTAGTGTCGACCAATGATGCCGAGCGGCGCATGATTCTGGAAGCGCAAGTGCAAGCTGCCAATCGTGCGACCCAACTGGTCGATCAACTGCTGGCCCTTGCACGATTGGAGCAAGGCGACATCCCGATGGAAAAATTGCCGCTCAACGACATCGTGCGATCCGTCGTGCAGGAAAAGCGACCGCTTGCCGCGCAAGAACAAATTGCTCTGCGCTTCGAGCAGCAAGCCCCCCTCGCCGTCCGCGGCAACAAGGAACTTATCGCGATCATTCTCTCCAATCTGATCGAAAACGCGATCAAATACACGCCTGCGCAAGGAGACGTTCTTGTAAGTCTGTCCGCGCAGGATCAAACCGTCCTTCTCGCCGTCTCCGACACGGGGCATGGCATTCCCGAAGATAAATTGCCCTATGTGACGGAACATTTCTACCGCGTGCCGGGGCAAAGGCAACCCGGCGCGGGGCTCGGCCTCGCGATCGCCAAACGCGCCGCCGAACTCATCGACGCGAAGCTCGCTTTGCAAAACAAGTCCGCCGGAGGGGGATTGGAAGTCCTCGTGCAATTCCCCGCGATCTTTTCCTAAGGCAATTCTGTAAAAATGCCGCCACCACCTTCAACCTACTTCAACGACCTTCCGCCCCTGCTTGACGTAATCCGCGATCAAAAACGCCAGCTCCAACGCCTGCGTCGCATTCAAACGCGGGTCGCAATGGGTTTCATAGCGTTCGCCTAAACCCGCGTCGGTCACGGCCGAAGCGCCGCCGATGCATTCGGTGACCTCCCTGCCCGTCATTTCCACATGCATGCCGCCGGGATGCACGCCCTCGGCGCGGCAAACGTCGAAGAAAGATCGCACTTCCGACACGATATGCGTAAAGTCGCGAGTCTTGTACCCGCTGTCGGACGCGTGCGTGTTGCCGTGCATCGGATCGCTGCACCACACGACGTTGCGTCCGTCCCGCTTCGTCGCCCTCAGCAAATTCGGCAACGCCGTCGCAATTTTGTCGTCCCCCATGCGCGCGATCAACGTCAATCGCCCGGGCTCGTTCGCGGGATTCAAAACATCGATCAAGCGCAGCAATTCGTCCGCGGTCATCTTCGGCCCGCATTTCAGCCCGATGGGATTTTTGACCCCGCGCAAGAATTCGACATGCGCCCCGTCCAACTGGCGCGTGCGCTCTCCGATCCACAGCATATGCGCCGAGACGTCGTACCAGTCGCCCGTCGTGCTGTCGATGCGCGTCATGGCTTGCTCGTACGGCAGCAGCAAAGCCTCGTGCGACGTATAGAAATCCGTCTCGCGGATTTGCGACGAGGTTTCCGCGGTGATGTTGCACGCCGCCATAAAATCCAAAGCCTCGCCGATGCGCCCCGACAAAGCGCGGTATCGCTCCCCCTGCAAGCTGCTGTCGACGAAATCGAGATTCCATTGATGCACGCGATGCAAATCGGCATAGCCGCCCTGAACGAAAGCGCGCAAAAGATTCAATGTCGAACTCGACTGATGATAAACCTTGATCATGCGCTGCGGATCGGGGCGGCGCGATTCCGCCGTGAAATCCAGCCCGTTGATGATATCTCCGCGATAGCTGGGCAAGACAACGCCGTCCCGCGTCTCGTTATCGTCCGAGCGCGGCTTGGCGAATTGCCCGCCCATGCGCGCGACCTTGACGACGGGAATGCTGCCGCCGAAGGTCAGCACTACGGCGATTTGCAAAATGATGCGAAAAGCGTCGCGGATATTGTTGGCGGAAAACTCGGCAAAGCTTTCGGCGCAATCGCCGCCCTGAAACAAAAACGCCTCGCCCGCCGCAACTGTGGCCAACCGCTTTTTCAACCGCCGCGCCTCGCCCGCGAAAACCAGCGGCGGCAATGTCTCCAACTGCCGCTCGACATCGGCTAACTCGTCAGCATCGGGATATTTCGGCATCTGCCTGACCGGTTTCGCGCGCCAGCTATCGGGAGTCCATATCTGTGTCATGATCTTTGCCTAACTGAATAGTTACGCCGCCGTTTCAGCGGCTGATTACAAGAGATTAACGATGTGAGGGGAAAAGCGTGTGTATGATCCGGTGTTACCGGAACCAATAAAACCAGCCATAGCTAAACGCGCCGCGCAAAGAAGCGGAACAAGCGTTCAAGGATGAGGCGGTCGAAGTCATAAAACGTCCTATAGCAGATCGAATGCTGCGAAGCAATAGTCGCGGAAAAAACGGCGGTTCCGCAAGAACGGTGGAATCCACTCCCCCTTGCGGGGAGGGTTAGGGAGGGGGGAGAACGGCTGGGAAATGCGGTTGGGGTTTACCTTGCGGCAAGATTTTACATAGCCCCAAACTTGCTTTTGCGGCACGCCCCCACCCTGACCCTCCCCGCAAGGGGGCGGGAATCCAGCCGCTTTCGCTTCACCGTTATTTGAAACTGTCAAACAGAGTCACTTATTAAAAATCAAGGATCCGTATAAATCTGAACCTGCGGCAAGATCTGCGGATTGGAATTATACCTTTGCACCGTTGGCGCGGTTGTGTCTTGCTCTGCGGTAGGCGCTGTGGGAACGAGAGGCGGCTGCGTATTGTAATATTGCGTTTGAGGCGCATAAGTCGTCTGCGGCGACAGGGGCGCTTGAGAAATAGTCGTAACCGTCGGCATAAACCCCACGCTCGGAATTTGAGGAGCCTGCGTCGGATAGCTTGGCACAGTCGGCAAAGACGGCACCTGCGGAATAAAAACCTGCACGGTCGGCGCTATCCTCACGGCTTTTGCCTCGGGCGCATAAAAAACGACAAGCGCCGCCAAAACCAGAACCGTCAGATTTTTCATTGAAGCCCCCGCCTTGGGAAAAAAACGCATCAGGGAATTATATCCGCTAAATAACGAATAGCGGCATCGAAATCGTCCGCCGCCAAACACTTGGCGTTCGGAACATTGAAACGATCGGAAAGACCGCGTTCGATTTTAAATTCGCTTTGACCGGAATGATAGGAAATATAGGCAATCATCGCGCTGATCGATGTCAGCTGGTTGGCGTTCACGGCTTGCTGCGTTTGTCGCATAGCAGCCTGTCCCTTCATCCACCGTCGCGGCATAATGACATTATCTTCGACCGATGCGCCAACATCCTGCATCGCGGGGATGCCTTCTTTTGCGCCTGTCATATATATCTTGTGCATGACGTTCTATCCTTTTAAAAAATTCGTTTCTGAATAATGCGCCACGAAAATAACGCGGCGACCATAGTTAGAGTATACATACCAATTACCGGCAATTAAATACCAATAAATGGTTGCATAAAACTTTTTTTTGGTTTAGAAGTTATTAAGGTATAAGATATGGATTTTTAAAATCGGCGGTAAAAATACGCGCAAAGGCCAAAAAAGCGACGAAAGTAATCATTCGCTTGCATAAGGCTTCCCTTAAAGGGTAGTTTAGTACCCGAATTGAAAAAACGCCCCCTCTGCGGGCAAGTTTAGTTTTTGAGCATTATTGGGTAAGTAACGAATGATAACCGCCGCACAATTAAGAGCCGCGCGAGGCCTGCTGGACTGGAGCAGAAGCGACCTGTCCAAGGCGTCGGGAATCTCGCCGGAAACGATTAAGAATATAGAACACGGAACGTTCAGGCCGCAGGAAACGACAGAGGAGGCGATTATAAGGGCGTTTGCGGTGCATGGGGTTGAGTTTACAGAAAACGACGGCATAAGACGCAATCAAAATAAAGTATTCACATATTCTGGCATTGAAGGGTTTAAAAGTTTTCTGGACGATGTTTATCAAGCCGCTCTTCGGCAAAGCACAGGAACAAACGGAGATAAGCCGATTTTCGTGAGTAATGTAGATGACCGTTTCTTTGTAAAGCACTTGTATGATTACTCCGTCCTTCATGCAAAACGCATGGAGGCTTTGCAAAATAAAATCAGAGTCAAGATACTGGCTAAAGACGGAGTATCATTAGAAATTCCTGACACAAATTATAGGGAATATCGCCTCCAGACAGATGCAACAGAAGGAAATGTCCCCTTTTATGTATACGGAGACAAGCTGGGAATTCTTATATTCGAGGAAAATAAAGAGCCCCAAATAGTTGTCATTTCGTCGGCGCTCGTCGCCAAGGCGTATCGCGATATGTTCCATGTTTTATGGAGAAACGCAAAGCCGATTAAAGCAACCGAGACGGCCTGATGATAAGGCGCAGGGATTAAGAACATGAATTATGATCAAGAAGAAAAGCCTATCAGATATACGCTTCGTATAGCCAACTACGAAGACCTTCCGTATATTGTCAAATTCTTTCAGGATCCACGAAAGCCTTCGACTGTTTTTGAACGCACACCAGAAGCTTTTGGGGCGGCGATCAACAACGACCTGATGTTGCTGTTAACAACACCAGAAGGAAACATCGCCGCAACAGGAGCGGTTCACATTCTTCCTGGCTGTATAAACATAGGCTCGACAGTTACTGCCCGCTCATGTGAGCCGCAGCCTATGTCCTTAGATGTCAATTTTGCCGAAATTGGCTCAATATGGAGGCCGGGAGAAAAGCCAGCAGGGTTCTGCCTTGATCTCATATACAACGCTTGCATTCTGCAAACATATCTAAAAGCCAACGACCTTTTGATTAGCGCGCTTGTCACGCAAGTCGTCGCCAATAACGACAAAGGCATCAAAAGACTCCTCCAACTTAAGCAGGGGTGGGAATCATTTGTCCTCAACGCTGAATGTACGCATCAGTTCCAGAACACGATCGCAGATTCGCAAAGCAAAACAATTACATTAGAATCTTTTTACACTCCTGCGGGCGTTGCCATAGTCAAAGCCGCTCACTGTTTGCTGGGCGCGAGCAATAACTCTAAATTTGCCAGAGCAGCGCGGCTTCCTGGCGTCATTCAGGCGCTGGATATGAAAGCGAACAAAATTGTTGAGATTAATCTGGGATCAACAAGGCTGTTAACAGTGGCTCAACAAATCGTCGATCTTCACAAAACAAGGAGACTTAAGCCCCTGGTTAACAACAGGCGGCTCCCATGGTTTGCCGCCGAAAAGCAAGTAAACGCGCCCGCCAATTCCGCGTCTCCCCCTCGCCTCAAAAGAACTATGCAGCGAGGTTTACCCCATAAGGTAGCAACGGCCGCCACACCATGTAGCTTTTAATTATTCTTCGTCTCATTAAAGTCTCTTATTAAAAACTCGAAAAACGAAAGATCGTCATTCCGGAAAATTTTGCGCCCTAACCAACTTTGTGATTGAAAACTGACCGTTGCGGCGCAAAATTTATCCGGAATCCCATTTGGTTACTTTCTCGCTTTTCTTGTTTTCTCAAGAAAACAGGATATGCAGAAAAGAACCCAAAAAAAAATCCCCGCCCCCCAAAAACCTCTTGCATATTTCCCAAACACGGTATATGATACCTCCCATCATCACCCTGATGAGAAGCATAAGGGGGCGGTGACTGGTAGTGGTAGCTGTCCTAAGAGATCCCGGGGTCTCGAGTGAAGGGTCGATCTATCAGGGCGTTGTACATCCCAGCGTTTGCGCGCAGGGATCCCATGGGGGCGTCAATTTTGGAAGTAGATTTTGGAAAAGGTGACGAAAAAAGGGAGTAGAAAGTGAAATAAGATCTAACCAACCACCCTCTCCTCCCCGCGTAACCGCCGCCATCCCCTCCGCGCAAGCGAAGCTCTGGCGGAGGACAAAGGACTCGCATGCAGCCCAAGCCCAGCCTTGCGTTTATTTCGCTTGCCCTTTTCTTCTCGTGGATTCCGCCCGCCCACGCCTCCACCCTCGCCCAGCGCTTGGTTCAAGCCATTCAAGGGGGCGGGACGCAAATAACGGAAATGCCGCCCTCGGTCGAAGTGGCCTTCTCCCCCAACGGCGGGGCAACGGATCTGGTCATCAAGGCGATTCAATCGGCGCGGCAAAGCATTCGCATCGCCGCCTATTCTTTCACCTCGCGCCCCATAGCCGCGGCTCTGATCGCGGCGCATCGCGAGGGGATCGATGTCGAGGTTGTCGTCGATCACGGCCAGATCGAAAAAAGCAATCATTCCGTCACGGCTGCCCTGATAACCGCCAAAATCCCCCTCCGCGTCGATATTATCCACACGTTGCAGCACGACAAATATATGGTGATCGACGGCAAAACCGTGGAAACAGGCTCATTCAACTACACCGCCGCGGCCGAGCAACATAATTCCGAAAACGTCCTCGTCCTGTGGAACGCCCCCAAACTGGCCGCCGCCTATGGCGACAACTGGAAAATCCTGTGGATTCAAGCCGAACCCTACGCCAAGCCGTAACCCCTCCCTTTTTACTTGACCCGCGAAGCTAACCAATTATTAGCTTCCTTAAGGCAATATACCCCTATGCGCCCTTAGCTCAGTTGGATAGAGCGGCCGCCTTCTAAGCGGCAGGTCGTGGGTTCGAATCCCGCAGGGCGCACCATTTTTATGATCCATGGCCTCCCTATGACTCTCAAAAAATTTTTCTCCTCCGGCCATGTCCAACTGGATATCATCGGCGTCGGCCTTTTGGTTATTCTGGGGCTCAGCGCATGGCATATCGCGCGGGGGTTTACGTGGTATTCCGTTCTTCCGCTAATCTTTATCTTCTATGCGGCGTTTCGGATCGTGTTTGAACTGACGATCAACCGCGCCAATGTGCCGACTCTGGCGACGGGGTTTGCAGGCCGCGGCAAGATCGCCGACATTCTGAAACGCGAGGCTTCGCTGCGGATGGATCGCGGCTATACCGTGATCGATCTGGGCTCTGGGCGCGGGGAATTGACGCGGCATATCGCCAAAACCATCCCAACCGCGCGCGTGATCGGCATCGAGCTGGCGCGCATTCCCTATCTGCAATCATCGTGGATGCAACGCTGGCTGGGGCCAAAAAATCTTTCCTATCAACGCTGCGATTTCTGGCCTTATGATTGTTCGGAAATCGACGCGGTGGTGTTTTATCTTTCCCGCCCTTTCGCCGAACGCGCCGGAGAAAAACTCTACCGCGAACTGAAGCCCGGCGGCACCGTCATCTCGCACACCTTCCCCCTCCTCGCCCCGTGGGAGCCGGTTGAAGTGGTGCAATTCCGCACGCCGTTTAAGGAAGTGATTTACGTTTACAGGAAGGCGTGATTTTACGACAGCATCGCATAAGCCGCGACTTTCTTTCTGTTATCCGCCCCCTGCCCTATCGCGGAAATCGGCGCTGTCGAGGTTAAGCCGCTCCTTTCCACCTGCCCCATAAGCATTGCGTTGAACATCGTCGCGCCGTCGGCCGAGGCGAGCGTCATGTTTCCTGCTGTCGGGGAACGAAGCGCGGCGATCGAATGCGCCGCGGCAGAAGACAACGTCGCCGCATTCGCCGTTGGCATCAGACTGGCGACGTTGAACGAAAGCGCCGCGTTTGAAGGCAAGCCTGCCGAAGATGCAGGCGATGTGCTGGCGATCCGCATCGAGCTGTCGTCGAATTTCTGTGCGAAATGCTGATAAATCTGCTGCAACGAGCGTGGTTGACCCGATTTGGTGTAAAACACCGAAGGATTGGACGCCGCCGCCGAAGGCAGAACATCCGCCGCCGCGACTTTCGGATTATGGCGCATCTGGCGGATAAAATGGCTCGCGCCGTTCGCGCCGAGGAAATGCGCGAGATACAATTCCGTGCCGCCGATCGTGCCGCCCACTTTTTGCTGCAACGCGGCAGCATTTTCCTTGTCCAGCTCGCCCGCCATTTCCGCCGAAACCTGTGGATCTTTGCGCAAAGCCAGAATCGCCTGACGCGTAGCGGCATTATCGACGCTTAAATGGCCTGAGGAATCCGCCGTGATATGCGCGGCGTAATTGGATAGGCCATATTGATCCCCATAGGTTTTAATCATGTGCAGCCACGTCTGGCTGGTGAACTGGAACAGCCCCGTAGCGCTGCTGCTCGTCGCCTTGGCCGTTGGGTCAAAGCTGCTTTCCTGCGAAGCTTTCTGCATCAGATAGGAAAAATTGACGCCGGTACGCGTGGCCGCGCTTTGGATGGCATTGATAATGCGCGAAGAAACATTCGTGCTATCCGATTGTTCTAAAACCGAATCTATCGCTTTCGCAGTGGAGATTTGCGTGCCCAAGGGTGGTTCCTTTCATCTTGCATGAAGAGTTAATGCAATGGTCGTGCCAAAGTCCTGAATGGCTTGTTGTCGCGATTCAGAAACAGTAGCGCCGCAAAGAGCGGCAGCATCCCCCCTCTTCACGCGAGGGAAGGGCTAAAAAGGCGTTTGGTTTTCGAGGACTATCTTGTGGTCTTCCTTAGGCCACCCCTGACTAGGGGGATGGCGCGAGTGACGGGACTTGAACCCGCGACCTTCGGCGTGACAGGCCGACGCTCTAACCAACTGAGCTACACCCGCGTAAAGCGGGAACCTGCGTCCCCGTTCGACAGGCGGCAAGGTTTAGGCAATGCGCACAGTTATGTCAACCGCGAATTACCGTCCTTGAATTATTAACAAATCAAGGTAAAGCCCCTCTCGGCGTGGCCGAAATGATACCGCCTGTCGTCGGGTCAATAGCCAGATCTACTGCCTCCCCTTCCGGCGTGTTAGCGAAGAAATGCATTTGATCACCGGGCTGGCCAGAATTCTGGGCTGTTATGTCTGTATAGCCTTGAATCTTGAGCCGTTGCATAATCCGGTCGACCGACGGGGCGGACTTAAGGGCGCTGGTCTCCATGCCCGCGCCAAATTGGAGGCTTTTTGTCAACATGTCCAAGCCTTGGGCAAACCCCGCGCGCGCTCCGCAGGCAAATGCAGCCGCAAGGATGAACATTTTCAGACAGCTGTGCGTTTTCTTCATGTGCCCTGTGTAACCGAGTTGCGTGAAACGATCAAACCCAAACGGTGGGGTCAAAGCAGCGCGATCAAAGCAAGAGCGCCCGCGATCCAGCAATAGAATGCGAAGGGTTTCAAGGCGTTTATTTCGTTTTTCTTGAAATAGTACATCAATCCGGCAACGCTGAGCCATGCGACGATTCCGGCGATCACCCCCGCCAGCGCGACCACGCCGCCGTCAAAGGCGATCTGGCCGTGGGCTTTAAGAAGTTTCGGAACTTCGAGAACGCCTGCGCCAGCGATCACCGGCGTTGCCATCAGGAAGGAAAAACGCGCCGCGTCCTTGTGCGTCAGTCCCGCCAGCACGCCCCCGACCATTGTCGCACCCGAACGCGAAATACCCGGGATCAATGCCAAAGCCTGACAGGCGCCGATGATCAGCGCGGTTTTGAATCCGACTTGATCAAGTGTTTTTATGCCGGCTTGTTTCAGACGATCGCCCAGATAAAGAATGAAACCGTTGACGATCAAAAATCCCGCCGCCAGAGCGGGGACACCGAAAAATGCGCGTAATTTATGCTCTAAAGTAAAGCCGATGATGACGGCGGGCAAGGTCGCCGCGCAGACCAGCCAGAAGGTTTTGCGCTCGCGCCGCACAGTCTCCGCCTCTCCGCGCCCCAGAACGGCGCAGGCGAAACCAAGCCAGTCGCGCCAGAAATAAGCCAGTAGAGCCGTTGCCGTCCCCAGATGCAGCACCACAAGAAAAGGCAGAAAATCGGGCGATTTCTGATCGATCGGCCAGCCCAGCAAACTGGGCAAAATAACGGCGTGGCCAAGGCTGCTGACCGGAAAAAGTTCCGTTGCGCCTTGCAGGATAGCGATGATGAGGGCGTGGAGGAGGGACATGGGGGAGAGTGTGGTTAGGGGTTAGTCGATGTGAGAGGATTAGTGAATTTGTTTTCGGCGTTAGAGCTTTCTCCTATCCCGGAAACCTGACCGTTGCCACTGCCTGCGCGGCGATGCCTTCGCCACGGCCTGTGAAACCCAAACGTTCGGTTGTTGTGGCTTTGACGCTGACGCGGCTAGGGGAGATTTCGAGAAGTTCGGCCACGCGCTGGATCATCGCCTCTCGATGCGGCCCAATACGCGGAGCTTCGCACAGCATCGTGATGTCGGCGTGGGCGATGATGCCGCCGCGCTCGGACACCATGCCGACGGCGTGGCGCACGAAATGGGCGCTGTCCTTTCCTTTCCATTGCGGATCGGAAGGCGGAAAATGCTGGCCGATGTCGCCCGCGCTCATCGCGCCCAGAATAGCGTCGACCAGCGCGTGCAGACCGACATCGGCATCAGAATGCCCCTCGGCTGTAAACGGGTGCGGAACGGCGATGCCGCACAGCATGATATGATCGCCCGGGATCAGGCGATGAACGTCAAAGCCCATCCCCGTGCGAATATCGCCGTAATTCTGGCCTAAAAGCCGCGTGGCTCTGTCAAGATCGTCGGGATTGGTGATTTTCATGTTATCCGGATTTGAAGGTACAAGCGTCACTTTCATGCCAAGTCTTTCGGCGACGGCGGCATCGTCCGTCAATTGCGCGTTCGCCGCTTCGCGGTGGGCGACGAGAATATCGTTGAAATGGAAAGCCTGCGGCGTGTGCGCCTGCCACAGATTGGCTCGGTCGATCGTCGTGACGATTTCAACGCCGTTGCCGCGTTTCAGCGTATCGACCAAAGGCTTGGCCGCAATCGCGCCGCGGGATGTCTCTAACGCGCGTCGCACATCGGTGATCGTCGCGGCATCAATCAAAGGCCGCGCCGCATCGTGGATCATGACCAGATCGGGGCGGTTGGATTTGGCCAAAGCCTCTAGCCCCAACAAGACGCTTTCCTGTCGCGAGTCGCCGCCGGGGACAGGTTCCGGCAGAACCAGATCGCCTACGGCTTCGTCATAAAGCGAGCGGTGGTCGGGGTTGATCACCACCTGCACACAGTCGATATGCGGGTGGTTCAAAAACGCCAGAACGCTGCGGCGCAAAACCGGCTCGCCTGCAAGCTCATGATATTGCTTGGGAAGCGAACCGCCAAAACGCGATCCCGTTCCGGCGGCGACGATAAGGGCGGTGCAAGAAAACATACGGACTTTCAAAACGGGAGAAGCGCTAAAATCTATAGACCCGTTTAGTGTCCGTCAAATTGGAAAAAACACCTTTATTCGCAAAGAATCAAAATAAGTCTTGAAAGAAAGAAAAACCTTCTATAGGTTTTATCCATGATTTGCTCATTCGTCCTTTGCGAAAATCTGAAAAAACTTCTGCTGAAGCGCAAGAAGGCCTAGGGCCTTTTTTATTTTCGTTTGATGCCTGACGTTAACGTTCCGCCTCAAACATCCTCCTCAGACAAATAATTCTCCGGCGCTCCTTCTTTTGGAGAGCGTTCCCCTCACTATCAAGAAATGGTGGTTCCATGTCTATGTCTTTTGCGCTTGAAGGAAGTTTCGTCGCTCTGGTCACTCCGTTTAAAGACAACGTTGTCGATGAACAACAAATCCAGAAACTTGTAAAATTTCAGATAGAAAACGGCACAAGCGGGATTATCGCTTGCGGCACGACGGGAGAGGCTCCGACGCTGAGCCTCGAAGAACATGGGCGCGTTGTAAAAACAATCGTCGAGGCAGCGGAAAAGAAAATTCCCGTGTTTGCCGGAACCGGTTCCAATAATACCAAGCATGTGATCGAAGTCACCAAACAGGCGGAGCGCAATGGCGCGAACGGCGCGCTGATTGTCTGTCCCTATTACAATCGCCCGACGCAAAAAGGGCTTTATCATCATTTCCGCGCTGTCGCCGAATCCACGCCGCTCGACATTATTGTTTACAACATTCAGGGCCGAACGGCGGTCAATATGGAAACAGCGACCTTGGCGAAGCTGGCGCAGGATTGCCCCAACATCATCGGCGTCAAGGAATCTTCCGGCTCGCTTGATCAAATGACGCAGGTTGTACGCCTGTGCCCGAAGAATTTTTCCATGTTATGCGGAGACGACAATATGGCGCTTGCCTGCATGGCGGTTGGCGGCAAAGGGGTGATTTCCACTGTGGGCAACATCATACCAAAACAAATGAGCGAATTGATACGCGCCGCGCTGTCCGGCAATTTTCAGCGGGCGCGTGAATTGCATTTGAAGTTGTTTCCGCTTTTCAAAGCCGTTTTTGTCGAATCGAATCCCGGGCCGATCAAGGAAGCTATGGCGATGATGAAACTGATCGACAGCCCTGAATTGCGTCTGCCGATGTTCGAAATGGAGGAAGCCAATCGTCAGTTCTTGGCGTCCGTTATGAGAGAGCAAGGGCTGCTGAACTGAAGCGGGAAACCGATACAACGCATGGGGAATAGAATGTTTATCAGCAACGACAGAGCCTTTGACTTGATCGAGAAATACGGCAGCCCGCTTTATGTCTATGATGAAAACATACTGAGAGAGCGATGCAGGGAAATCAGGAATCTGCTGCCGAATAAAAATTACAGGGTCAATTATTCCGCAAAAGCGAACAGCAATCTTGAATTGCTGAAAATTGTTTTGAGCGAGGATATTGACGTCGACGCCATGTCTCCGGGAGAGATTTTTGTTGAACAGGAAGCGGGGTTCCCAAAAGAAAGGATTCTTTATATTGGGAACAACGTCTCGGCGGACGAGATGACGTATGCGATAGAAAGAGGCGTTCTTGTCAGCGTGGATTCCCTCTCGCAGCTGGAACTTTTTGGCAAAATCAATCGTGGCGGGCGAGTCGCCGTCAGATTTAACGCGGGTGTCGGCGCGGGGCATCACGAGAAAGTCGTCACTGCGGGAAAGAAAACAAAGTTCGGGGTTCAGAAAGATTTTATCGGGCATGTGAAAGAATTAATACAGAAGTACGACCTGAAACTTGTCGGGATCAATCAGCACATCGGATCGCTGTTTCTGGATGGGGACAAGTATATTGACGGGGTGAAAAACCTTCTGGAAATCGCGCACGAGTTTCGTGGACTCGATTTTATCGACATGGGCGGCGGTTTTGGCGTTCCTTACAAGGAAGATGAACACAGGCTTGATCTTGCCGAATTGTCCCGAAAACTTGACGCCGTTTTTTCCGCGTTCATAGAAAAGTATGACAACAAAAATATCATGTTCAAATCCGAGCCGGGAAGATACATCGTTGCCGAATGCGGGATGCTTTTGGGCGAGGTGTATTCGGTTAAAGAAAATTACGGGATCAAGTATGTCGGCACGGATTTGGGGTTCAATGTTCTCGCCAGACCGGTCATGTATGACTCATATCATCAGATCAGGGTTGCGCAAAAGAAGGCATCTTCCGGCGGAAACGAGAAAGCGACCATTGTCGGCAACATATGCGAAAGCGGCGACATCATCGCAAAAGACAGGGTTCTTCCTCCCATAGGCGAAGGCGATATCATTGCGGTGATGAACGCGGGCGCTTATGGCTTTTCAATGTCCTCCAACTATAACTGCAGGCTGAAACCTGCGGAGGTTTTGATCAGCTCCGACGGCAAGGACAGACTGATACGCAGGCGGGATAGTTTCGAGGATATTATGCGGAATTTTGTGTAAGCCTCAAGGCGCGACACCTAAAGGCGCGACACTTGTATTAATCCACACTCTATGCGAAGAACAGTCGCCTCGTTGACGAATAACCTCTTGAATCCTGAGGCGATAACGGATTCTCATAGCTTCGGACAATCGAATGCGGGTCGCTATCGTTCATGAATGGCTGACGATGAAGGCTGGTTCCGAGGCTGTCGTCGAATCTATGCTTCAGATGTTCCCTGACGCAGGTGTGTTCGCGCTAGTAGATTTTCTTCCCGAGAAAGACCGCGACTTTCTGAAAGGCAGGCGCGTCACAACCTCATTCATCCAAAAGCTGCCCTTCGCGCGCAAGAAATACCGCTTCTATCTGCCGTTGATGCCGCTGGCCGTCGAGCAATTCGACCTGTCGGAATATAACCTTATCCTCAGCTCGTCGCATGCCGTCGCTAAAGGCGTCATCACCGGCCCTGATCAGTTGCATATTTCCTATGTGCATAGCCCCGTTCGCTATGCGTGGGATCTTCAACATGTTTATCTGAAGGACACGGGAATTTCGCGCGGGCTACGCGGCTTTTTCGCGCGGCTGGTTTTGCATTATATTCGTATGTGGGATTGCAGGACAGGCAACGGGGTCGACCGCTTCGTAGCCAATTCACACTATATCGCGCGGCGTATCAGGAAAGTTTATGGGCGCGACGCCGATGTGATCTATCCGCCGGTTTCGCTCGAACAATTTGTGCCGGGGACGCGCAAGGAGGATTTTTATCTCGCGGCCTCGCGCTTCGTTCCTTACAAAAAAATGGCGCTGATCGTCGAGGCCTTTACGCGCATGCCGGATAAAAAACTGATCGTCATCGGCGACGGTCCCGACTTCGCCGCCGTTAAAGAAAAAGCGGGCGCGAATATAACTTTTCTCGGCTATCAGCCGCGCGACGTTCTAATCGACCATATGCAACGCGCCAAGGCTTTCGTCTTTGCCGCCGAGGAGGATTTTGGCATCGCGCCGGTTGAAGCGCAGGCTTGCGGCACGCCCGTCATCGCCTTCGGCAAAGGCGGGGCGTTAGAGACGGTGATTGACGGCGAAACGGGGGTGTTGTTCCCGCGGCAAACGCCAGAATCCCTGATCGAAGGCGTCGCGCGGTTTGAACGGATCGCGCCCCTATTCTCCGCCGATAAAATCCGGCAAAACGCGGAAAGATTCAGCACGGCGCTGTTCAAGGAACGTTTCGGAAAAGTCGTGGACGACGCCATTTGCGCATTCAGGGAATCCGGCGGAACATGGTAACGCTGCCCATTTTCATAAATGGCCGTTTCTACGGGAAGAAAATCACCGGAACCGAACGTTTCGCGCGCGAGATCGTGGCGGCGCTCGACGCGCTTCTCTGCGAACGCAATTCGGATGCCAACGTTACGATTCTTGCGCCGCAGGGAACAGTAAAACCCGATGGTGTGTCGCGCATCGGTTTTGCCAATGTCGGTTGCTTGCACGGGCACGCGTGGGAGCAGTGGGATTTGGCGCGCGCGGCGCGGCACGGCGTTCTGCTGAATTTTTGCAACAGCGGCCCTGTTTTCCATCCTCGGCAGCTTGTCGTCGTTCACGACGCGGCGGTCTATCGCATACCGGGGAATTACGGGCGGCTCTACGGGCTGTTTCATCGCGCGCTTGGGCGCTTTCTGGCGCAGCGGGCGATGCTGACGAGTGTTTCCAATTTCTCGCGCAAGGAACTCGCGGCTATCTGGGGCGTCGAGGAATCCGCCGTTTCGATTTTACCCAACGGCCACGAACATATTTTACGGCACAGACCGGAGCCGGAAATTCTCGGCCGCCTCGGCCTGCGCAAACGGCCTTATTTCTTTTTCGTCGGCTCTCCCGTTCCCAACAAGAATTTGAACCGCGCGATCGCAGCTTTCACGGAGCTTCGGCGGCCGGATACGGCTTTCGTTATCGTCGGCGCGACGGCAGGGAAAGTCTTTGCGGGCAATCGTTTTGAGGCGACTGAAAATGTGATGATGACGGGACGCCTGACCGACGGCGAAATCGTAGCGCTTTACCGAAACGCGGCGGCGCTTGTGTTTCCCAGCCTTTACGAAGGTTTCGGCATCCCCCCTTTGGAAGCAATGGCGCTGGGTTGTCCCGTCGTCGCTTCGCGCATTCCGCCGGTCGTGGAAGTTTGCGGCGACGCGGCGCTTTATTTCAATCCTTTGGACACGGCAGATATGGCTGCGCGGATGAAGGAAATTATCGCCTCGCCGGAGCTAAGGGCGGAACTTAAACGAAAAGGCGATCTTCGCACTCGCTTGTTTTTATGGAGGGACAGCGCGGGGAAATTGCTTGAAGAGATCGAAAAAAACACGCGGTTCAAGTTCAAGCCTGAAAATCCGCATCCAGAATCCGGCGCGGGTTCGATATGGCGCGCAGAACGTCGCCGATCGCGCGGAGATTGCCGATGAGGCGGCCTTTGTAATCGACATTGGGGCGAGGCGGGGCAACGCTTTTGACGACATTGGCGACGGCATTGCGCGCCATATGCAAAAGACCCGATTTTAAGGTCATGGTTCCCTTTTTCATCAGGTACAAAGGGTTGGCGATTTGCGAATAGCCGAGGCGCAAGCCGCTGGTGCGGCCGCTCGACACGCCCCTATGCACGCCGACGCAAGAAGGCACGAACACCGCGCGGCCGAGATTCAACTTCAAACATTGCCCTGTGTAATCGCGGTCTTCCTGCCAGCCGTAAAGCGGGAGGTTTTCGTCAAAGCGGATGTCGCGCGCGACTGTGCCGATAAAAGCCATGTTGCAGCCATAGGCGCACTCGGTCTCGCGCTCGGTATTCATGTTTGCATAACGTGCGGCAGGCGGCGTTTTTCCGCTTAAGAAGGCGGCGGCCTGTTCCTCGGTCAAGCCGCCGGTCGTGACGCCGTCGGCCAGCACGAGGCCCGTCAGGCCGACAATGCCGCCTTTTTCAAAACGCGCGGCTGCGTTTTCCAGCCAATCAGCAGCTGGACGGAAATCATCGTCGAAGAAGGCGCAAAAGCAATCGCCGCCGCTCTGCCCGAACGCGCCGCGCCGTTTCAGCGCCTCTAGCCCCGCGTTGCGCTGGCAAGTCGAACCGACGCGCGGCGACACAAAAGCCTCGCCGCGCCCTGCCGCCAACAAAGGATGATCGCCGCACCCGTCGATATCCCCGGCTTCGCTTCCGACGATAAGGGCATAGGCAGGCGGCAAAGTCTGGCGCTGCAAAAAGTCCAGAAGAACACGCGTTTCTTTCGCGCGCCCTTTGGTTGCGATAATAACGAATGCGCGCATATTTTCCTTCATTGCGGCATCTTTAAACGCGACGCGTTTGAGGATGGTGGACAGGGGTGGATTCGAACCGCCGTACGCTCGCGAAAGAAGATTTATAGACTGATATATACGAATTCCCGTTTCTTCTGGCAAGTTCCCGCAACACCCCTCACCAAATCTCCGCCATTTGACGCTCAACCGTAATCGTGTAAAGTCCGGCGAGCTTTTTTGTATTTTCCGAGGACAACATGATAGAATCTCCCTCTCCCGCCGCGGCCCTTCAAGGTTCACTCCTCTCCGGCAAACGCGGCTTGATTATGGGCGTGGCGAACGACCGTTCGCTGGCTTGGGGCATCGCATCCGTGTGCGCCGCACAAGGCGCGGAACTGGCTTTCACCTATCAGGGCGAGGCGCTGCAAAAACGCGTCGCGCCTTTGGCCGCCTCCGTCGGCTCGAAACTGATCCTGCCCTGCGACGTGACGGACGAAGCAAGCATGGACTCTTTATTCGAAGCGTTGAAGAAAGAATGGGGATCGTTCGATTTTCTCGTCCACGCAATCGCCTTTTCGGACAAAAACGAACTTGACGGGCTTTATGTCAATACGACGCGCGAGAACTTCCTGCGCACGATGGACATTTCCTGTTATTCCTTCACCGCGCTGGCGCGCCGCGCGATGCCGCTGATGCCCCGCGGCGGCAGCCTTCTGACGCTCAGCTATCTGGGCGCCGAGCGCGTGATGCCGCACTACAACGTGATGGGCGTCGCCAAAGCCGCGCTGGAAGCCAGCGTGCGCTATATGGCGGTCGATCTGGGCGGCAAAGGCATTCGCGTCAACGCCATTTCCGCAGGCCCGATCAAGACGTTGGCCGCCAGCGGCATCGGCGATTTCCGCTACATCCTGAAATGGAACGAAGTCAACGCGCCGTTAAAACGCAACGTCACCACGCTCGAAGTCGGCCATTCCGCCCTTTATCTGCTTAGCGATCTGGGTACAGGCGTCACCGGCGAAGTTCTTCACGTCGATTCCGGCTACCACACCGTCGGCATGATCGCGGTGGATGAGACGCAGAAACTGGCGGAATTGGTTGGGACTATGAATGCGGGGGTGAATGGGCAGTGAGAACCGCGAAAGCCCATTCACTTTAGGACGCAAAGGAAACGCAATGTCTAACCTCCCCTCTGTGCCGTCACATCTGGTCGCTTTTGAAGATCACCACATCCGCCGCAAATGGCATAACAATGAGTGGTTGTTTTCGGTGGTTGATGTTGTTGGCGTTCTTAGCGAAAGCGCCAATGCGCGCCGCTATTGGTCTGATTTGAAAAGGAAAGTGGAGCAAGAACAAGGAGAGAACCAGTTGTACGAGAAAATCGTACAACTCAAACTGCCCTCGGCTGACGGAAAATTATATACAACCGACTGCGCCAACACCGAAACGATGCTGCGCATCATCCAATCCGTCCCCTCGCCCAAGGCCGAACCGTTTAAGCTGTGGCTGGCCAAAATCGGCTATGAACGCATCAAGGAAATCGAAAATCCCGAACTCGCCACGCAGCGCACGCGCGAATTATACAAAGCCAAGGGCTATCCCAACGACTGGATCGAAAAACGCATGCGCGGCATAGCCGTTCGCGAAAAGCTGACCGAAGAATGGGGCAAGCGCGGCGTCAAAGGCACAAAGGAATACGCGATTTTAACGGCAGAAATATCTCAGGCAACGTTCGGCCTGAAACCGCAGCAATACAAAAACCTGAAAAGCCTTGGCAAGCAGCATAATCTGCGCGACCACATGAACGATCTTGAATTGATTTTCACGATGCTGGGCGAAGCCGCGACGACCGAAATCGCGCAGACCAAAAACGCGCATGGCTTCAACAAAAACAGGGTCGCCGCCATTGAAGGCGGCAAAGTCGCCGGTAAAGCGCGCAAGGAACTGGAAGTTCAAACCGGCCGCAAAGTCGTCAGCAAGACAAATTATTTGCCGGAGACGAAGAAAATCAAAAAGCGCAGCGAGGGATGAAATGTCCTCCACCCCCCCCCCGCTTCTTCTGACGACCAAAATTCTGAATGCTACAGTGATTGTTACGGCGCTCGGATATCTTGTCGATATGTATGACTTTCTCATCTTCAACGTCACAAGAACAGAAAGCCTGAGCGCCCTTCACTTAAGCGGCGATGCCTTGACCAATGCCGGACTGTTTATCGGTAACGGGCAGTTGTTCGGGCTTTTGGTGGGCAGTTATCTATGGGGCGTTTTGGGCGACAAGTTCGGGCGAAAATCATGCCTGTTCGCGTCCATTCTAACTTATTCGCTGGCAGCGCTTTATTGCAGCGCGGTGCAAACGGTCGATCATTATGCGCTGGGGCGGTTTCTGGCGGGGGTGGGAGTCGCGGGTGAACTTGGCGTCGGGCTTACGCTCATATCCGAAAAACTCGCGCCGGATCGGCGAGGCTATGGCGTGGCATTCTTCCTTGTTCTCGGCATTTGCGGCGTTCTGCTGGCAGCCTTGGCGACAGAAGAACTTTCGTGGCGCAAAGCCTATTTTGTCGGCGGCATTGCCGGCCTTGTTTTGCTGCTTGCCCGTGTTCTTGTGTTTGAATCCGGAATGTACGCCGAAATGGCCAAGCGCGTAGCAACTCGCGGCGGATTGAAAATCATTTTCTGGAATCCTCAGCTGCTGAGAAAATATATTGCCGCCATTTTTCTTGTAGCGCCCTGCACATTTATCCCGCAAATCGTCTGGACTTTGTCTCCCGAAATAGCGCAAGCGCAAGGAATCACAGAACCGATCAAGGCGGGACTGACTCTGACTCTCGGTTTTGCAGGCGGTTTGTTCGGCGCGCTTTTCGCCTGTCTTATAAGCGAAAAAATGGGTAGCCGGAAAAAAGCAATTATTGCCTCTATTGTTTTAGGCGTGATTGTTTTCCTGAAATACCTTTTATGGATTCCGGGCAGCCGCGAGGAATTTTACATAACCAACGGATTGCTTGGCCTTTCTTTTGGAATTTGGATGATCGGCGGCGCGTCGATTGCGGAACAGGTCGGAACCAATGTTCGGGCGACCGTGGCGACGACCGTCCCTAATTTTGCGCGCGCGCTGGTGATTCCCATGAATCTGTTGTTCGGGCTGATTAAACCCCTTTATAATTCGCAAGTCGCCGTCGGCGTCATCGGTTTGATCGTATTCGCCGCCGCGTTTTGGGGGTGGATGAATATTGACGAGACTTACGGCAAAGACATCAACTACGAAGAGACTTAAATGTCCTCCAACAGCCTCGGCACAATTTTCCGTTTTACCACATGGGGCGAAAGCCACGGCACTGCGATCGGCGTCGTGATCGACGGCTGTCCGCCGCTTATTCCCTTAACCGAAACTGACATTCAGCCGTGGCTCGACAAGCGCAGGCCCGGGCAGTCGCGTTTCACGACGCAGCGGCAGGAGGGGGACAAGGTCAAGATTCTGTCTGGCGTTTTCGAGGGAGTCACGACTGGCGCGCCAATCAGCCTCGTGATCGAAAACACCGACACGCGGTCGAAGGACTATGACGACATCAAGGATAAATTCCGCCCGGGTCATGCCGATTACACTTACTGGGTGAAATACGGAATTCGCGATTATCGCGGCGGCGGGCGTTCCTCGGCGCGCGAGACGGCATGCCGCGTCGCTGCGGGCGCTGTGGCGCGTAAAATCCTTGGCGATTCCATAAAAATCTGCGGCGCAGTCGTGCAAATCGGCGCGCATAAAATCGACCGCAACCGATGGGATTGGAACGCGGTCGATCAAAATCCGCTGTTTTGCCCCGATCCCACAGCCGCCGCAGTATGGGCAGATGATCTGGACAAAATACGTAAAAACGGCTCGTCCATCGGCGCTGTGGTTGAAGTCGTGGCGTCCGGCGTTCCTGCGGGTTGGGGCGAGCCGATCTATGACAAACTCGACAGCGACATCGCCCGCGCTTTGATGACGATCAACGCAGTCAAGGGCGTTGAAATCGGCGCGGGGTTTGGCGCGGCCAACCTGACAGGCGAAGAAAACGCCGACGAAATGCGCATGAGTTCCGACGGCAAACCGCAGTTCCTGTCCAACAACGCAGGCGGCATTCTGGGCGGCATTTCCAACGGGCAAGACATAACAGCCCGCTTTGCCGTCAAACCGACAAGCTCCATCCTGCAGATGCGGCAAACAATCAACACCGCAGGACAAAACACTGATATCATTACCAGAGGCAGACACGACCCCTGCGTCGGAATCCGCGCAGTTCCCGTCGGCGAGGCTATGATCGCCTGCGTCCTTGCCGATCATATGCTGCGCCAGCGAAGTCTGCGGGCGGCAAATTGAATGCAAAACCGGCGGGATTCCCGCTCCCCCTTTTGGGGGGGGATGAAGGCACCTTCGGCTTGGGGTTGCCCATTGAGTCACTTATTCACAAACGGACAGACAAACGCTGAAACGATATAGTTAATCTCTTGACCAACATCATTATGTAGTAGTAACTTGGCAACCGCACCCAATCCCTTGTGTTGCATGAAAGACACAGAAATAGGGTGTGGCGGCAATTTCTGCCGACTTTGTTAAGGAAATTTTCATAAAGCCCCCTCCATTGTTTAACCAATAGAAAGAATCAGTGGGCAATTTGTGCCGATGTTTGGTTAAAGCCTAAGGAGCCTCGTCCGAGGATTCTTCATCCGTGGAGCAGGAGAATAAACAGGTGAATGCATTTTTGCAGACTCTGCGCAATCTGGGGCCTATGCGGCTGGCGGCGATTGCGGTCGTTCTCGTCAGTTTGCTGGGCATGCTTGGCTTTATCACGACGCGGATTTCGACCTCGCCGCTTGCCTTGCTTTATACGGAACTCGACCAGCATGACTCGGCAGCGATCGCGGGAAAGCTCGACGCCCTTAAAATCCCCTATCAGGTCGATTCAAGCGGCAGCCTGATCCGCGTCCCATCCGATCAGGTCGGAAAAATACGCATGCTGATGGCGTCCGATGGCCTGCCCAGAGGCGGTTCGGTCGGGTACGAGATTTTCGATCAGAAAGAAGGCTTTGGCACCACCAGCTTTGTGCAAAACATCAATCACCTGCGCGCGCTGGAAGGAGAATTGGAGCGAACGATAAGCTCACTTGATCCCATCAACAGCGCGCGCGTGCATCTGGTGCTGCCGCAGCGCGAATTGTTCAGCCACGCGACCCAGACGGCAACCGCCAGCATTTTCCTTAAAATGCGCAACGGCGCGGTTCTATCACGCGAGCAAATCGCCGCTATTCAGCATCTGATCGCAGCCGCCGTGCCGCAGTTGCAGCCCAACGAGGTTTCGATCGTCGACGACAGGGGTGATCTTTTGGCGCGCCCCAGCAATAATGCCGCGGGCGACAGCCAAGACGATCAGGAAGATCAGCGCATCCAGTATGAACAAGCGCAGACGCGCAAGATCGAGGATTTGCTGACCCAAACGCTGGGCTTTGGCAAAGTAAGGGCGCAGGTATCGGCCGATCTGGATTTCGACCGCATTACCACCAGTTCGGAAATCTTCGACCCTGACAGTCAGGTTGTACGTTCGACACAAAACACAAACGAAACGGACACGAATTCCGAAGGCAATTCCGGCGCCGTGTCCGTCTCCACCAATCTTCCCGCCACGCCGCAGCAAATCGCGAACGGAGGCGCAACACCGGCAGCGGCAAGCACGCCAACCAGCAACAACAAACACTCCGAAGAGACGATCAATTACGAAATCAACAAAACGGTGCGCAATCAGGTGCGCGAAAGCGGGCGCGTTCGCCGACTGTCGATCGCGGTCGTCGTCGACGGCACCTATAAAACCTCGGCCGACGGCAAAACGACCACTTATGCCCCGCGCACGCCTGAAGAGCTTGCCAAAATCAAGGATCTGGTGAAATCGGCGGTGAATTTCGACGCTTCGCGCGGCGATACGCTGGACGTGACCGATATGCAATTCGCGCAGGGCGAACAGGATAAAGGAGCGACCTCCGGCAACCCCGATCTTTTGATGGGCATTCCCCGCGCCGACATTTTCCATGCGGCGGAGACTCTAATTCTCGCTTTGATCGGACTTTTGGTCGTGCTTTTGGTTGTGCGCCCCATCTTACGCAAAGTTCTGGAGACGGCGGGATCCGTCGGCTCCGATCAGCAGGCTTTGCTCAGCGGCGGCGGCAACGTCGCGCAGTTGCCGGCTCCCGCAGGCATGTCAGGCGGCGAGTCCTCAGCCGAGTCCGCAGCCGCGGCGGCGGAGTCCGAGATCGAACGCATGATCGACATTTCGCGCGTCGACGGACGCGTCAAGGCTTCCTCCCTGCGCAAGGTCGGCGAAATCGTCGACAAGCATCCTGACGAAGCGATCGGAATCCTGCGCAACTGGATGTATCAGGAGAATCATTAATGGCTGCCGGTCAACGCCTCCGCGAGGACGTGAAATCCCTTTCCGGCCTCGAAAAATCCGCGCTATTCATTCTGGCTCTGGGCGAAGAGTACGCTGCGCGCATTTTCGGCCACATGAACGACGACGAGATCAAGGATCTGTCGCAGGTTATGGCCAATCTCGGCAATGTCAGCGCGACTTTGGTCGAAAAGCTCTTCGTCGATTTTGCCGAGCAGATGTCGTCCTCGGGCGGCACCGTCGGCACGCTGGAATCGACCGAGCGCCTTTTGATGAAGGTCCTGGACAAAAGCCGCGTCAGCAACATTATGGAAGACATCCGCGGCCCTGCCGGTCGCACGATGTGGGACAAGTTGGCAAACGTCAACGAAACGGTTCTGGCCGCCTATCTGAAAAACGAATATCCGCAAACGGTGGCCGTGGTGGTTTCCAAGATCAAGGCCGACCACGCCGCACGCGTTCTGACGCAATTGCCTGAAAGCTTTGCGATGGAAGTCATCGCCCGCATGCTGCGGATGGAGGCGGTGCAAAAAGACGTGATCGACGACATCGAACGCACGCTGCGCAACGAGTTCATGAGCAATCTGGCGCGCACCAACCGCCGCGACTCGCATGAAATGATGGCGGAAATCTTCAACAATCTCGACAGAGCCAACGAAGCCAAATTTATGACGGCATTGGAAGAACGCAACCGCGACGCGGCGGAAAAGATCAAGGGGCTGATGTTCACGTTCGAGGATCTGTCGAAGCTCGACGGCGCCGCCATTCAGGCGATTTTGCGCATCGCGGACAAAACCAAATTGCCGACGGCGCTCAAGGGGTCTTCGGAGTCGATCAAGGATTTGTTCTTCTCGAATATGTCGGAGCGCGCTGGAAAACTTCTCAAGGAAGATATCGCCTCGATGGGTCCCGTGCGTTTGCGCGACGTCGAAGAGGCGCAGGCGCATCTGGTCGCGACCGCCAAGGATTTGGCAGCCAAGGGCGAAATCGTCATAGCTAAGGGCGCGGAGGAAGATGAGCTTGTCTACTGAACCCCTCCTCAAAGACAAAAAGGGAATGCCGCCGGGTACGCCCGTGCGCAAATTCATGTTCGAACGTTCGTTCGACGACGCGGCGGTTGTTCACCGCGCGCCCGAACGCAAGCCGGTTTTGATGAAGCCGGAGCAAATCGACGCGCTGAAGAAAGAATCTTACGACACGGGATTCGGCGCGGGCAAGACGGCGGGAAAGGACGACCAAACAGCGCTTTTGACCGCGACGCTGGCCAAGGTCGAGCAAAACGTGTCGGTTCTGATCGAACATATCGGCGCTTTGGCGCAAGAGCAGGAAGAACAAATCCGCCGTTTGTCCCTTGCAGCTCTAAAAAAGATTTTGCCGACCTTTACGGCGCAAAGCGGTATGATGGAAATCGAGGCTCTTATCAACGACACGATCCGCGAGATGTCGCGCGAGCCGCGTCTGGTCGTTCGCGTTCACGAGGGCGAATTCGACGCGCTGAACGAACGCATTGAGGAAATCGCGACAAAACGCGCCTATTCCGGCAAAGTAATCGTTCTGGCCGACGATACCGTAGCAGCAGGCGATTGCCGCATCGAATGGGCCGACGGCGGCGCCTATCGCGATACGCAGAAAACGCTAAACGCGATTGCGGAAACGATACTTCCTTCTTCTTAAACCACATGAGGAAATAAGTGAGGCAAAAGATGCCGTAAAAGCGATAGAATCCCCTCCCCCTCTATGGGGGAGGGTTAGGGTGGGGGTGATGTTTCCGCATGAGATGTCTTTGCAAGTCAGAAGACGATCCTTGCGGCGCGATCCCCCCCCCCTAACCCTCCCCCATAGAGGGGGAGGGAATCCTGCCGCTCTTGCCCCATCGTTTTCTTAATCGCTAAACAAGTTTACTTGCTTCCCTATGCAGCCTTAACAGGAGTTTTTTATGGCGGATGACAAAGAATCCCTTACCCTGACCGAGCTTGAAGCCAATGCCGGGGAAACACCCAAAGACGGGCAGCAGGTGACGGCGAGCGATCTCGACGCCGTGTACGGCATTCCGGTCGAAGTAGCCGCCGTGCTGGGCAAAGCCGAAATGCAGGTCAGCCATTTGCTGAAACTTGGCCGCGGCGCGGTCATCGAGCTCGACCGCAAAGTCGGCGAAGCGATCGACATCTACGTCAACAACCGCCTCGTCGCCCGCGGCGAAGTCGTGGTGGTCGAGGATCGGCTTGGGATCACAATGACGGAAATCATTAAGTCGGACAGGAACAGCTAGAAGGGGGCATGAGGGAATAAGTGAGACAAATGACGCGACAAAAACGATAGAGTCCCCTCCCCCTCTATGGGGGAGGGAATCATGCCGCTCTTGTTCTACCGTTTTTCTTAATCATTAAACAGATTCACATATTCCCTCGCACCGCCTAAGGACAACAGAACATGCGTTTGGATGAAAACAGGAAAGACCGTTTCGACATGCTGCAAGCGCAGGAACGCGGGCCTAGCGAAGACGCGTGGCCGGACGATCTGGTCGAACGCTTGCTGGCGGGAGAAACGCCGCTCAGATTGTGGCGCGAATTTCGGCGCATGACCTTGGACAAGCTCAGTCAAGCGACAGGCATTGCGAAGGGTTATCTAAGCGAGGTCGAAAACGGCAAGAAGCCGGGATCAGCCGCGTCGCTTAAAGTCTGCGCGAAAGCGCTCTGCGTCGATCTGGATGATTTGGTGCGAGGATAATAGAGTAAAGGAAGAAAAATGAGACTTCTCATCGTCGGACAACTTGAAGGCCCTCTTGGCACCGCCGGACGCATGGCGACGCAGCGCGGAGCCAAGGTCGCGCATATCGACAGCATCGCGGGGGCGCTTAACGCTTTGCGCAACGGGCAAGGCGCGGATCTGGTGATGTGCGACGTGACGCTCGACATCGCGCAATTTATCGACAGCTTGAAATCCGAACGCATCACGATTCCCGTGGTCGCGTGCGGCATCGGTGCCGACGCAACTGCGGCCGTGCGCGCCATTCGCGCGGGCGCGAAGGAATACATCCCTTTGCCGCCCGACGCCGATTTGATCGCCGCGATTTTGCAAGCCGTGGCCGAGGAAGACCAGACCTTCATCGCCCGCGACGCGACGATGAAACCTTTGCTGCAAATGGTTGACCGTGTGGGCGCCAGCGACGCCTCGATCCTTATCACCGGCGAAAGCGGCACAGGCAAGGAGGTTATGGCGCGTTATATCCATCGCAAGAGCCGCCGCGCCACAGGAAATTTCGTCTCCGTCAACTGCGCCGCGATTCCCGACAATCTTCTGGAGTCCGAACTTTTCGGGCATGAAAAAGGCGCGTTCACGGGCGCTGTCGCGCGTCGCGTTGGCAAATTCGAGGAAGCCAACGGCGGCACGTTGCTGCTCGACGAAATCAGCGAGATGGACATCCGCCTGCAAGCCAAATTGCTGCGCGCCATTCAGGAACGCGAGATCGACCGCGTGGGCGGCACGCAGCCGATCAAGATTGATATCCGTTTGGTCGCGACCTCAAACCGCGATCTGGAAGAGGAAGTGAAGGCCAAGCGTTTCCGCGAGGATTTGTATTTCCGCCTCAACGTCGTCAATCTGCATCTGCCGCCGCTGCGCCAGCGCATCGCCGATATCGTGCCTTTGGCCGAACATTTTGCGAAGAAATACGCCAAAGCGAACGGCTTGCCGGAGCGCGAATTGTCGGAGGCTTCCGTTGGCGCGTTGCAAGCGCATCACTGGCGCGGCAATGTGCGCGAGTTGGAAAACACGATGCACCGCGCTGTTCTGCTGGCGCAAAGCGCGAAGATCGAACCCGAAGCGATCATGCTGTCGGGACAGTCTTTCGCGCCTTCCAACCCCGATGCCGCTACGCAAAACGCACAAAGCCGCCCGCCAGCCGCTATGGGCGGTTTGGTGGGAAGAACCGTGGCCGACGTCGAACGGGATCTGATTATCGACACGCTGTCGCATTGTTTGGGAAACCGCACGCATGCGGCGAATATTCTGGGGATTTCCATACGCACGCTGCGGAATAAACTGAAACAATACACCGATGAAGGTGTACCGGTGCCGGGCGGAATGAGCGAAGAACGCGCTGTATCGTGAAGGAAAAGGGATATTCCAAAATGAATAACCCCCGATCGGAAAAATACCTCTATCAATTGCTGAGCCATATCAGTTATGGGAATCTGACCGTCGTCGATCATCGGGGCCAAAAGCACGATTTTGGCGTTCCCGCGACACAACCGCATGTAAGCGTTACGATTAAAGACGCGCGTCTTTACGACAAGCTTTTTTCTATGGGAAGCATAGGGCTCGGCGAATCCTATATGGACGGATGGTGGGACGTGGAAGCCGATAATCTCGTCGGTCTTCTCGGCATCCTTATGCGCAGCAGCATGAGCGCAAAAGCGCGGCGCGATTATGGGCTGTTATTTAATATTCTTCTGCATAACCTGCGCACATCGCCCAATAAGCTCAGCAACCGATTACGGAATGTTTCGTACCACTATGATCTTGGAAACGATTTCTATCGGCTTTTTCTCGATTCTTCGCTGACCTACACCTGCGGCTTGCAGCTTGCGGACGACGACACGCTGTTGCAAATGCAGTTGCAGAAATACGATTTTATCTGTCAAAAACTGGCGCTGCGTCCCGGCGAGGAGGTTCTGGATATCGGATGCGGCTGGGGCGGTTTTCTTATCTACGCCGCCAAGCGTTACGGCATTAAAGGCAAGGGCGTAACCCTAAGCGCCGAGCAGGCAGGGCTAGCGCAACAACGCATTGAAGCGCTGGGATTAACCGATCAAATTAAAATTGAAATTAAAGACTATCAGCAGGTGCAGGAAAGCTTCGATAAGATCGTCAGCATCGGCATGTTTGAGCATGTCGGAAAACGCAATTTTGCGGTTTTTGCAAAAAAAGTAAACAGCTTGCTGCGCGACAAAGGACTTTTCCTTCTTCACACAATCGGAACGGTCAGCATCATCCGCAATGATCCGTGGGTCATCCGCTATATTTTCCCCGGCGGTTTCCTGCCTCGTCATGAAGAATTCGCCAAAGCCATTCACAAAGCGTCGATGACTGTCGTTCAGATCGATAATCTCAAACCTCATTATGCGACGACGCTGCAAAAATGGCTGGAAACGTTCCGCGAAAACGGTCAAAAAATTTATGCCCTGTCGCCTTCCTATGACAAAAAATTTATGCGCATGTGGAGTTACTATCTGCAATCCTGCCAAGCGGGCTTTCGCTTTAACAACCTCCAGCTTTATCAGATTCTGGCCTGCAAAAACGAAAGTTACCCCGTATCGCGGCCCATACATCTTGATCTCGCCACGGTGGCGCGGAACGCACGAGACTCGATCCATCTTTTTTCAGAGTTCGTCTAAAAAATGACCGACCAAGCCTCCACAGCAGCCGCCGACTCCCCCGATCCCTTCGGCGGCATTTTCAAGCGCGGGGAAGTGTGGCTGGGTATCGGCCTTTTGGTTATTCTGACGGCGCTGGTCATTCCGTTGCCGCCGTTTTTGATCGATATCGGGCTTGCCATGTCGATCACCTTTTCCGTCCTGATCCTGATGACGGTGCTGTTTATCGGCAAGTCGCTGGAATTCAGCTCGTTTCCGACCGTTCTGCTGTTCGCCACGTTGATCCGATTGTCGCTAAATCTCGGCACGACGCGCCTCGTTTTGACGCGCGGCAACGAGGGGACGGCCGCAGCGGGGCATGTCGTCGAATCTTTCGCAAGTCTTGTAATGGGCGGCGATTTCATCATCGGCGTGATCGTTTTCGCCATTCTGACTTTGGTCAATTTCGTCGTCATCACCAAAGGCTCCGGCCGTATCGCCGAAGTCGCGGCGCGTTTCACTTTGGACGCGATGCCCGGCAAGCAAATGGCGATCGACGCCGATCTGTCCTCCGGACTTATCAACGAAGATCAGGCGCGAAAAAGGCGCAAGGAGCTGGAAGACGAAAGCAATTTCTTCGGTTCGATGGACGGCAGCGCCAAGTTCGTGCGCGGCGACGCCGTGGCCGGTTTGTGCATCACCTTCATCAACGCCGTCGGCGGAATCACGATCGGCACTTTCCGCCACGATATGCCGATTTTGCAAGCGGCAGACACTTATGTGCGCCTGACCGTCGGCGACGGGCTGGTGACGCAAATTCCGGCGCTGCTGGTTTCCGTCGCCGCCGGTTTGCTGGTGACCAAAGCCAACCTGTCCGGCTCGACCGACAAGGCTTTGTTCAAGCAATTAAGCGGCTATCCCATGGCGCTGGGGCTCAGCGCGTCGATGCTTGGCATTTTGGCGATCCTGCCGGGCATGCCTTTTATTCCTTTCGCCATCCTCAGCGCCTTTTCCGGCTTTGCCTGCTTCTCTGTCACAAAGACGGCTAAAGAAAAGCAGGCCGACGACACCGCGCTGGCCTCAACCAAAGGCAAACCGGCGGCTGTTGCGGAGGAATCAATCGCCAAATCGCTGTCGATCGACATGATCCGCCTCGAACTCGGCTACGCCTTGCTCAGCCTCATCAACAGCGAGGCGGGACAGCGACTGACCGATCAGATCAAGGGGCTGCGCAAGCAACTGGCTTCCGAAATGGGCTTTATCATGTCCGCCGTGCGTATACAGGATAACTTGCAATTGCCGCCCAACTCCTATGTCCTGCGCATCAAGGAAATCGAAGCGGGGCGCGGCGATCTGCGGCCGGGTATGCTGCTGGTCATGGATCCCAGAGGGCAGACGATTACCCTGCCCGGCGAAGCGACGACCGAGCCGACTTTTGGATTAGCTGCGACATGGATCGATCCGACCTATCGCGAAGAGGCTTTATTCAAAGGCTATACCGTCGTCGATCCGCCCACCGTCATCACGACGCATCTGACCGAATTGGTCAAAGACAACATGGCGGATCTTTTGTCGTATTCCGAGACGCAAAAACTGCTCGACGAGTTAGGCAAGGATCAACAAAAACTGGTGGCCGACGTCATCCCAAGCCAAGTCACGATCAGCGGCCTGCAACGCGTTTTGCAGAATTTGCTGGCCGAGCGCGTCTCGGTGCGCGATTTGTCTACGATTCTCGAAGGCATTTCTGAAGCGACAGCGGTCACGCGCAATCTGTCCGCGATTTCCGAACATGTGCGCGCGCGCCTCGCGCGCCAGATTTCGGATTCCAACACGAATGAGATGGGCTATATCCCCATGCTGACCCTGACGCCGGAATGGGAGCAAGCCTTTGCCGAATCCATTATCGGCGAAGGCGAAGCGCGGCAACTGGCGATGCCGCCCAGCCGCTTGCAGCAATTCATAACCGCCGTACGGCAAGCCTATGATCGCCAAGCCGCAATGGGCGAATCCCCAATCCTGTTGACCAGCCCCCCGATCCGCAGTTATGTCCGTTCCGTGGTGGAACGTTTCCGCCCGTCGACAACCGTTTTGTCGCAAAACGAGATTCATCCAAAAGCAAAGATCAAGACATTGGGGCAGGTTTAGATGAGAGAGAAAAAACATTTCCGCAAACACCGTAAAGTCCCCTCCCCCTTGAGGGGAGGGTTAGGGAGGGGGGTCGCCGAAGGCGCGGGGAGTATGAAAGAAAAAGACGTAAGTTCATGTTTGATCACCCGTGTGCGCTTCGCGGCCCCCCTCCCTAACCCTCCCCTCAAGGGGGAGGGGACTATGCAGTTTTTGTCGCAGCGCAGGATTCTCACATGAGGCTTAAATCCTTCCACGGCGCAACCCTAACCGACGCGATGCGGGGCGTGCGCGAGGCGCTGGGCGAGAACGCGATCATCGTCGCGACGCGCGAGGATGAAACCGGCGGCGTGCGCGTGACCGCCGCGATCGACGATCCGCAAACCCCTGTCGGTGAAACGCGGCCTCTTGCGCAACCGCAAAGCGGCTCCGAAGCGCTTGAGAAAATAGCCGAAGCGATCACACGCCATCAGGTTCCATCCCATCTTGCCGAAAAACTCATGGCCTCCGCCACGCAATTTGCGGGTGACGATCCGATTTTGACTCTGGGCGCGGCGATCGATACGCATTTCAAATTCGATCCTATAACCGCGCCTCTTTCTGGCGATAAAACAGGTTATCACCCCCTCTTGCTCGTAGGCCCTTGCGGCGCGGGGAAAACTCTATGCACCGCCAAATTCGCGACCCAAGCGACATTGGCCAAATACAAAGCCACCGTTATCAGCACCGATCTGGAACGCGCGGGAGGGATGGAGCAACTGGCGGCTTTCACGCGCCTGTTAAAACTCAATCTGGTCGAAATCGAAGACTGGCACGCGCTGCGCGACATCGTGTCGATGCAAAAAGGCAATCCCGTTTTCATCGACACGGCAGGCCATAATCCGTTCAACGCCGTCGAACGCGAAGCCACGCGCGAATTTATATCGGCGGTCGGCACGGCCACGCTTGTGCTTCAAGCCGGACTGGACGCGGCCGAGGCGATCGACGTCGCCTATGAATACCGCGGCCTCGGCGCGACGCGGCTTCTGGTCACGCGCCTCGACACCGTCCGAAGGATTGGCAGCCTTCTGCGTCTGGCCTATGAATGCCGCATGCCGCTTTGCAACTACAGCGCCTCGGCCAAAGTCACCGAACCGCCGCAGCCCCTCAATCCCGTCGCGCTGGCAAGGCTTATTCTAAAAATTCCCGGCTCAAGCGCGGCAGTCGAGGAAGAGGCAGAAGCAAGGAGAGCGGTGATATGAAGAATGTAAATGAAATTCCAAACAGATCGTCATTCCCGCGAAAGCGGGAATCCATCGCCGCGCGTCTGCGCGGCATAAGAGTCAGACGGCGTTTGCGTTTAAAATGCCGTCGTTTATGTCGGCGCGGACGCGCCTTAAGATGGATTCCCGCTTTCGCGGGAATGACGACCGTTTTTGCCTAATATCCCCTACGGAGCCTAATCATGCCCTACCCCGTCCTTATCCGAGTCGACAAATCCCCCTCCCCCGCCATGCTTGCGCAATGCGCGAATATGGTTGCGGTCGCCAGCGGCAAAGGCGGCGTGGGCAAGACGTGGTTCTCGATTACCCTGTGCCACGCGTTGGCCAAACGCGGCAAAAAGACTCTCCTGTTCGACGGCGATTTGGGTCTGGCCAACGTCGATATCCAGCTCGGCCTTGTGCCAGAGAAAGATCTGGGCGCCGTCGTCGAAGGTTCCTGCAATTTGGCGGAGGCTGTCACGCGCTATGAAAACGGCGGCTTCGATATTCTGGCCGGGCGTTCGGGGTCGGGAAACCTTGCCACGCTGGCGGCGCAAAAACTCTCGGACATGCGCGGCGATTTGATCGCGCTCGCCAAAAATTACGACACGGTCGTCGTTGATCTGGGCGCGGGCGTCGAAAGGCCGGTGCGGCAAATGGCTGGCCCCGCGGCCTTCACCTATGTCGTCCTGACCGACGAGCCGACGTCGCTGACGGACGCCTACGCCTTCATCAAACTGTCGCGCGCCGCCAATCCCTCCAGTGAAATGCGCATCGTCGTCAATATGGCAACAAGCGCAACAGAGGGGCAAAAAACCTATGATACAATCCGCAAAGCCTGCGAAAGCTTCCTGCATTACAGCCCACCCTTGGCGGGCATCATCCGCCGCGACGCCAAAGTCCGCGACGCCATCCGCGCCCAAACCCCCCTCCTCACCCGCTCGCCGCTGTGCGAAGCGGCAACAGATGTCGAAGCGATAGCGGCGCAATTTTGTTAAAGAAAAAGCGACAGGATTCCCTTTCCTATAAGTGCTAAGCGCCAGAAAACGCGCTTAGAACAGTCTGGAAAAGCAAACGGAGAAAGGGCACACTCTTTTTCATGAATCAAGACATCCAAACCCTCCTTAACCGAATCGACGCATTGCCTTCTGTCCATATCTTTGGGCGCGTGGTGGGCGTGCAAGGGTTGTTGATCGAGGTGGCGGGGATTGAGGGCCATTTGTCGGTCGGCGGACGCTGCTTTGTGCAGGCGCGAGGCGGGCGGCGGGTTTTGTGCGAGGCCGTCGGCTTTCGCGACGACAAAGCCTTGATGCTGCCTTTCGCACCTTTGGAGGGTGTCGGGTTGGGAAGCAAGGTCGAGTTGGCCAGCACACAGCCGGTCATTTTGCCGACCCCTGCGTGGCTAGGGCGCGTCATCAACGCGCTGGGCGATCCTATCGACGGCAATGGCCCCTTGCCCCACGGAGACGTTCCGCGCCTTGTGCGCAGCCCTCCGCCGCCCGCGCATACGCGGCAGCGGGTGGGGGGAAAACTTGATCTCGGCGTGCGGGCGGTCAACGCGTTTACGACTCTGTGCCAAGGGCAGCGCATGGGTATTTTTGCGGGATCCGGCGTCGGCAAATCAAGCTTGATGTCAATGGCAGCGCGTTACACCTCGGCGGACGTCTCGGTGATCGGCTTAATCGGCGAGCGCGGGCGCGAGGTTCAGGAATTTATCCTCGACGATCTGGGCGAGGAAGGCTTGGCGCGCAGCGTCGTCGTCGTGGCGACGTCAGACGAAGCGCCTTTGATGCGGCGGCAGGCGGCTTTTATGACTCTGGCAGTTGCGGAATATTTCCGCGATCAGGGCAAAAAAGTTTTATGCCTGATGGACAGCATCACGCGCTTTGCGATGGCGCAGCGCGAAATCGGCTTGGCCGCGGGCGAGCCGCCGACGACCAAAGGCTATCCCCCGACGGTGTTTTCAGAATTGCCCAAGCTTCTGGAACGCGCAGGGCCGGGCGAGAAGGGCATGGGCAGCATCACAGGCCTGTTCACCGTTCTGGTCGACGGCGACGATCATAACGAACCGATAGCCGACGCCGCGCGCGGCATTCTCGACGGGCATATCGTGCTCGACCGCGCGATAGCCGAGCGCGGGCGCTTTCCCGCCGTCAATGTCCTGCGCAGCATTTCGCGCACGATGCCCGGCTGCAACAACGAGGCGGAAAATTCATTGGTCAGCCGCGCACGTCGTTATCTGGCCGCTTACGACAACATGGCCGAAATGATCCGCCTCGGCGCATACCGCAAAGGCAGCAACGCCGAAGTCGACGAAGCGATCAATTTCTATGAGCCTTTGGAAGACTTCCTGCGCCAAAGAAAAGACGAAAACATGGATTTCTCCGGAACCTATGCAAGGTTGGCCAAGATTCTGGGGGTTGCGTGGTCGTGAGCGGTCGACCTCCCCGCGAGTCTTTCGTCATCCCCGCGCATGCGGGGATCCATCTTTGCAACAAGAACGGCCTCCCGAAAGATGTATCCGGCATTCGCGGGGATGACGAAGGTTTCTGTAACTACTTACTACTATGAAACGAAAAAGCTTCGCCACGCTTATCAAACTGCAGAAAAACCTCGTGGACGAGCAGCGGCAGCAATTGGCGCGGCTGCTGGATCATTTAGAACGTATCGAAGGCCAGATCGCGCAACTGGAAATCCTCAAAGCCCGCGAACAGGCCGCCGCGCAGGATCTCGCCGCGCGCGCGACTTACGGCGCGTTTTTGAAAAACATGATTATCAAGGGACAGGCTTTGGAAAAAGACCGCCAAATGGCGGCGCTTGCGGTTAAGATCGCGCAGGACAGATTGGCGGTGCTGTTTGAAGATCAGAAGCGTTACGAAACCGCCGAGGCGCAACGTCTGGAGGAAGAAGCCAAGGAAGAACGCCGTCTAGAAACGATAGAACTCGACGAAATCGGCGGAGTGAGGCATGAGCGGCAGAGGGAGGGGGGGTAATATACTTTGACCGAGCTTAATTTACGCTTTCGTAGGAGCGGCTTCCACCCGCGCCCCTATGTTTTGTCCTCAACAGTCGGGGGGGGTAGCCGCTCCAACGAAAAACCGCCATGTGTGGCGGGTTG
>JARLJD010000108.1 GCA_031291395.1 Alphaproteobacteria bacterium | reverse complement strand
CCGCCGCGACAAAGGCGTCTTCCGCCGTGGCGGCGCGAACGAGCATGCGAGTCATGGCGAGCCGTCTCCCCTAGGTTTGGCGCTGCGACAGGTCCAGCCGCCCGGTGGCGAGCGCAAGACGCAATTCTCCGACGACGGCGGACGGCAGCCGCTTCCCGACGCTGGGCCAGCGCGCGAAACGAAGCAGCGCGCCATGTTCCATCTCGCGCGTGTCTTAGCCGGGATCGGCTTTCCGCTCCAGAGCGCGAAGACACAAAAGTTTTTTGGCGCCGGCTAAGTTTCGCGTGGCCGCCGCGCGCGACGATGCGAAAGTTTTTTTTGCGCGCATTCCGCTCGCATAGGTAGATTCACTTTGGGTGGTCGCGAGATGGGCTTGCGGCTCAGCTTGAATGGGATAAGGTGCGCGGAATTCGGGAATGTGGTGAGGGAAGCGATGACCAAGGTTGTGGTGGCGGCTGCTCTTCTGGCGCTCATTTTAGCGGTTGGCCCTGCTTTCGCAGGTTCAATCGGGGCTTGGTATGTGACCGTAGAGAAAGACCCCTTTAGTCCAAAAAAGAAAACGATCGCCATCTCTCAATCTGGCTATTCGGCTTTGGCGATCCGGTGTTTCCCCGACCATGGGTTGACGGTGATCTTGGCTATTCGCTCCGAAAAGCATTTCGAGCCCGGCGCATCTGTGGACTATAAGTATCGGGCGGACGAAGGTCCTATCGCGGACGAGCGCGGCGAAGCTTGGGGCGAGCAAAATATCGAACTCCCAAACGCCCGGCAAATTCTCGACGACGCGCTCAAGGCTTCCGTTTTGAATTTTCGGGTGGGGATGGCGGACGAAGCGATTGTCGACCTGGCTTTCAAGGCAAAAGGCGGCGCGAAAGCTCTTCAGCAGGTCGTTGCGGACTGTCCTCCGGAACCGGTAGCCGACAAGAAGCCGGAGGTCCCAGTAGACAAGAAATTGGAAGAGCGCACGGACAAGTAGCCCGACTCTCTTGGCCCATCGATAGAGGCGAGATGGGGCAGCGTCTGTTCTTTATATAAGTGGAAATATCGAGCGTATTGCGAATCGTCCGGTAAACATTGAAAAAAGAGAAAAATAGTCGAGCGATTAGCGCTGTCGCCTCCCCCTCACCTCCCCCCGCGGAGCCCAAAAACGGCCTGTCCTGGGTGATCTCGCGGCCCCATAGCGTTTTTCCATTATAGCCGCGAAAGAGCTTCCGCAAAAATGTCGGGCGTCCTATGATCGCCGGCATGGCTCGTTAGGGACACATCGTGGGAAACGACGCCTTCCCCCCTAGCCGTTCCCGAAACGCAACCCCGGCGCCGCTCGCGGTTCATGCGACTGCCGTGGCCATCGACGGTCGCGCGGTTTTGATCCGGGGACCGTCCAAGGCCGGCAAGAGTACCCTGGCCTTGGCGCTCATCGAGGGGTCGACGCCGGCCCAGCCGGTCACGCTGATCGGGGACGACCGGATCATTCTCGCGCGTCGCGGCGATCAGGTTTTGGCCTCGCCGCATCCGCGCATCGCGGGGCTGATCGAAAAACGGGGCTATGGCATCCTTTCAATGCCTTACGCGTTCAACATACCTCTTGCTGGCGTCAT
>JARLJD010000107.1 GCA_031291395.1 Alphaproteobacteria bacterium | reverse complement strand
TGGTGGTGCTGATTCCGGCTTTGGAAAAGTCCGGCGACGAGGCGGCGAACTTGGGTAAAATCGTGGCCTCGTGCCTGAAGGGCATGATGGGCGCGACGTTGGGCAATACCGTCGAAGGCGGTTGGGAGAACGCGGTCGGCAGCAAGCAAACGCGGTCGAGTTCGTCCTTTATGACGGTGTTCGACGAGGTCGGTTATTACACCGCCGCGGGTATGGCCGTGATGGCGGCGCAGGCGCGGTCGCTGGGATTTTCGCTGGTGTTCGCGGCGCAGGATTTGCCGTCGATGGAAAAACGCGTCAAGCAGGAGGCCAAGTCTATCGTCGGCAACTGTAACCTGAAAATCCTGGGTCGTATTGAAGATCCGACGGATACGAGGGATTTTGTCACCAAGCACGGCGGATCGTCGTGGGTTATGGAAGCTTCGGGCTATAACGCCCCGACCAACACCGTGGCGGGCTTGTTCATGAACATGCCTTTCCATGACGGGCGTAGCGCCAATTATACCATCCGTCAGCGCGTCGATTACGATCATTTGCGCGGACAGCGCGAAGGCGAAGCGCATTTGATTTTCGGCGACTGGGCCTGCAAAGTGCAGATGCTTTATACCGTGCCTGAGAAAGCCAAGGCGCTGCGCGTGCATCGTTTTCTGCCGGTGCCGAGCGTGACAAAATCGACCGAGGCGCACGACCGCGTTGTTCTGGAACTGACTTCGCGCCTGAAGGATGGGGATTGGGCGGCGGCCAAAGTCGGCGGCACGATCAAAGAGAGTCCCGAAATCGCCGCGATCGCTAAAACGATTAAGCTCGCCGCAAATGCCAACCTGCCCGCGCTGGAAATGGGCATTGTCAGCATGGCTTGCGTCTTTACCCTTCCTGCCGTGCCCAAAACGGTTTCCGGCGCAGAGCAAAGATCGACCGTCGCGAAGAGCGGCAGGCCGCAGGAGTTTTACGGCGCCGACGATGAAGGTTTGGATGCGGATCAGCAAGCCTTTTTCGACGATGTTTCGCCGGAAGAACGCGCGGCAAGGCGCGCCAACATGCCGCCGCTTTATCCGGGCGACGAATTCGCGATTGATGAAGTCGAGGAAGGGTACGAATCCGACGCTGCCGACGAGTCCGGTTATGCGCCGCGGGAAGCGCACGCCTTCGCGGGCACGGACGCCGATCTGTCGGCGATCATCCCGACTTTGGACGGAGAGGAAGACGCCGGCGATTTCTCGTTCGCCGATTTGCCGGACAATATTAAAGCGGTTCTCGCGGAATCGGCGCAACGAATGAACGAGGGTCTGCGCGGGAAGAGCGCGAGGGAGTGAGGCTTTTTTTGTGAGTTGGAAAGAGCGGTGCCGCGAGATCGGCGGGATTCCCTCCCCCTCTATGGGGGAGGGTTAGGGTGGGGGTGATGTTTCCGCATAAGCTGCCTTCGATTTATGTAGACAGTTATTACGACGCGACCACCCCCACCCTAACCCTCCCCCATAGAGGGGGAGGGGATTTTGCCGCTTTTGTTTCGCCGTTTTTCTTAACTCCCGAATAGGGTTGCTTATTTCCTGACGCCGCCAACGGCGCAGCGCAGTTTATGTTTTTTGAGGAAACCAAGGCAAACGACGATGCCTCTTATTCTGCCTAAACATCAAACGGTGCAACGCAACATCTTGCGCGATGTGCGTCCGGTGTCCGTGCGCATGGCCGCCTATATGTCCAGCGGCAACGTCATTATGGCGATGGCGTTCGGCGCGTTGGCGTTCCTGTTTTTGGGGCCGATGCAATTACGCGCAGTGTCTGAGCTGATCGCTGTGCCTTTGTATTTCTATTTCAACTGGGCCTTGCGCCGCCCGTTCGCGCTGCCGTTCAAAATTCCGCGCTTTGCCAAAATAATGGATCCTCATAATCACCCCCCCGGCAAACCCGGAGTCAAAGGCAAAGCCGACGGCATTTTGTATTTGGGCAACGTGTCGGACAAGGACGACGACGAATTTGGCCGCGAAATCTGGCTGACCAACGTGGATGTGCGTACGCATATTCTTTACATCGGCACCACGGGTTCGGGGAAAACCGAAGGGCTGAAGTCCCTTGTCACCAATGCCTTGGCGTGGGGTTCCGGCTTTTCCTACACCGACGGTAAAGCCGACACCGATTTGTGGGCTTCGCTTTACTCGGTCACACGCCGGTTCGGGCGCGACGACGATATTCTGGTTTTGAACTACATGACCGGAAATTCCGACGACGGATCGACGTCCAATTCGATGAATCCGTTCTCGAACGGTTCGGCCTCGTATCTCGCCAACCTCGTCGTCAATTTGATGCCGGATGCAGGCGGCGATAACGCCATGTGGAAAGAACGCGCTGTCGCGTTGATGTTCGCTTTAATGCCCGCGCTGACTTACAAGCGCGACAAGCAGGGCATGCTGCTCGACGTCGGAGTCGTGCGCGATCATTTGGAGTTGCAGCCTATCATCCGTCTGTCGCGCGACCAGACTTTGCCCGCGCGGATCGTGCATGGGCTTGAAGGCTATCTGAACACGCTGCCGGGCTTTGTCGCCGCGGCGTTCGACGACGACGGCAACGAGCGTCCGCCCTCGCCCGACCAGCCGATGTATGATTTGCAGGTCGCGCGTCAACAGCACGGCTATCTGTCGATGCAGTTTACGCGTTCGATGCAGTCTTTGGCCGACGAATACGGCTATATCTTCAAGGCGCAATTGGCCGACATCGACGTGCTGGACGTGGTGCTGAACAGGCGCATTTTGGTGGTGCTGATTCCGGCTTTGGAAAAGTCCGGCGACGAGGCGGCGAACTTGGGTAAAATCGTGGCCTCGTGCCTGAAGGGCATGATGGGCGCGAC
>JARLJD010000106.1 GCA_031291395.1 Alphaproteobacteria bacterium | reverse complement strand
CGCTCATGATCTTCTCCTGATAAAGAGGGTTCCCCTTCCTGCTTGGATGAGGCTTCCTTCTTCTATCAGCCCCTTCCCCTGCAGAGGGGATGATCGCGAACATATGGTCTCTATGGGGGAGGGTTAGGGTGGGGGTGAGGCTCAAGTGTAAGAAACCAGCTTGCCAAAGGCGCTTCTTACCGAACCAGCGCCCCCATCCCAGCCTTCCCCCTAGAGGAGAAAGGAGTCTCTCTCGTCCCATAGGCGGTCATTTATTTGAGCCGTTGGCATCATTCATTCATCCCCCCCGCCTCCACCCACCAATGCGGCCTCGCCGCGCGGATTTGCGCAGCGGCGGATTTGGCGGCTGTGGCGTCGGGAAAAAGTCCAAAGCATGTCGCGCCGCTGCCCGACATACGCGCCAGCAAACATTCGTCGAAGGATTCCAGCGCGGTGACGATCTCGGCGATCTCCGGCATCAGGCGGCAGGCGGGGGCGTATAAATCATTGCCCCTGATCCTCAACGCCGCAACCAGTTCGTCCAGCGTTTCCGGCGTTTGCTCCAAACGCGCCAAAGGCGAAAAAGCATCGCCGCCGTTTCTATATTCCGCATAAACCGCAGGCGTCGCCAGCCCCTTGCCCGGATTGACCAAGACAATATCCGCGCGCGGCAATTTCGGCGCAGGTAAAACCCCCGTCGCGGTCACATAGATGTTACCGACGCGCAAGCACACCCCCACATCCTGTCCATGGCGCGCCGCCGCCTGCATCAAACGCGGATCGTCTTGCGCCAAGCCCCAATGCTTGGCCAAAGCGCGCAAAGCTGCGGCGGCGTCGCTCGACCCGCCCCCGATGCCGGACGCCACGGGCAATTTCTTAACCAGCACCAGCTGCGCGTCGAGCGCCTGTCCGGTTAATTCCGCCAAAGACCGAGCCGCTTTGACCACAAGATTATCTTCGCTTTTTTCATGCGCCAACGCGTCAGCTTGCGCCCCCGTCACTTCAAACCGGAATCCCCGCGCCGCCCGCAAAGCGACCTCGTCCCCGATCGAAGCCGGAGCGGTAAGGCTGTCCAGATCATGATACCCGTCCGCCCTTCTTCCCGTGACATGCAGGTAAAGATTGATCTTGGCAGGGGCAAATTCGTGAATAAGAGTCATGGGGCAGCAATTTACGCGAACGGGAAGTAAAAACAACCTTTGTCGGCCTGAGGAAATAAGCGAGACAAATAGCGTAACAAAACCGGCATGATCCCCTCTCCCCCTCTTGGGGGGAGAGGGTTAGGGTGAGGGGGGACTAGGGGATTATATCCCAACCGCCCCCCTCACGTCGACTTATACCCATGCCCCTAACAAATGACTCATAGAGCGGACAAAAGAAAGCCCTCCCCCTTTATGGGGGAGGGTTGGGTGGGGGTGAGGCTCGAGTGTAAGAAACCCGCTTGCCAAAGGCGCTTCTTGCCCCCCCCATCCCAACCTTCCCCCCTAGAGGGGAAGGGTCTCTCTCGTCCCGCAGGCGGTCAATTATAGGGTCGTTAGCATTAGACACAAAAAAACCGGCATCGGCTTGAATGCCGACGCCGGTTCCTTTCCCATGCTTACAACTACCCCGCCTGTTGCAGGTCAGCGCCGGTAGCTTGGTCGACGGCCTTCATCGACAGCTTAATCTTGCCGCGATCGTCCACGCCCATAACCTTAACGCGAACCTCGTCGCCCACCTTCAAAAAGTCGGAAACACGTTCGATGCGCATCGGCTTGATTTCCGAGATGTGAACCAGCCCGTCCTTCGCGCCGAGGAAATTCACGAACGCCCCGAAATCGACGACCTTCACGACCTTGCCGGTGTAAACCGCGCCGATTTCAGGCTCCGCGACGATGCTCTTGATCCAGTTGACAGCGGCTTCCGCGGCCTTCTGGTCGACAGCGGCGACTTTGACCGTGCCGTCGTCTTCGATATCGACCTTCGCGCCGGTTACTTCGCAAATCTCGCGAATGACCTTGCCGCCCGTGCCGATGACTTCGCGGATTTTGTCCTTGGGCACCTTAAGCGTAGTGATGCGCGGGGCGTTTTGATTCACGCCGTCACGCGCCACGCCGATCGCCTTGGCCATTTCGCCGAGGATATGGTGACGCCCCGCCTTCGCCTGATCCAGCGCGATACGCATGATCTCCGGCGTAATGGACGTGATCTTAATGTCCATCTGCAAAGCCGTGATGCCTTCCGCCGTTCCCGCGACCTTGAAATCCATGTCGCCGAGATGATCTTCGTCGCCAAGAATGTCAGTCAAAACCGCAAAGCCGCGCTCTTCCTTGATCAAGCCCATCGCGATACCGGCAACAGCCGCAGGCATCGGAACGCCCGCATCCATCAACGACAACGACGTGCCGCACACGGTCGCCATGGAAGACGAGCCGTTGGACTCCGTGATCTCGGACACCACGCGAATGGTATAGGGGAACTTGTCTTTCGCGGGCAGCAAAGGATGCACCGCGCGCCAAGCCAATTTACCGTGGCCGATTTCGCGGCGTCCCGGGCTTCCCATGCGGCCGGTTTCGCCGACCGAGTAGGGCGGGAAATTATAGTGCAGCATGAAAGACTCGCGATATTCGCCTTCCAACGCGTCGATGATCTGCTCATCCTGCCCTGTGCCGAGCGTGGTGACGACCAGCGCCTGCGTCTCGCCGCGGGTGAACAAGGCCGAGCCGTGCGCGCGCGGCAGAATGCCGATTTCGCAAACAATGGGGCGCACCGTCTTGGTGTCGCGTCCGTCGATGCGCTTGCCGGTATCCAGAATCATGTCGCGCACATGATCGTATTTCATAAGCTCGATGCCTTCGGCAATCTGCTCCGCCGTAAATTCTTCGGCGGGAATAGAGGCCAAAGCCTTAGCCTCTGCGGCGTCCAGCTTGCTGTAACGCGCCTGCTTGGCGGTTTCGCCGTACCCCGCCGCGATATCCGCGCCGATCAGGCTCTTCAGCTTCGCTTGCAACGCCTTCTTGTCGTAAGCAGGCGGAGGCAAGTCGCGCGGCTCCTTAGCGGCGCTCTCGGCCAGCGAGATAATCAGATCGATCACCGGCTGGAAGCTTGTATGGCCAAAAGTCACGGCATCGAGCATGACGGACTCCGGCAATTGCTGCGCTTCGGATTCGACCATCAAAACGCCTTGCTGCGTTCCCGCAACAACCAGATCAAGCTGCGAGCCGAACTGATCCGAAGGCGTCGGGTTCAGCAAAAACTTCCCTTCCTTATAGCCGACGCGCGCGGCGGCGATCGGGCCGAGGAAAGGAATGCCGGAAATCGTCAAAGCGGCCGAACAGCCGATCATCGCGACGACATCGGGATTGTTTTCCAGATCGTGGCTAAGCACGGTCGCGATCACCTGCGTGTCGCACAAATAGCCTTCGGGGAACAAGGGCCGGATCGGGCGGTCGATCAAGCGGCTGACCAAAGTTTCCTTTTCGCTGGGACGTCCCTCGCGTTTGAAAAAGCCACCCGGAATCTTACCGGCGGCGAAAGTTTTTTCCTGATAGTTGACGGTCAGAGGAAAGAAATCCTGCCCGGGCTTAGGCGATTTCGCGCCGACAACGGTGCATAATACGGTCGTGCCGCCATAAGTCGCCAAAACCGCGCCGTCCGCCTGACGCGCCACGCGTCCCGTCTCCAGCGTCAACGTCCTGCCGCCCCATTCCATTTCCTTACGATAAACCTTGAACATGCGTCTAATCCTTCATCCTTGCGTCGCGCCTTCGTTTGCGCAACCCGTTAAATCCCGCCCAGCCCAACGCCGACGGCTTTCATGCTGCGTTCCGCTTCATGAATTCTGTGAGGTTTATGCTACGGCTGGCGAGGCGAGTCCAGCGTTCAGTTCCAGCCTTCCCTGCGGGCGGCGACATCTTCGCGTTCGTGCAAAATATCGATGATGGAAATCCCCTCATCCTCGATCACATAGAAAATCACATGCTTGCCTTCCTGAAAGGAATGCAGCCCCATTTTCAGATCGTTGCGGTGGCGCCCCAAGAGGGGCAAACGCGCAAGATCGTGAAAACGCTTATCAAGCGCTTCAAGATATTTGTCGCGCTGGGCGATTCCCCACTGTTTTTCCGTGTATTCGCCAATAGATTCCAAACGCTCCAAGGCCCTCTCGGATAGAAGGAAAGCCGTCATGCGTTTTCTCTGTTTTCTCCGGCATCCCTTTTGGCATCCAGCTTTCGCTTAAGCTTGTCCAAAGAATAATCAGCAAATCTTCCCGCCGCAACATCCGCCAGCCCGGGCTCCAACAGTTTGCGCAGCCGCTCCAGTTTGGCCTCATAAGCCAACGCATCAAGCCCGTCCATCTGACGAATAGCCTCGCGCACGACCTCGCTGGCATTGCCATAAAGCCCGCTTTCGACCTTACTCTGCACGATTTTGATCAATTCGGGAGTCAAAGACACATTCATCGTTTGCATAAGACACCTCGCTGTCGACATCAGAAAACTAAGTGAATCAACTAGGCGCGTCATCCCCGCGTATGCGGGGATCCATCTTGGCCGCACAACAACCGCTTGTAAGCCAATCCCGTTAAAAAACAGGGATGACGCGCATTTTGATACGGTTATTTTCTCACGCCGATTTTCTACACGAGAACCCTAACCCGAAAACAATAAATTGTCAATGTTTGCGCAAACTTTGCCATTATCTGCGCAAAGATTTCATGAATCCTATGCGTTGGTGACCGAGGGGAAAATCTTCCTTCACCACGAATTTTTGATAACCGAGTTTTGGATAGAATTCCGGCGCTTCAAAACTTTCCGTCCAGAGATAGGATGAAATGCACCCGCGCTGAACAGCCAGCGTTTCGGCTTTATCGACAAGTTCACGCCCAAGCCCTTTTCCCCGATCTTCTTTCCTGACCCACAACATATCGATGTAAAGCCAGTTCCAGAAAGTCTTTCCAGTCAAGCCGCCAACAAGCGCACCATTATCATCGTGTGCCAGCACGCTCAGCGGAGTCGATTGATAAGGAGGGGCATTTTGCTCTTCGGCGTTTTGTTCCAATCTCAATTCCAGCGCTTTCAGCGCGTCATCGTCGATTAAATCAAAGACCGTAAGATGCGTCATGAGGAGCGATTATTTCCGCAGCCCCAAATCCGCAATCAGCTTCTCATAAACGGCGGTTTTGGTCTTCTTAAGATAATCCAGCAAGCTGCGCCGATTGCTGACCAGCATCAAAAGGCCGCGACGCGAATGGTGATCTTTCTTGTGCTTCTCGAAATGCGCGGTCAAATGATTGATGCGATCGGTCAAGATCGCGACCTGCACTTCCGGTGAACCCGTGTCGCCTTTGTTGCGGGCGTGCTTGGCAATAACTTCTTTTTTGTGTTCGGCTGTAATCGACATCATCTGCTCCTTCATGTGAGTGTAAATAAACGCCGGAACCAGGATGTCGTCCAGTTGTCCGGCAAGAACTTGCCCGCGCGAAAGCGGGGGTTGGCGCGTTTATGCACAAACAAAGGGGGATTAGCCAGATAATTCTGCAAAACCAGCCATAATTTTTTTGCGCCACAAGGCCAATGCTGTGCCCCGCCCTTAAAAAACTTGGGATAAAAGCCACTTATTTAAAAACAAGCCCCTGAAGGCCGCCTTATCAAAGCTTTCCCCAAACAGCTTCCACCCGCAAGGCTCCGCTCTCCCGAATCCTACACCAGCACATCCACCAAACTGCCGCGTGGCAGCTTAGCCCCCGACCCCGCGCCTTTTTTCGAAGCCTGCGGCACGGCAAACACCTTGACCGGCGCCGTCGCGCCCGAAGAGCGTTGCTGCGTCTGCTGAACAGCGGTCAAAATATCAGGGTTGCGCAAACTGCTGGTCTGCAACGCCGTCTGCGTGCGCGAAACGGCGGCCGAGCTTGTCGCGCTGCCAATGGAATCGATCATGGAGCTCCCTCTCACTCTTTCTCAAGAGGCACACCCAATCCTAGGCTTTCAAAGAACGCGATCATCCTGATTGCGCAGCGAATCACTTCTCTATCTCTAACCCCAAACCGCCCTCTTGTCAAAAAAGTTCCGAAAGCGACAAGGCTATTCGGCAAACTGCACTAACAAATTGAGAATCTTCGTCATTCCGGAAAAATCGCTTTTTTTGCCCTTTCTTGCAAAAAATGCGATTTTATCCGGAATCCCATTTGGTTTCTTGCCACAAAACAAGTGCTAATCGGTTTTTGCCGAATCGCCTTGCGAAAGCGAAGGACACAAAAAAAATGCGCCCCATCCGCATCATGCAGGCGCATTTTTCTCGTGTCCCGTATTCGGGCTTTATCTTATTGAGCCAACATTGTTCCGCACATTCAAAAACCAGGGCGCGCCTGATGAGTCTCAGCCCTTCTTTCCCTCATGATTTCGTCCCTCAACTCCCTTCTGGTCGACTTACCGGCAATTCCATCTACGCCATGATGCCCGCCCTGCAGCCTGTGCCCTTCTTTACGAAGCAGCCTCTGAAGCTCTTTAACTTCCCGTCTGTCGGCTCTTCCTTTATCAATATCTTCCTGAATTTTTAAAAGGTTCGTCAGGCCGCTTTTATTGAAAGAACGGCGTCCTTGCGCATGGCATGGTTGCGCAGGCCCTCCCTCATCAAAGGCCAAACGATGGCGGCTCTCGTTTCCCTGCAAAAGCTCTTCTTTATTGTCGCCTCCCACAAAATAATGATGCTGATTCCCGTCGCTGCCCGCCTTCGTTACAATGCGCCCGGTACCTTGTTGTTGACCCCTCCAGTACTCAGGAAGCTTTTCCCCCAGAACGTGAGAAATCCGCTGCTGTTCAGAAAGCATTGGATGGATTCCATCCGGCATCAGGCTTATAGGCTTTTCCCCTTCCCTTGGAATCAAACTTAAATAGTAAGGCGGCCGTGCAGGGGATTGCCCTTGATCTGGCCTCCAGTTCATAACGGCCTGTCGAATCGCCGCATCCCGCCCCGTCTTATCCCCTACATTTCTGCTCGGCGAAGGCCCGATAACAGCCTGCACCGCAACGCCTTTATCGTGCAGTTTTGTGAGCAATTCATTGACTTCTTTAGCAATTTTCTTCTTATAGTCATCTTCTGATAAGCCAGGGACATCGCAATCCTTATTCGTTCCTAAAAAGATAACGGCCCTTTTGTTTTTTAAATTTGGGTTCCCCAACCTCGGATCTTCAGCCTGATCAAGGATTTGATGAATGGATTTGCCAGAAATGGCTATCTTTTGCCTTTTCCGGTTTAAATGGTTCGCCTCCACATAATACATTCCAAGGCTATCGCCGATTACGAAAAAACTGTCTGAATGCTGTTGTTCTTGCCAGCGCATAATCTCCTCCATCAAATAAAGCTCTAACCCTATGCTCAAACTATAAACCAAAGATGTTTCAGACAGCTTAACGCTTCCAGAACAGCCCGCCTTTCGGTAAAGCTGAAACAAAGGATTTACGGTTAATAACCAAAAGCGATGGGATAGCAAACACCCCAAACCGGACAAATCCCAAATTATTTTAAAAAAGCATGATTTTTCCCTTGACTTCCCCTTTCCCCTGTAGTATTGACAATCCCACGGCGCATTGCGTCCAAAAAACAACCCCCAGTCAGTCCGCTTGAAAACCCGAAAAAAAGAGGCACCGTCATTCCGGAAAATTTTGCGCTCCAACCAACGTTGTAAGTAAAAACGAGCCGTTGAGGCGCAAAATTTATCCGGAATCCCATTTGGTTTCTTTCTTAATTTTTCGACTTTTCAAGTTGGCGCAACATACAGCAAACATGCAACCCAACGAATCCCTGCAACCCGACAAGGTGCTGGCGATGCTCGGCGAACTGGCGCAAGCCAGCGAAAGCGACACGGCGCGCATATCCGCCGCCAAAATCCTTCTCGACCGCCTCGCGCCCAAAAAAGAAGACGATGAAGCAAAAAGAAACGAAGCTGCAGAACGTGATCGAGCGCTTGCAGAGGCGCGCGCTCTGCTTGCAGACCTTGCCGTTATCAAACTTGCACACTACCGTCTATCGCTTACGCTGGCTCAAGCAGGCGAGGCCGCCGCAACTGACCCCGCCGGGTAACTGGCGCATCTGGCTCATCATGGCTGGCCGAGGCTGGGGCAAAACCCGAACCGGAGCCGAAGACATCGCCCACTACGCTCTCTGGAACCCGAACGTCCGCATCGCAGTCGTCGCCCCGACCTACGCCGACGCGCGCGACACCTGCGTCGAAGGAGAAAGCGGCCTGCTGCGCGTGATACCGCCCAGCTGCCTTGAAAAATGGAATCGCTCGATGGGCGAGATATGGCTGACGAACGGCAGCCGCATCAAACTCTTCTCCGCCGATCAGCCCGAACGCCTGCGCGGCCCGCAACATCACCGCGCATGGTGCGACGAACTCGGCGCATGGAACGGGCGCGAGGCCTTCGATCAATTATGGTTTGGTTTGCGCTTGGGCCAAGACCCGCGCGTGATCGTCACGACAACGCCAAGGAACACCGAAATGCTCCGCGACCTTTTCAACCGCAAAAGCAGCGACGTGCTTTTAACCCACGGCCGCACGGCGGACAACGCCGAAAACCTGTCGCCCTACGTCCTGCAGCAATTAACCGACCGTTACGCAGGCACAAGGCTAGGCCGCCAAGAACTCGACGCCGAGCTTCTAACCGACACCGAAGGCGCCCTGTGGAACCGCGAGCAAATCGACAAACTGCGCGTCGCAACGGTGCCCGAACTCCGCCGCGTCATCGTCGCGATCGACCCCGCTTTGTCGCACAACGCCGCCTCCGACGAAACCGGCATCATCGCCGCAGCCCGCGGCGTCGACGGCAAACTCTACGTCCTCTCCGACTGGTCAGGCCGCTACGCCCCCGACGCGTGGGCGGAACGCGCGATCATGCTCTACACCGACATGCGCGCCCAAATGATCGTCGCCGAAGTCAACGCCGGAGGCGAACTCGTCGAAAAAATCCTGCGCCAAAAAGCGCCCCACGTCCTCTTCAAACCCGTCCGCGCCCTCCGCAACAAAGTCGAACGCGCCCTACCGATAGCCGCCCTCTACGAACAATCCCGCGTCCGCCACGTAGGCGCGTTATCTCTGCTAGAAGACCAAATGTGCCGCTTCACCACCGACACCAAAACCACCCAATCCCCCGACCGCGTCGACGCCCTAGTCTGGGCGCTAACGGAACTAAGCGAAGTCGCGAGGGGAGAACCGAAGATAAGGTTTTTATAACCCCTCTACCGTCATTCCGGAAAAATCGCTTTTTTGCCCTTTCTTGCAAAAATGCGATTTTATCCGGAATCCCATTTGGTTTTTCTTGCTGCAAAAAGCGCGTTTTCTAGAACGACGAAGCTTGGCTATTACGAGTATTCACAATCTCAAAGGATAACAAAGCATGAGATTCCTCAATCTCCTGACCCCTTTCCTGCGCCCGCAACAACAGGCTAAATCCTCCGCCGCCGGCCCCATGATCGCGTGGTCGCACGTCGGCCAGCCGCAATGGACCCCCCGCCGCATGGCGAACTTGGCCGAGGAAGGATTCCGCAAAAACGTCATCGCCTATCGCTGCGTCATGCAAATCGCCACCGCAGCCGCCTCCGTGCCGTGGGTACTCTACGACGATCAGGGAACGGAACTCGACACGCACCCCCTGCTCGACCTTCTCGCGCACCCGAACCCGATGCAAGACGGCGTCACCTTCATGGAAAGCGTCTACGCCAACCTGCAAATTTTCGGCAACGCCTATATCGAAGCGATCCGCCCGAATGAAGCCGCCGCGCCGATCGAACTCTACGCCCTGCGTCCCGACCGCATGAAAGTCGTCCCGGGCCCCGCAGGCCTGCCGCAAGGCTACCAATATAACGTCAACGGCCAAGTCACAAACTGGCCCGCCGATCCCCTCACGGGCGCATCCAGCATTCTGCACCTCAAGGAATTCCACCCGCTCGACGACTGGTACGGCCTCGCCCCGATGGAAGCCGCCCTGCAATCGATCGACCAGCACAACGCCTCTGGCGCATGGAACCAGGCGTTACTCAACCAAGGCGCAAGGCCCTCCGGCGCTCTCGTCTACAACCCCAAAGACGGCCCGGCATCCTTGTCCGACGACCAACTGCAACGCCTACGCGAAGAAATGGGCCAACTCTATCAAGGCGACCGCAACGCCGGACGCCCACTTATCTTGGAAGGCGGCCTCGACTGGCGCGAAATGAGCCTCAGCCCCAAAGACATGGACTGGCTCTCCGGCCGCAACAACGCCGCGCGCGACATCGCGCTGGCCTTCGGAGTCCCCGCGCAGCTCATCGGCCTGCCCGAAGCGCAAACCTACGCCAACATGGAACAAGCCCGCCTCGCCTTTTACGAGGAAACCGTCCTGCCGCAAATCACCCGCGTCATCGCCGGCATCGACCACTGGCTCTGCCCCATGTACCGCGACAAACCCGAACTCGATTTCGACCCCGACAGCATCAGCGCGCTCACCGAAAAACGCCAAGCCCAATGGAGCAAAATCCAAAACGCCCAATTCCTGACCCGCAACGAAAAACGCCAAGCCTCCGGCTACGGCCCCGTCCCGGGCGGCGACGAAAGTGACGGCATCGCCGACACAAACGAACAAGAAACCGTCACCGTCCCCCGCGACGAACGAGGCCGCTTCACCCGCCGCTTCGACAACGGCGAAACTGACGCAGAAAACGAAACAAATCTTCATACCGGCGCAAGCCAGTATCCAGATTGAAGTCTAATATCCAAGTATTTGGGGCACAATGGTCCCAACGCCCCTGATGCTTAACCCGTTTGTTTAGGAGAACCTATCGCGTTTACAAGACGGAAATGCCGCATCAGAACCGCCAGATAATCATTATAGCTAGGAAGATGCGTCGAGAAAGTTCCGGCGTTCTCAACAAACGAACGATGAACTTCCTTTTTCGGAAACCCCTGATAGAGACGAGAACCGTCGTCTTGCACATCTGCCAGAACAGCGTCCAACACATCCTTGCTAAGAGGACGGGATCCGGTGATGCTCACAGCATTATCGGCGAAATTATTGCGTATGGTGCAAGATGCGCCAGAACGCAGAGTGAACTTAACAACGGGAAGAATCATGCTCTTTGACTCATGACGGCCAATAATCCGACCGCCGCCCTTAAGCTCACCACTAAGTGTATCAGTAACGTCGCAGAAGACTCCTATTTGGGATCTTCTTACTTGGTCGATAACAGTGTCACCCCACTGATCTGTTCTCGGGGCTTTATCAAAAAATCTTTCGAGAGTGCGCCTCATTCTAAGAAATCTCTTGACGTAGTCATCCATCTTATATCTCCGCAAAAAGGTTTCGCTAAAGGCAAAGATGCCACGCATATGACACAGGTTCAAGCGCAGCCATTACTTTCGCTGAATTAACCATAACATTCCTCCCCCCAACCAAACAGGCCAAACATGGACATCAAACACATGTCCCTCCCGCTGCGGGTTAAAACCCTCGGCGGCGACGGGGTTTTTGCGGGCTATGCCAGCGTCTTCGGCGAGCTCGACCAGCAAAACGAAATCGTCGCAGCGGGCGCGTTCGCGCGCACGCTGGCGAAATGGCGGCGGCAGGGCCGCGCGCCCGCGCTTTTGTGGATGCATGACCCGACGCAACCGATAGGCATCTGGCAAAGCATCCGCGAAGACAAAAGCGGCCTTCTGGTCGAAGGCCGCCTCGCGCTCCGCACACAAAAAGGCGCCGAAGCCTATGAGCTTCTCAAACTCGGCGCTTTAACCGGCCTTTCGATCGGCTACCGCGTCGTGGCCAGCCAGATCGACGCCAAACGCAAAGCGCGCGTCCTCACCGACGTCGATTTGTTTGAAGTCTCGCTCGTCACCTTCCCCGCCAACGAGGCGGCGCGGGTGAGCGAGGTGAAGAAAGGGGATCAGGGGTCAGCATTCAGCATTCAGGAAAAAAAGAATGTCGACTCCACCCTGCTTTCTCAAGCCGCCGAACGGCTGCGGAAAGCGGCGCGATCCCTGACGGATAAATAGGTAGCGCGGGGTTTCCCCCCCGCGCCCTAACCCCCAATCCCCAACCACCAACAGGAGAACACACAATGATTGACATGAGCGAAGTGCGCTCGGCCACCGACACGCTGGCGCGGGCATTCGAAGAATACAAAAGCGTCAACGACCAGCGTCTTTCCGACATCGAACGGCGCGGCGCGGCCGACGTTTTGCACGACGAACAGCTGGGCCGCATGGACAAATCCATAGGCGCCCTGCAAGACGACATCACCAGCCTCAAAACCTCTCTGCGCCGCCCCGCGAAATCGGGTCTGTCTTTCGCCGCGGGCGAAGGCGACAGCGCGCACAAGAAAGCGTTTTTGAAATACGTCGCCAAAGGCTATGACGCCGACCTGAACGCCTTCCAGACCAAGCAGCTGGAAGTCATCAACGACAGCGAAGGCGGCTATATGATCCCCGACGAGCTGTCCAGCCGCATCGTCACGCGCCAGTACGACACCACGCCGATGCGCCAAATCTCGACGGTCATGACCATATCGACCGAAGCCGTCGAAATGCTGCGCGACACGAACGAGCCCGTGGCGCAATGGATCTCGGAACTCGCCGCGCCGTCCGACACCAACGAAGGCACGCTCGGCCGCATCCGCATCCCCGTCCACGAACTCTACGCCCAGCCGAAAGCGACGCAGAAACTGCTCGACGACGCCTTCATCAATGTCGAAGAATGGCTCATCAACAAAGTCGCCGCCAAATTCTCGCGCGCCGAAAACAGCGCGTTCGTGACAGGCGACGGCATCGGCATGCCGCGCGGCTTCACCAGCTACACGGCGCAAACGGCCGACGATACTTCGCGTCCGTGGGGCACGTTGCAATACGTCCCGACCGGCGCGGCGGGCGCGTTCGCCTCAGCCAACCCGGCGGATTGCCTGTTCGACCTGATGCACAAACTGCGCGTCGGCTATCACCCCGACGCCGTCTGGATCATGCCCCGCGCCGTGGCCGACATGATCCGCAAGTTCAAGGAAAACACGACGCAAGCCTACATCTGGCAACCCGGCCTGCAACAAGGCCAGCCCGCCACGTTGCTCGGCTTCCCCGTCGTCTTGGGCGAAGACATGCCCGCGGTGGCCAACGGCAGCTTCTCGCTCGCCTTCGGCAGCTTCAAGGAAGGCTACACGATCGTCGACCGCATAGGCATGCGCATCCTGCGCGACCCCTACACAGGAGCCCCCTTCATCAAATTCCGCTGCACCAAACGCACAGGAGGCGACGTCGTCAACTTCGAAGCGATCAAACTCTTAAGCTTCTCGGCATCGTAGAACGAACGGTAGCGGGGGGTTCCACCCCCGCGTCTTTCTTTCGATACAAAAAAGCGCGGGGATGGAACCCCGCGCTACCCTCATTTTCAATCATAAGGAACCACCCCCATGACCACCCGCGATCTTCTCCGCAACCAACTAACCACCCAATCCCTAGCACCCGCCGCGCGAGTCAACGGCACGGCGACCGGAACCACCGTCGACCTGCGCGGCTTCGATGCCGCCGTCATCACGGTAAGCTTCGGCGCCTACACCGACGGCACGCACACGCCCAGCGTCCTGCAATCGGCGGACAACGTCAACTTCGTCCCCTGCGTCTACGGCACCGACCTCGACGGCCCCAACAACCTGACGGCAGTCAGCAGCAGCGCAGGAGCCAACACCACCCAGCAAATCGCCTACATCGGCACCCAACGTTATCTGGCCGTCGTCATGACAACAACCGGCGCGACAACAGGAGCCTTAAGCGCCGCCAGCGTAACAGCCGGCTTTCCGCACAACGGCCCGACGATGTAAGGAAGATGCATTCAGGGGTCAGGAAAGATCAATTAGAGAAATTTCTCGGATTGATCTTTGCCTCACCCCGAATGCTGGACTTAGATTAAAATCTAGAGCCGCACTACGTGCAATGTGCCAACCGAAGTGGGCATACAAGTTGGTTCGTTGGGATTAAGAGTCAACAAGACTTCACTCCTAACATTACCGTCACAATCCTCAGCCGGATTTTGTAGATACGCAAAGTGTTCTTTTATTGCTTTTTCGTTAAATCCAGCCTTTATCAGCGCTGGGGTCATGAACTCGTGGTGGGTTTTCTTGTTCAACTCGCCGCTAACCTCATCAGCACTTGCGCCAAAAGAAACACCAAGCGAATTGGCTTTAAATCTAAATGCATATGTGGGCTTTTCAGATACATCTTTCATCATAGTAAACTCCTTAAAAGTTGGTTGTTAGCGACTTAGTGAAAATAATATATTCACAAGTCAGCCTTTCAACAACCGCCTATTTACTTTCATGCTCCTCGCATAAGGTTAATAGAGAGAATTCACAACCCCAAATTATCGTCATACCGGCGAAAGCCGGTAGGTGGATTCACGATTGAAGTGCAACGGAGGAGGAAATAGTACTTCAGCTGGGGTTTTGAATCCAAGGCATTTTCTGGGTGCGTTGTTATGCCGGTCGGCGATGAGTTGGAGAGCGTGATGAGAAAGGGCAGAAAGGTCTG
>JARLJD010000105.1 GCA_031291395.1 Alphaproteobacteria bacterium | reverse complement strand
GTTTGTTTTTGCGATATGTCCAATCCAATGTAATACTCCATGTCGTGCCCCTTCTGTGTGATTGCGGAAGGGCACACCTTACTTTCCTTTGAACTTTCCTGTCGCTGGTGACTTAATCCGCGACTACTATGATGGTATTAGGCCGCTTTCAACGTCGCAATATCGATGACAAAACGGTAACGCACGTCGCTTTTCATCACGCGATCATAGGCTTCGTTAATCTTGTCGGCCGAGATCAATTCGATATCGCTGGTGATGTTGTGCTTGCCGCAAAAATCCAGCATTTCCTGAGTTTCGGAAATGCCGCCGATCAGCGAGCCGGTCAGGATGCGCCGCCCCATAATCAGCGAACGCGCGCCGACGGGGACATCCTTGTCGGGAATGCCAAGCAAAACCATTGCGCCGTCGATTTTCAGCAGATTCAGATATTGGTTCCAATCAATGCCCGTTGACACCGTGCAAAGAATAAGATCGAACGCGCCTTGCAAGGAGGCGAATATTTCCGGATCAGCCGTGGCATAAAAATGATCCGCGCCCAAACGCTTCGCGTCGGCTTCTTTTTTGGGCGAATGGCTCAGAACGGTAACCTCCGCGCCCATCGCATGCGCGATTTTGACGCCCATATGCCCAAGGCCGCCAAGGCCGATCATCGCGACTTTCTTCCCCGGCCCCGCTTTCCAGCGGTTGAGCGGCGAATAGGTGGTGATTCCCGCGCAAAGCAAAGGCGCGGCCGCCGCCAAAGGCAAATTGGCTGGAATGCGCAAGGCGTAATCTTCATCAACCGTCAGAACGGTGGAATAGCCGCCCATCGTCGGCGTTTTCTTGTCCTGTTCAAGGCCGTTATAGGTAAAGGACGCGCCGTTGCTGCAAAATTGCTCAAACCCTTTTTTGCAACAATCGCAAACACGGCAAGAATCGACGAAACAACCGACGCCGACTTTATCGCCAACCTTGTATTTGGTGACCTTCGCGCCGACCTGCGTCACAACGCCGGTGATTTCATGCCCCGGCACCATAGGAAAGTTCGCGCGGCCCCATTCGTCGCGCGCCTGATGAATGTCGGAATGGCAAATGCCGCAATATTTGATGTCGATGACGATGTCGCGCGCGCGCGGATCGCGGCGCTGGAATTTGTAGGGGGAAAGGGGAGCTTTGGCGGCGTGGGTGGCATAGCCGAGAGCGTCGAGCATGGGCTTACTCCTTTGCAAGAACAAAAAACGCGGGTCTATTGAACCGAGGGTCAAGCTGCATCATAGTGGATTGCTTACATATACTACGTCAACTTGAAAACCCGAAAAAATTCTTTGCCGCGTATGCTTGTCAGACTTAGGCCTTTGCGACAAGGCGGCGAAGAATTTTTTCGGGTTTTCAAGCGGACTAACTATAACCCAAAAAACAAAATGACCGTCCTGTCCGCCGAAGATTTCAAACGCGCCACCGCCATTGCCGTCAAGGCCATCGGGCATCGGGCGGAGCTTGAGGTTGGGTTCGGCGGCGCGACGGCCGAGGCTGGCGAAACGCGCGTTTGCCTGCCCGACACGCCGCCGAAAATGACACAAGACGATTTAGATTACACGCGCGGTTCAGCCGACGCGGCGGCGTTGCGCTTGCGCTATCACAACGCGCGCCTTCACAAGACCAAAGCGCCGTCGGACACGGAAGCCTGCGCGTTTTTCGACGCGTTGGAACAAGCCCGTTGCGAGGCTTTGGGCGCGAGAAGCCTGAAGGGCGTAGCGTCAAATCTCTCTGCCCTTTTGGACGAAGACAGCCGCCGCGCCCTCTTGCAAAACCAGCCGCCGCTGGCGCAAGCCCTGCACGTTCTGGCGTGGGAATCCTTTACGCACAGCGCCCTGCCCGCGGACGCCGCGCGGATCGCGGTGATAGGACGCCCCCTCCTCGTCCATCGCGCCCAAGAACATTGGCAGAAACTATCGTCTTTATTGGCCGACCAGAAAGCTTTCGCCGCAGAAGCCCTGCGCCTGATCAAAAGCCTCGATCAAGATACCGAAAACAACGAAAAACCCGACGACGCCAAGACAGACCAAGCCGCGCCCGCGACCCCCGACGAAAAAGAGGAAGAACAACCGGACGACAGCAAAGAAAGCCAAGGCGTATCCGATTCAGAAACCGACGAAGAAGAAGGCAAGGACGGCGGCGATTTGGGCGAAGACAATCCCGACGAAACCCCCAGCGACAGCGCCGCGCCCGCTGAAAACGACAGTGCGCACGACGACTCTCCGCACAGCACCGTAACAACCTACCGCGCCTTCACCACGCAGTTCGATGAGATCGTCGCGGCGTCGGATTTATGCCACGCCGACGAATTGACGCGCCTGCGCGCGATGCTGGATCGGCAAGTCGGCGCGATGCAACAACTGGTGGTCAAACTGGCCAATCGCCTACAACGCCGCCTGATGGCGCAGCAAGCGCGGCAATGGGAATTCGATCTGGAAGAAGGCTTGCTGGACGCCGCACGGCTGGCGCGGGTGGTGGTATCTCCAGCCTATGCCCTATCCTATAAACGCGAAAAGCCGATGGATTTTCGCGACACGATCGTGACCTTGCTGCTCGACAATTCCGGCTCGATGCGCGGAAGGCCAATCACGCTGGCGGCGCAAAGCGCCGATATTCTGGCGCGAACGCTGGAGCGCTGTGGCGTCAAGGCCGAAATTCTGGGCTTTACCACGCGCGCGTGGAAAGGCGGATCGTCGCGCGACGCTTGGGTCAAAGCGGGCAAGCCGCCCTTGCCCGGCCGCCTGAACGATCTGCGCCACATCGTTTACAAAAGCGCCGATCAACCGTGGCGGCATGCGCGTAAAAATCTTGGCCTGATGCTGCGCGAAGGCTTGCTGAAAGAAAACATCGACGGCGAGGCTTTGCTGTGGGCGGCGCAGCGTTTGCTGGCAAGGCCGGAGCAGCGCAAAATCCTGATGGTCATTTCCGATGGCGCGCCGGTCGACGATTCCACTTTGTCGGTCAACCCGGGCAATTATCTGGAACAGCATTTGCGCAGCGTCATCGCCTGGATCGAAGACCGCACCGACATCGAACTGACGGCAATCGGCATCGGCCACGACGTCACCCGCACCTACCGCCGCGCCGTAACCATCGCCGACACCGAACAACTCGCGCCGGTGATGACGGAGCAGTTGGGGGCGTTGTTTGAGAGGGATTAAGCGGATATCGTCAAAGACAACGCGGGGTTATGGCGTCAAAGCTTCGCCCGGAGTAACGCTTGTTTTCTCTCCGCCCGGAAGGCCTCTATCTTTTTTGCGGGCGTTTTTGGGACGATAGAGATTAGAGATAAATTCTTCAAAAGCGTTGCCCTGCACATACCTATCCAGCGTTTCGCGGGCGCCGCGAGCAGCCAAAACGACTTTTTGATTTGCTTCAGGCAACTGCTTGAGGATGCCAAAAACCTCACCTGCCGCCCTGAAAAGATCTGTGGATGTATGCGAACGGATCATCTCCCTTATGATGTTGTCTGCTGCAAGTTTTTGAGTGATTGCGGGAACATCTTCAGGATTCGCAGGGTCAAATACTTGATGTTCTGCCAAAAGAAGTAATTTTCTGATGCTTCTTTGATATGAATACACAACTTCAGGCAAATCGCTCATAATAAAATTCTCCTTGGTTGGTCTGTATCGGTTGGTGCTATTTATGCAAACAGCACGAAAACATGCAATATCTATGTATGGTTAATGAACTAACCCCATCCAGTCCAAACGTCTACCCCTTCACCCCCGTCGATCCAAAACCTCCCGCCCCGCGATCGGCATCGGCCACGACGTCACCCGCACCTACCGCCGCGCCGTAACCATCGCCGACACCGAACAACTCGCGCCGGTGATGACGGAGCAGTTGGCGCTGTTGTTCGACAAAGATTAGCCGAAAGGCACAAGATATAGATTCCTCGGTCGAAGCCTGTGGCCAAAAAGAGTTTGAGTTTGACCTGAAACCATAAAAAGCATAAAAATACAGTACCGATCATGTCAACTTTAGGAGGCTCACATGAAAACGCAACTCGCGAAAATCTCGGCCTTTGCTTTGGTTGTTTGCGCGGCGCTTGTTGTGGCAAGTCCGGCGTCGGCGGGGGAACTTTTCGCTTCAAGCGGCAATCCCCATGTCTTATTGGTCACGCAGCACTCCTCCCAAATCTCCGGTTCTTATCAGGAACAAAATCACCAGTATATGGGCCATAATTCATCCCATTGGTATGGTTCTAATCAGTATGATCGTGAACGGTATGGTCACGGTTCGTATGGTTCTACTCAGTATGATCGTGGCTCATATAATCGTGGTTTGTACAATCACAGATCGTATGGATCTAATCAATATGGTTATAGCTATAGTTATGGTTCGTATGGTCACGGATCATACAATCCCTACTAGAGCAAGGACTCTTGGCAAGCGGCGCTGCCGAGGAGAAGCAGAGTCGCTTGCGGAGGAAAACGAACGTTGGCGCCTGATGTCTCGCGCCGCTTAATCGGTCAAGCTTTAACCCCCGTCGATCCAAAACCTCCCGCCCCGCGCGCGGTTTCGGATAACTGCTCGGTTTTCTCCCATTCCACGCGGCTATACCGCGCCACGACCATTTGCGCGATACGCAGGCCGCGCGTGACGGTGAAGGCTTCGTCGCTGAGATTGGCGAGGATGACCTTAACTTCGCCGCGATAATCGGCGTCAATCGTGCCCGGGCTATTCAAAACCGTGACGCCGTTTTTCAAAGCAAGGCCGGAGCGCGGGCGCACCTGCGCCTCATACCCTTCCGGCAAAGCGATCATGATCCCTGTCGGAATCAACGCGCGCTGACCGGGCAAAAGCGTAAGGTCGTCGTCCACAGCCGCGCATAAATCCATCCCCGCCGCATGCAGCGTAGCATAAGCAGGCAAGCCAAGACCCTCGGCATGCGGCAATGTGGCGATAGCGACGGTAACGTTGGACATGGGCGTCTTTCGGGTTTGAGAAACGGTAAGGACTAAACTGCGCTTTTTCGTAGGAGCGGCTTCCAGCCGCGACCCCTTAGTCTTTACATTAACAGTCGCGGCTGGAAGCCGCTCCCACGAAAAATAATTTGTCACGCGACGAAGTATAGCCCGCGCAAAGGATTGGCGGCAAGAGAAACGCCCTCAAACTCTCTATCGCAAAAAGCGGCGCGCATCGTTTGTCTTCACCAAATATTAAACTCTTGCCGCCACATTTCCTGCATGATTCTGCAATGGCATCACTGGGCAATTCTGGGCGTGGCGCTGGTATTGACCGAGCTTCTGGTTCCCGCTTTCGTGCTGGTCTGGTTCGGGCTGGGCGCGCTGGCGGTGGCCTTACTGGCGGCTTTGTTCCCAAACATGGGCTTTAACGCGCAAGTTCTGGTCTGGATCGCGGCGTCGGTCGCGCTGGTCTTGCTGTGGTTTAAAGTGTTCAAGCCGCGTCAACACAAAACAACCTCGGGACGCTCTTCGGCGGAAGCCGTGGGCGAAGTCGGGATTCTGGTCAGCGACATCGAGCCGTTCGGCAAAGCCAAAGCACGGTTTCAAACGCCCTTGCTCGGCTCCGACGTCTGGGAATGCGTCGCGGATGAAAAAATCACGGCGGGCAGCCGCGTCAAAGTCGTTAGCGTCGAAGGAAGCCTTTTGAAAATAACACGGGAGAAAACATCATGAACGGCCAACAGATTTTTATCCTTATCCTCCTCGTCTTCGCGGTCATCACGATCATGCGCGGCGTGCGCATCGTGCCGCAGGGCGAAGAATGGGTAGTCGAGCGTCTGGGCAAATATTTCGGCACCTTTTTCCCGGGCCTTAATTTCATGATTCCCTATCTCGACCGCGTGGCCGCGCGCGTCGTCACTAAAGACATCATGCTGGACGTGCCGCAACAGGAAGTCATCACGAAAGACAACGCGCTTCTGATCGTCAACGCGATCGCCTTCGTCAAAGTCACGAATCCGGTCAAGGCGGTTTATGGCATCGTCAATTTCGCCGACGGCATCCGCAACCTGATCATGACCGCGCTGCGCTCGATCGTCGGCGAAATGGAGCTCGACGTCGCCTTGTCCTCGCGCGACAAGATCAAGGCGCGCTTGCGCGAAAGCATCGCCGAGGAAGTGCTGGACTGGGGACTGACGGTCAAATCGGTCGAGATTCAAGACATCAAACCCTCGGCTTCGATGCAAAAAGCGATGGAAATGCAAGCGGCCTCCGAGCGCGAACGCAAGGCCACCGTGACCAAAGCCGAAGGCGACAAGCAATCAATGATTTTGCAAGCCGAAGCGCGCCTCGAATCCGCCCGCCGCGACGCCGAAGCGCAGGTGACGCTGGCGACCGCCTCTTCCGAAGCGATCAAGCGGGTCGCCGAAACGATCGGCGACCGCGACGGGCCTATGGCCTATATGCTCGGCGAAAAATACATCAAGATGCTGGAAAAAATGGCGACCTCCGCCAACGGCAAATTCGTCCTCATCCCCGCCGACATCCAGGAAACCGTGCGCGGCCTGATCGGCAAGATAAAAGGGTGATGGGCGAACGCGGCGGTGTGAGAAGAGGCGTTAATCCTCCGTCCCCTCAACCCCGTTCAGCCGGTCGCGCAATTGCTTGCCGGTTTTGAAGAAAGGCACGAATTTCTCGGCGACCGAAACCGTTTCGCCGGTGCGCGGGTTGCGGCCTTGCCGCGCGTCGCGTTGCTTGACCGAGAACGCGCCGAAGCCGCGCAATTCAACGCGGCTGTTGCGCGCCAACGCATTGGAAATTTCATCAAAAACCGTATTGACGATGCGTTCGATATCGCGCTGAAGCAAATGCGGATATTTTTCGGCAAGGCGTAAAATCAAATCGGATTTTGTCATGAGAATACCCCTTGGGCACAAAAGGAAAGACGCGACTCGCGCTTAAAAGGTGCCAAACCGCGAAGCGATAGTCAAGCGATACCTTGGCATAACCCTTTGGGCTTTATGGGATTTTCAAATTACCGAGATCGTCATCCCCGCGAAAGCGGGGATCCATCTTGGCCGCAAGAAAGCAAGTAAAAAGATGGATCCCCGCCTTCGCGGGGATGACGCCGGTTCAGTGGCAGCAGGTTAATCGCAAAACAAAAACCGCCGGAACTCACGTTCCGGCGGTTTGTTCTTCGGCCAGAGAAAAGAAAACCTAATCTTCCTTCTTCTGCGCCTTCTTGATCGCCGCGCCCAAAATATCGCCGAGGCTGGCGCCAGAATCTGACGAGCCGAATTCTTCCATCGCCTTCTTTTCTTCCTCGACTTCGCGCGCCTTGATCGACAAGCCGACCTTGTGGCTGGCTTTTTCGATGCTGGTGATCTTGGCGTCCACCTTTTCGCCGACGGCAAAACGATCGGCGCGTTGTTCGCTGCGATCGCGCGCCAAATCGCCCCGCTTGATAAAGCCGGTAAAGCCGCCCGCCGCGTCGCCAAGCGTCACTTCGATTCCGTTTTCCTGAACCGCGCTGACGGTGCAGGTGACGATATCGCCCTTCTTGAAATTAACCGACATGCCCTCGAACGGGTCTTGGCTCAATTGCTTGACGCCCAAGCTGATGCGTTCCTTTTCGCTATCGATGTCCAGAACCTTGACCTCGACGGTCTGGCCTTTCTGATAGTTCTTGATCGCCTCTTCGCCCGGGATGTCCCACGACAGATCGGACATATGCACCATGCCGTCGATATCGCCCGGCAAGCCCACGAACAGGCCGAATTCGGTGATATTGCGAATCTCGCCCGACAGCGTGCTGCCGATCGAATGCGCGGCGCGGAACTGCGTCCACGGATTTTCGAGGCACTGCTTGATGCCCAAGCTGATGCGGCGCTTTTGCATGTCGATGTCCAGAACAATGACTTCGACTTCCTGGCTTTGCGATACGATCTTGCCGGGATGAACGTTCTTTTTCGTCCACGACATTTCGGACACATGCACCAAGCCTTCGATGCCCGGCTCCAGCTCAACAAACGCGCCATAGTCGGTGATGTTGGTGACGCGGCCTTTCATCTTAAGCCCCGCGGGATATTTGGCGACAACGCCCTCCCACGGATCGGTTTCCAGCTGCTTCATGCCGAGGCTGATGCGCTGGGTGTCGGCATTAAAGCGAATGACCTGCACATTGACCTGTTGGCCGATTTGCAAAACTTCCGACGGATGATTGATGCGCTTCCATGCGATGTCGGTGACATGCAGCAAACCGTCCACGCCGCCCAAATCGACGAACGCGCCGTAATCGGTGATGTTCTTGACAACGCCCGCCAGCACTTGGCCTTCCTTAAGATTGGCGACCAGTTCGCTGCGCGCTTCGGCGCGGCTTTCTTCCAAAACGGCGCGACGCGAAACCACGATATTGCCGCGCGCGCGGTCCATTTTCAGAATCTGGAAAGGTTGCGGCGTGCCCATCAACGGCGTGACATCCTTGACCGGACGAATATCAACCTGCGAGCCGGGCAAAAACGCCGTCGCGCTGCCGCCGTTCAAATCGACCGTAAAGCCGCCCTTGACGCGGCCAAAGATAATGCCGGTGACATGGGACTGTTTTTCGTAAAGCTGTTGCAAAACGACCCAGCCTTCTTCGCGCTTGGCCTTCTCGCGCGACAGCGAAGCCTCGCCGTCGCGGCCTTCCATGCGTTCCAGAAACACTTCGACGGTATCGCCGACCTTAAGTTCCGCGGGCATGCCGCCCAACGCGAATTCGCGCAAAGGCACGCGGCCTTCGGATTTCAATCCCACATCGATCACGGCGCTGTCGCCGTCCAGCGCTGTGATAATGCCCTTGACGACATTGCCTTCAAGGCTGCCGGTCTTGCCGAACGATGCTTCGAGCAACGCGGCGAAACTGTCGGGGGAGGGGGTCGTCGCCGCATTGGCGGCCTTGGCGGAAGCGGCTAGGCGTTCCACGTTTTTCTTGGATGCACTGCGTGCCATGGGGTTTTTCTCTTTCTTCCGGTCTGAGCCGGTCGGGCTTGTTCAAACAAGCGCCGCTTGCTTTCTCTTTAAGTTAAACGAACCGGCAAGGCTGAAAGCATAGGCCAAACGATCCGCTGTCGGCACGATGCCGACAAAGCTTCCCCGCCCTTAACAAGGCTTTTCAGGAAGCGGTGGGTTTCTAGCATTATAACACAAATAAAAACAATGGGTATTTTGATCCACGATAAGGATTATCTTTGATAATCGTATCGCACGACTCTATGTGGGCTGTAGGGGTTTATTTCACTTCCCAATACAAAAATCGCGAAAAATCATGTCGAGCACGTCCTCGACATCGACACGCCCCGTGATACGGCCTAAAGCGCGCATCGCAAGCCGCACATCCTCGGCGCGCTTGTCGGCCATCGGCGCGTGCAGGGCGCGGGTCAGATGTTCCGCGCATGCCTCAAGCGCGGCGCGATGCCGCGCGCGGGTCAAAGGCGGCGCTTCCGTCGCCGCAAACCGCCGTTCGATCTCCTGCGCCAGTTTTTCCAGCAAAGCGTCGATGCCGGATCCTGTGAGAGCGCATGTATGAATAAGCGCGTCAGCTTGACGGGAGGGAAGGAAACAATGGTGCCGCGATAGCGATGGTATTCCCTCCCCCTTGAGGGGAGGGTTAGGGAGGGAGGTCGCGAAGCGCATTCGGGAGAAGGAACATAAATCTACATCGCGATCATTCTCACTCCCCGCGCCTTCGGCGTCCCCCCTCCCTAACCCTCCCCTCAAGGGGGAGGGAATATCGCGGCTGTCGCCGCAACGTTGTTTTTGACTCTCTCTGTTTGAATCTTTTTCTTCGATCAAATCCGCCTTATTCACCACCACAATCGTATCCGCGTCGATCATCTCGCGCATCGATGCAGCGGCATCGGGCACGGTTCCGTCCAGCACAACCAGTTTCAAATCCGCCGCCGCAGCGCGAGCGCGGGCGCGGCGGATGCCTTCGTTTTCAATCACATCGACGCCTTCACATGCGCGCAAACCGGCAGTGTCGGCCAAGGTCACGGGATAGCCGCCGATATCCAAATGAACCTCGATCACGTCGCGGGTCGTACCGGCGATAGGAGAGACAATCGCCGCCTCGCGCCGCGCCAGCGCGTTAAGCAGACTCGATTTTCCGGCGTTGGGCGGCCCCAAAATCGCGATCGAAAACCCCTCGCGCAGCCGTTCGCCGCGATGATTGTCGTTCAAATGCGCGAATATTTCGTCGCGCAAAGCCTGCAATGCTGCGCTTTGCTGCGCGATCAGGTCTTCGGGAAATTCTTCATCGGAGAAATCAATCGCCGCCTCCATATACGCCAAAGCGCGCGTCAGTCTCTCGCGCCAGTTCTCATATAACGCACCAAGCGCGCCTTCCATCTGGCGCAACGCCTGTTTGCGCTGCGCTTCGGTTTCGGCGGCGACGAGATCGGCGATCGCCTCGGCCTCCGTCAAATCCATCTTGCCGTTTTCAAAAGCGCGGCGTGAAAATTCCCCCGGCTCGGCCAAACGAAAATGCGGGAGCGCGCGCAGACCTTCGATCAAAGCCGCCGCAACGGCGCGCCCTCCGTGCGTGTGCAGCTCAACCACATCTTCGCCGGTAAAACTGTGCGGCGCAGGAAAATAAAGCACCAGCGCATGATCGACCGTGCCGCCGGTTTGCGGATTCTTGATCCGCCGCCTAACCACGCGGCGCGGCGTAGGCAGCGCATTCGGCTCGCACAACCGCACAATAACTTGCGCGGCGTCATTGCCCGATACGCGAAACACGGCAACGCCAGCTTTGCCGGATGCAGTGGCGGGGGCGAAAATGGTTTGATCGTCGGTCATGCGTTTTTCAGTGTTTTTAGTTGTGACAGCCCGCCGTAATATACTGCAATACGTCATGGTGCTTTCTCGTAGGAGCGGCTTCCAGCCGCGACCCTTTGTTATTGCGTCAACAGTCGCGGCTGGAAGCCGCTCCTACGAGAAAGATAATTTGTGACGTTGCAAAGTATAGAAGGCTAGACTCTCCCGCGCAAATAGAGCAAAAATAGCAGGGTCAGATCCCGATGACCGGAGCGCCCATGCCTTCGTCTGCCCCCGCCTATACCAAAACCGCCATCGCCCTGCACTGGCTGATTGCCCTTGCCCTTATCTTTATGCTGGGTTTGGGCTGGGGCTTTGCCGATATCCCGTCCGGCGAAACAAAAACGGCGCTGATCCAAGTCCACAAATCGGTCGGCATAACGATCCTGCTGCTGGGTCTGGCGCGCATTGGCTGGCGCTTATCCCACCGCGTCCCGCCTTTACCGGACGCGATGCCCGCATGGGAAAAAAGAGCGGCGCGCATCGTCCACACCCTGCTTTATATCGCAACGATCGAAATGCCGCTCAGCGGCTGGGCGATGGTCTCGGCCAACCCGCACGGCCCGTTAACCCTGTTTGGAATCTTACCTTGGCCCTATCTGCATTTTCTGCCAGCGGATGTAAACAAGGCGGAAATCGCGCGGCTTCTTTTCGACGCGCATGGATTTTCGGCGTCGTTTCTGGCCTTGCTGATCGCGGGACACGCGGCAGCGGCGCTCAAACACCACTTTATAGCCCGCGACGATATCCTGCTCCGCATGGCGCCACAGCGCTGCGCCGGATTCCTTAATCGTTTGCGTGGAGAATAATGGCAAGTCGGCATTTGGCTCTTTCGACGCAAGAATCCCCTTGCTTTCAGCACCCACAAAGCGCTACAAACACCCTCGTTTTGGGGATAATCCCCAACGCATAACTCAAACCTCACGCGTGTCCGGCTTTCGCAGTCAATCCTGCAAACGCCTTCCGGTGTTGTGAAAACAACGCAAAACACGCGGCGGATTAACCGGAGAAAGGCACTAACATGACGATGCCCGTCGTAACTCTGCGGCAATTGTTCGAGGCCGGCGTTCATTTCGGCCACAATACGCGCCGCTGGAACCCCAAAATGCAACCCTATCTGTTCGGCGTGCGCAACAATGTGCACATTATCGACCTTGAACAGACCGTCCCTTTGTTTCAACGCGCCCTGCAAACGCTGCGCGACACCGCCGCTTCCGGCGGCCGCATCCTGTTCGTCGGCACCAAGCGTCAGGCGCAAGACAAAGTCGCGGAGGCAGCCAAGCGTTGCGGCCAATATTACGTCAACCACCGCTGGCTGGGCGGCATGCTCACCAACTGGAAGACGATCTCGCAATCAATCAAGCGTTTGCGCGAATTGAACGACAAGCTGGAAACATCGGCCAAAAAGCTTGTTAAAAAAGAAATGCTTCAGATGTCGCGCGACCGCGACAAACTGGAACGCGCTTTGGGCGGCATCAAGGATATGGGCGGCCTGCCGGACATCATTTTCGTCATCGACACGCTGAAGGAAGACATCGCGATCGCAGAGGCCGCCAAGCTCGGCATCCCCGTCGTCGCTATTGTCGACAGCAATTCCGATCCCGCCCACATCGCGTTCCCGATCCCGGGCAACGACGACGCCTCGCGCGCGATCGAACTGTACTGCGATTTTGCGGCGCAAGCGATTCTGACCGGCATCGAAGCCGAGCTGGGCGCCAGCGGCAAGGACATCGGCGCCTCCGCCGTCGTCCCGTCGAGCGAAACAACAGTTGCCGCTGAAGAACCCGCTGCGGCGAACGCGTAAGAAACAAGCATTCAAGGGGGCAGCATTCAGCATGCAGGGTAGAAGCCCCTGTCTGAATGCTTTCCTTTGAATGCTGAATGCTCGTCCCTGAATGTTTACTTAGGAGCTTGTTATGACCGAGATTACAGCCACCCTCGTCAAGAACCTGCGCGAAAAGACCGGCGCGGGCATGATGGACTGCAAGAAGGCGCTGACCGAAAATAATGGCGACATGGAAGCCGCCGTGGATTGGCTGCGCAAAAAAGGCCTGTCGGCCGCCGCCAAAAAAGCCGACCGCGTCGCAGCCGAAGGCTTGATCGCGGTAGCCGCGGCAGGAACCAAAGCGACGGTGGTCGAAGTCAACGCCGAAACCGATTTCGTCGCGCTGAACGAAAAATTCCAAACCTTCGCGTTGCACGTCGCAAAAATTGCGCTGGAGAGCGGCGCGGATGTCGAAAAGCTGAAAGCCGCCGCGTATCCGAACGGCGGAACGGTTCAAGACGCCCTGACCACGCTCGTCGCCACAATCGGCGAAAACATGTCGATCCGCCGCGTGGCGCATTTGGCCGTGACGCAAGGCGTCGTCGCGTCCTACGTCCACAACGCGCAAGCCCCCAATCTCGGCAAAATCGGCGTTCTGGTCGCACTGGAATCCTCGGCCGATGCCGCCAAACTACAGGAACTCGGCAAACAACTCGCGATGCATGTCGCGGCCGCGCGTCCCGAAGCCCTGACAATCGCCGATGTCGACACCCGCGCGCTCGATCGCGAACGCAACGTGCTGGCCGATCAGGCGCGCGCCTCGGGCAAGCCCGAGGAAATCATCGCCAAAATGGTCGAAGGCCGCTTGCGCAAATATTACGAAGAAGTCGTTTTGCTAGAGCAAATCTACGTCGTCGACGGCGAAAGCCGCATCGCCCAAGTGATCGAAAAAGCCTCCAAAACGCTGGGCGCTCCGGTGAAACTGACCGGCTTTGTCCGTTACCAACTGGGCGAAGGCATCGAAAAAACCCAAGACGATTTCGCAGCGGAAGTCGCGAAGATGGCGTCGTAAAAACAAAAGGGCAATCGGGGGCTTTTGGCTTATTGGCTGTGAAAGCTCCCGTACTTTTTGCGTATCGTGTTTTTAAGAAACCGCGCCTGTTTCCTCAAGCGGCCAGCGCGGGCGTGCTGGCACGTCAAACCCGTCGACCAACCCCAAACGAAATCGTTCCACTCCCGCCCACGCCACCATAACCCCGTTATCGGTGCAAAGCCGTGGGGCGGGGGCAGCGAACACAACATTGTTTTCACTGGCAATCGCAGTCAGCCGCGCGCACAGGGTTTGATTGGCCGCAACGCCTCCCCCTGCGACAAAAGCCGTCACCCCCACGCCTTCGGTTTCCAATAAAGCAAAAGCATGACGCGCGCGGTCGGCAATGCTGTCGGCAATGGCAGCTTGAAGGCTTGCCGCCATATCGGCGACGAAAGCGGGAGACAATTCGCGCCCCGCGATCAAAGTCCTTACCGCGGTTTTCAAGCCTGAAAAGGAAAAATCGCATCCTTTGCGACCCAGCATAGGCCGAGGCAAGGCGAAGGCTTTGGGGGTCCCCTTTTGCGCCGCTTGTTCAATCAGCGGCCCGCCCGGATAGCCAAGCCCCAGCATCTTGGCGCATTTATCGAAACATTCGCCCACGGCGTCGTCAATCGTGCGCCCCAGCAAGCGATACGCCCCGACCCCTTTGACCAAAAGCAACTGGCAATGCCCGCCCGACGCCAAAAGCAGCAAATAGGGAAACGCGACATCATGTGTCAGCCGCGCGGTTAACGCATGCGCTTCCAAATGGTTGACCGAGATAAACGGCAGACGACGCACCGCCGCTATGGCCTTGCCCATCATCGCCCCAACCATAACCCCGCCGATAAGCCCGGGGCCGGTCGTCGCGGCTATCGCCGAAAGATCGGAAAAACCAATGCCCGCCTGTTGCAAAGCGGAAGGGACAACCTCCTCGATCACCTCCAAATGCGCCCGCGCCGCGATTTCCGGCACCACGCCCCCATAAGGCCGATGCGCCGCCAATTGCGAGGCCACAATATCAGCGCGAATCTCCCGCCGCGCATCGACAATGCCAACGCCTGTATCATCGCAACTGGTTTCAAGGCCGAGAATGAGCATAAGGGTTAGGGGTTAGAGGAAGACTAATCTTTCAGGTTCATAAGCCATTAAATTTTGTGACAAAATTCTTCCAGCCATCAAAAACTTGAAGTCATTGCTTGGGGGAAAAATATTTGTAGAATCTAGACAGACGACTTTCTGTCGGCCTTTGCTCTATACTTTTTGCATGGTCTGCCTGATCCGCAGCGTCGGCGGAAGATATTGCCCGTAACACACGCGATACCATCATAGCGCTCGAATTAAGCGCTGGATTGCCACGATAATCGCCCCCATATTGTTCGTGGCATAAAAGTTCTAGATAATCGGCGTTACCCACATATTTCCCTTCCTCAACCGAGGGGTCATCGCAGCGAACTATCTGCGTAATGCGATCGTCCTTAAAACAAATAACGTCACCTCGGCAGGCTTTCCCAGACTCGCGAACAGAAGCGAGTTTTTTTCGGTTCTGGTTCTCATCCAGCAGAATAGGCACAGAATAAACGCTATGGAGTTCGCGAATAAAAAGAAGCAAGTCCTCTATGCGCCCCCTTACAAAGGCCCCCGTGCCTCTCCCCCATGTTTCGAACTTAAAAGCCAAGTTGCCGTGCACATGCCATTCGTGCAATTCGAGCTTATGCTGATCAGGAATCATTGATAACCCCCTTTTTGCCTTCCTAAATTATGCGTTGGCTAGTTGAATCCACGACCCCTTAATCTATAGCCCCCATCCCTTCTCCATGCTACAATCCCCTTATGCTCTCACGCAACCTCGAACGCACGCTGCATCGCGCTTTGGCTTTGGCCAATCAGCGGCGGCATGAATATGCGACGCTTGAACATCTTCTGCTCGCACTGACGGATGACGGCGACGCGGCGGCGGTTTTGCGCGCCTGCCATGTCGATCTGGCCGCGCTGCGCGCCGAGCTTGTCAAACATATCGAGACCGAGCTGGCCGACCTTGTCACAGGCAGCCCCGACGAAGAAGCCCAACCCACCGCCGGATTCCAGCGGGTTTTGCAACGCGCGATCATCCATGTGCAATCTGCAGGGCGCGAGGAAGTGACGGGCGCGAATGTGCTGGTTTCTCTTTTTTCCGAGCATGAAAGCCACGCCGTGTTTTTCCTGCAAGGACAGAACATGTCGCGTTTCGACGCAATCAATTATATCTCTCACGGTATCGCCAAAGCGGAAAACAACCAACAGGCCGATTACTCCGAGGACGAAGAAGACATAGGGGCAAGCAGCGGCGAGCGCGGCAGGAAATCCGGCGCGCTTGAAAGCTATTGCGTCAATCTGAACGCCAGAGCATTGGAAGGCGGCATCGACCCCCTGATCGGGCGCGGCGAGGAAATCGACCGGACGATCCAAATCCTGTGCCGCCGCCAGAAGAACAACCCGCTTTATGTCGGCGACGCGGGCGTCGGCAAAACGGCGATCGCCGAAGGGCTGGCGCGGCGCATCGCCTTCAGCAAAGCAGGCGCGCTTAAAGGCGAGCGCGACGTACCGGAAGCCTTGCGCGATGCGGTGATCTTCTCGCTCGATATGGGGCTGCTTCTGGCCGGTACGCGCTATCGTGGCGATTTCGAGGAGCGGCTGAAAGCGGTTTTGAAAGAGATTAAGGCCATCCCGGGCGCAATCCTGTTCATCGACGAAATTCACACGGCGATCGGCGCCGGAGCGACGTCTTCGGGATCGATGGACGCCGCCAATCTGCTTAAACCCGCGTTGGCCAACGGTTCGCTGCGCTGCATCGGCTCGACCACCTACAAGGAATACCGCAATCATTTTGAAAAAGATCGCGCCTTGGCGCGGCGTTTCCAGAAAATCGACGTCAACGAACCCTCGGTCGAAGACGCGGTGAGAATTCTGACGGGGCTGAAAACGGTTTATGAAGAACATCATAAACTGCGTTTTACCGACGACGCAATCCGCTCGGCCGTCGAGCTTTCCTCGCGCTACATCAACGACCGCAAACTGCCGGACAAGGCGATCGACGTGATCGACGAGGCAGGCGCGTCGCAAATGCTGCTGCCGCCTGAGGCGCGTAAAAACATCATCGGCGTCGAGGATATCGAAGGCATCGTCGCCAAACTCGCCCGAGTCCCGCCGAAATCCGTCGGCGCGGACGACCGCGAGACGTTGCGTAATCTGGATCGCGATTTGAAAACTTTGGTCTTCGGACAGGATCCCGCTATCGCGGCTTTGGTCGCGGCGATCAAACTGGCGCGCGCAGGTTTGCGCGAGCCGGAAAAACCCATCGGCTGCTATTTGTTCTCCGGCCCCACGGGCGTGGGCAAAACCGAAGTCGCGCGGCAACTGGCCGCCAGCCTCGGCGTCGAATTGAAACGCTTCGATATGTCGGAATATATGGAAAAACACAGCCTGTCGCGCCTGATCGGCGCGCCGCCGGGCTATGTCGGATTTGATCAGGGGGGGCTTTTGACCGACGCGGTCGATCAGCATCCGCATTGCGTCTTGCTGCTCGACGAAATCGAAAAAGCGCATCCCGATTTGTACGCGTTGTTGCTGCAAATTATGGATCACGGCAATTTGACCGACCATAACGGCAAGACAATCAATTTCCGCAACGTCATTTTGATCATGACGACGAACGCAGGCGCGGCCGATCTCGCCAAACAGGCGATCGGCTTTGGCCGCGGAACGCGCGAGGGAGAGGATACGGACGCGATCAACAAAATGTTCGCGCCCGAATTCCGCAACCGTTTAGACGCGATCATTCCCTTCAGCGCCTTGTCGCCGGAGACGATTGAGCGCGTTGTCGAAAAATTTGTGCTGCAGCTGGAAAACCAACTCAGCGAGCGCCACGTCACAATAGAATTAAAGCCCGACGCACGCGCATGGCTCGGCAAAAAAGGCTACGACCCCGCCTTCGGCGCGCGCCCCCTTAGCCGCATCATTCAGGAACATGTCAAGAAACCGCTGGCGGAAGAACTGTTGTTCGGAGCATTGCAAAAAGGCGGCGCAGTAACGGTCGATCTCGACCGAGAAACCAACAGCCTAACCTTCGCCTACCGCCCAACAGTGTCCAAAACGTCGGGCGACAGGAAACAGGATGAAATGGTGGGGGGATAGAGATAGGGGACACAATAAAGGGGACATGATAAAATGCGCCCATACCGCCCTTTGTCTGTTCATCCCGCTCATTAGGGCGCATTTTATCGTGGACACGTATTGTGTCCCCTCGCTCCCTAATACTCCGCCACATCCACCCCGTCCCCAATCTGCCTCAGCGAGGCCTTAACCGCCTCGGTCAGGTGCCACGCGCCGGGGAGTTCGACTTCGGCTTCTTCGCCATCGTCGAGGGCGAGGGCGAGGGTGACGTGGGCGCGGCCTTTGGGCGTGGCGACAAGAAGTTTCTGGATGTCGGCCACCGGCGAGGGTTCATACAATTTGATGCGGATGCCGCGCGCGGCTTTGGCGGCAGCTTCGGCCAAAGGCTCGATGTTGCGGGCGATAAAGCGCAGATCGGACGCACCTTCTCCCTGTTTGCCGCCGCCTTGCGTATTCGTCTGCGCATCGACTTCGACCAAAACGGATTTTCCGGCTTCCATCACATCGCGTTTGGCGGCGAGCAATTCGGAGAAAACCGTGATTTCAAACGCGCCGCTGCCGTCCGACAATTGCACAAAGGCGAATTTGTTGCCTTGTTTCGAGGTGCGCTCTTGCTTGGACACGACGATGCCCGCCAACTTGAAACGGTTGGGTCCTCCGGCGCGTTGCCTCTCAGCGATCCTGTTGACCTGAACCGCGCCCAGCCGTTCCAGAATGGCGCGGTAATTATCCAAAGGATGCGCAGACATATAAAAGCCCAGCGCGGCGAATTCATGTTGCAGCCGCGTCAAATCGTCCCAGTTTTTGGCCTGCGGCAAAGGCGGCCTCGCCGCGCCCAACGCGTCGGCGAACATATTCGCCTGTCCGCTGCTGCGCTCGGCATTGGTTTGCTGGCTGTGCTTCAGCAAAGTGTCGATCGCGACGATGACCTGCGCGCGGTTTTTGTTCAAACTGTCGAACGCGCCAGCAGCCGCCAGATTTTCCATTTGCTTGCGATTGACCGCGTGGGCATCGACGCGCTCGGCCAGATCGAACAGGTCGCGGAAGTACCCGTTCTTCCTTGCCTCGACCACCCCTTGCATCGCCGCCATGCCGACGCCCTTGATCGCAGCCAGCGCATAGCGGATCGCAGCCTTGCCGCCGCAATCTTCGACGGCGAAAGACGGGAAGGAATGATTGATGTCGGGCGGCAACAAAGTGATGCGGCTTCGCGTCAATTCCTGACGGAAAACATTAAGCTTATCCGTGTCGCCCAGTTCGAAATTCATCGCGGCGGCGAAAAACTCGACCGGATGATTGGCTTTCAGATAAGCGGTTTGATAGGCGACCAAAGCATAGGCGGCCGCGTGGCTTTTGTTGAATCCATAGCCCGCGAATTTATCGATCTGGTCGAAAATCATTCCGGCCTGATTTTCGGGAACCTGATGTTTTTCGCCCGCGCCTTTGATAAACGTGGCGCGCTGCGCCGCCATTTCCGAAACCTTCTTTTTTCCCATCGCGCGGCGCAGCAAATCGGCCGCGCCCAAACTATAGCCCGCCAGAATTTGCGCCGCTTGCATGACTTGTTCCTGATAAATCAGGATGCCAAACGTGTCTTCCAGAATGGGCTTCAACGCGTCATGCAGATAAGTGACTTTTTCCTCGCCGTTTTTGCATTTGATGTAAGTCGGAATGTTGTCCATCGGGCCCGGGCGGTAAAGCGCGACAAGGGCGATGATATCTTCGAAACGATTGGGCTTCAGCTTGCGCAGCACGTCGCGCATGCCCGAACTTTCCAACTGGAACACGCCGGTCGTGTCGCCCTTAGCCAGCATCGTAAAAGTTTTGGGATCGTCGAGCGGAATATGGCTGAGGTCGATTTCTGTGCCGCGCGCCGCGATCAATTCGACCGCCATTTGCAACACGTCAAGCGTTTTGAGTCCCAGAAAATCGAATTTAACCAGCCCCGTCGCTTCGACGGTTTTCATGTTGAATTGCGTCGCGGGCAAAGCCGAGTCGGGATCGCGGTAGAGCGGCACCAATTCGACCAAAGGCCGGTCGCCGATGACCAATCCCGCCGCGTGGGTCGAAGCGTTGCGCAGCAAGCCTTCCAGTTTCAGCGCGATATCCATCATTTGCGCCACGACGGGGTCGTTGTCGCGCATCTGCTGCAATTGCGGCTCGCCTTCGATCGCTTGCCCCAAAGTGACCGGATTGGCGGGGTTGTTCGGCACCAGTTTACAGATTTTATCGACATAGCCATAGGGCATCGCCAGCACGCGCCCGACATCGCGCAGCGCCGCGCGCGCTTGCAATTTGCCGAAGGTGATGATCTGCGCCACGCGATCCGCGCCGTATTTGCCTTGCACATAGCGAATGGTTTCGTCGCGCCGTTCCTGACAGAAATCGATGTCGAAGTCGGGCATCGACACGCGTTCGGGGTTCAAAAAACGCTCGAACAGCAAGCCGAAACGCAAAGGATCCAAATCGGTGATCAACAGCGACCACGCCACCAGCGAGCCCGCGCCCGATCCGCGCCCGGGCCCCACCGCAACGCCGTTTTGCTTCGACCATTTAATAAAGTCGGACACGATCAGGAAATAGCCGGAAAAGCCCATTTTAATGATCGTGTCCAGCTCGAACGCCAGACGGTCTTCATAAGGCTTGCGGTCTGTTATGTCGGCGGCGACGAGCCGCGCCTTCAATCCGGCGATGGCCTGCGCGCGCAATTCTTCCGGCTCATCGCGTCCGGCTTCGGTCGAGAAAGTCGGCAAAATAGGTTTGCGCACCGGCGGCATGAAGGCGCAGCGCCTTGCCACGACCAACGTGTTATCGCAAGCCTCCGGCAAATCGGCGAACAAGGCGCGCATTTCGGCGGCGGATTTGAAATAATGATCGCGCGTCAAATGGCGGCGATTGGTTTCGGCGATCACCATTTTATCCGCGATGCACAAAAGCGCGTCGTGCGCGTCATACATGTCGGCTTCGCCGAAATAAACGTCGTTGGTCGCGACCAAAGGAACGTCGTGTCGATAGGCAAGATCGATCAGCGCAGATTCGATGCGCTGTTCATGAGAGCCGATCGCGCCGCCCGGATGCCGTGTGATTTCGATGTAAAAGCGATTCGGAAAAAGCGCGGCATATTTCCCTACGGCCTCTTGCGCTGGAACAGCCTGCCCCGCCAACAGCAACCGCCCGATCTCGCCCTCGATCCCGCCGGAAAGCGCAATCAACCCTTCGGTATAGTGAGCCAGTTCATCGGCGGTGACGAAAGGGTAGGGGCGGTCTTTTTCGACATAAGACAAAGTGACCAACGCCGACAGATTGCGATAGCCCCGCTCGTTCTGCACCAAAAGGACCAGTTGATCGTAGCCGTCGCGCGTCATTGTTTTCAAAGACGCCTGCTCCGGCCGCAGCACCGCAATCTGGCACCCGACAATCGGCTGCACGCCCGCGCCCGCCGCCGCCTGCCCAAACTCCAAAGCCCCAAACAAATTCCCCTTATCGGTCAAAGCGACAGCCGGCATGTCGTGCTTAAGACAAAGCTTGATCAAATCCTTACGCGGCGTCGCCGACCCATCCTTAGGCTTATCCTCAACAACCTTAATCGCCCCTTCGGCAAGCGAATAGGCGGAGTGGGTGCGAAGGTGGATGAAGGAGGGGGCGGTCATAAAAAAGCTTATTTCGTCGTTTTGGGATGTTTATCGGGAGCATTGGCAACCCACAATTCCTGCCAACTGAAAAAAGGCGGCAAAACATGCGCCGATTGCAAATGCCCAGCCAAAGCCGGAAGGGGGACAAAGCACGGCAAATGATCAAATAAACGGTTGGTGGTCATGCGCTCTGAGCCTAATTTGCGTTTTTTCTTGTTGCCGACGAATTTCGTATTTTCGAAATATTTCCAATAATCGCGCACGACATGCGCGTGCATGAAAAGGATGTGCGTCGCGTCGCTGACCGAACGCCAATGGCGGAAGGGGCTTAGGATAAGATAAGATGGGTAGAATGAGCTGTTATAAAGGCATTCATGTTCTTGCGGATGAATGACCAGATGCTTGCCGGTTGCATGAAAAACTTGCCGGTAAAACGCCCACATTTCATAAACGGCGCGCCTTTCATGCAGATAATCGTCTTCGCAGAAATAATAAAGCGCGTCGTCGTTTCTAGCCAAAGCGAATTGTTGGTGCAACGAAGCGCCCTGTCCCATGGATTCCGTCGTTTGCAGTTTCCACGGGCATTGGAGTTGGGCAGCAATTTTCAGGACTCCCGCGAGAAGATCAGGGTCCGAATGGTCGTCAAGGAGGAGAAGCTCAATTTGCGGGGCGAGGGCTTCTTTCAGCGCCGCGTTAATGCTGGAAACAAGAGATAAAAAGCATCGCTCCACAGTCTCGACCAAAGGCGCGGCTGTAACCCGCGTGTGGGCATTCAGGTTGCGCTGGTGATTCAGGCACGTGCGATAGATGATTTTTAGAAGGTCGAGATTGCCTGCCGTGACTCTTTTCGTTTCGCCGTTATGTTCAAAATTTTTTCTGACACGGTCGAGGGCGGGAACAGGGTCAATGCCTTTGAACGGCAGAAGATTGCAGGCGTGGCGTCTGCGGATGTCGTAACCGAAGGGACGCAGGGAGCGTTGGAAAAGGCGCAGGAATTCATTCATGAGAGACGGCCTAGGGTAGGTAGACAGGGGGAGGATCTGTTTTGTATGATCAAATTTAGGCTAGAGAAAAACTTTTCAGATCAGACCACGCAAAGACAGCCAAAGGCAAGAGGGTTCCGGCAAAATGTCCCCATGTTCTTTGAATTTCCTTGCCCCCCAAATGTCGATAAAAGCGCAAAGCCTTTTCATTCTCAAAGAAAAAATCCAGCACTGCGGTATCATATCCGCGATCAGCCAAATGCCCGAGCATTTTAGGACATCGCCTTTTTATCCGACCGGAGCAAACTGACGCGGCGCCGTCGCCCCCTGCAACAACCCCTCCGCACTCAAATCCTCATCAATCTCCGGCCAATGGATGCCATATCCGCCTCCGGCGATTTTCCAATGCGTGCGCTCTTCGGGCGTTGCCTCGAACAGGCGGGGATACCACACCAAAGGCACGCTGACGCTGCGTCCGTCCATAAGATTGACGCTTAACTTCTCGGCATCGATATGCACATTCATAATTTTCATGCTCCCCTCGACATTAATACAGCCGTCATACCGACGTAAGCCAGTATGACGATACCTCATTAAAACGGAATATGATCGTCCAGATCCGCGTTGTCGCCGATGCGGGGGGCGGGGTCGGAGGACGTGGTGCCGAAGGCTTGCTCTTCGGTTATCGGCGGCGGGAAACCGCCTTTGCCGCCCGCGCTGTCCAGCATCGTGATGTCGCCGCGGAAGGGGCGCAGGACGACTTCGGTCGTGTATTTTTCCTGACCGTCTTTGTCCGTCCATTTGCGGGTTTCCAATTGCCCTTCGATATAGACTTTGGCTCCCTTCTTGATATAGCGTTCGACGACTTCGACCAATTTGTCGTTCAGAACCGAGATGCGGTGCCATTCGGTTCTTTCTTTTTTCTCGCCGGTGGCTTTGTCTTTCCAGCTTTCCGAGGTGGCAACGGAAAAGGAGGCCACGCGGCCGCCGCTTTGAAACGAGCGGATTTCGGGGTCGCGCCCCAGATTGCCGATAAGAATGACTTTGTTGACGCTGCCTGCCATGGGAATCTCCGGGTGAAAGGTTGAGACACGACTTTAGCCGTTTGTCTTTCCGAGTCCAGAAAACTTATACTGCGATACGCTACAAATGATCTTTTCGTAGGAGCGGCTTCCAGCCGCGACTGTTGACGTAAAGACAAGCGGTCGCGGCTGGAAGCCGCTCCTACGAGAAGATCATTTATGACGTTGCGAACGTATATAAACCAAATGAGGGAACAAAACAAGTACAAAGTTGTGTCGTTCGCGCGAAAGCGGACGCAAGAGTTTCGCGGCGGCTCTATGGCAAATGCCGTTCTTTATGTCGGCGCGGACGCGCCTCAAGATGGATTCCCGCTTTCGCGGGAATGACGAGCGGGGGGACTCGCAATTTGCCGCGACTTTCCCCATATTCCCCACATGCACACAGAAATCTCGGTGCGCGGCGCGCGCGAACATAACCTGAAAAATATCGACGTTTCGATCCCCCGCGACCGGCTGGTGGTCATTACCGGACTTTCGGGTTCGGGGAAATCGTCGTTGGCCTTCGACACGATTTATGCCGAGGGGCAGCGGCGCTATGTCGAAAGCCTGTCGGCCTATGCGCGGCAATTTCTGGAAATGCAGAAGAAGCCCGATGTGGATTCGATCGAGGGGCTTTCGCCCGCCATTTCCATCGAACAGAAAACGACCTCGCGCAATCCGCGCTCGACTGTCGGCACGGTCACGGAAATTTACGATTATCTGCGTCTGCTCTACGCGCGCATCGGCATTCCCTATTCGCCAGCGACGGGTCTGCCGATTGAAAGCCAGACAGTGACGCAAATGGCGGATCGCATCCGCGCGATGCCAGAGGGGACGAAAGTGATGCTGCTTGCCCCCGTCGTGCGCGGGCGCAAGGGCGAATACAAAAACCCGTTGCAAGAACTGCGCAAACAAGGATTTCAGCGCGTCAAGGTCGACGGCAAGGTTTACGACATCGACGACGCGCCGACGCTCGACAAGAAAAAGAAACATGACATCGCGGTGGTGGTCGACCGGATCGTGGTCAAGCCCGATTTGGATAACCGGTTGCCGGATTCGATTGAAACGGCGTTGAAATTAGCCGAGGGATTGCTTTTGGTTGAAAATGCCGTCACGGGTCAGATCACAACTTTTTCTTCCAAATTCGCCTGTCCTGTCAGCGGCTTCACGATCGAGGAGATCGAGCCGCGGTTGTTTTCGTTCAACAATCCGCATGGGGCTTGTCCGGCTTGCGACGGGTTGGGAGAAAAACTGTATTTCGATCCCGATCTGGTTGTGCCGGATAAAACCGCGTGTTTGGCCGACGAGGCGATTGCGCCGTGGAAGACCTTTTACATGCAGATTCTGGAGGCGATGTGCCGCGCCTATAAGCAAAGCATGGTAGCGCCGTGGAACAAATTGCCAGAGGAATTCCGCAACGCTTTATTGTTCGGCACGGGCGACAAGCCGATCAAATTCACCTATCGCGAGGCCAACCACACCTATCATCACAACAAGCCGTTTGAGGGCGTGATTCCCAACATCGAACGCCGCTGGCGCACGACGGACAGCGACTGGATGCGCGAGGAGTTGGGCAAATATCAGCTGAGCAAGCCTTGCGATGTTTGCCGCGGGCAGCGGCTAAGGCCTGAAGCGCTGGCGGTCAAGATCGCGGGCAAGAATATCAGCGAGATCACCGAATTTTCGATCAAAGCGGCGGCGGCGTGGTTTCAGGCTTTGCCGAAAGCCTTGACCGCGAAACAGCGCGAAATCGCGGCGCGGATTTTGAAGGAAATCAACGAACGGCTAGGGTTTTTGAACAATGTCGGACTTGATTATCTGGCTTTGTCGCGCGCGTCGGGCACGCTGTCGGGCGGGGAAAGCCAGCGGATTCGGTTGGCCTCGCAAATCGGATCGGGGTTGACGGGCGTTTTATATGTGCTGGACGAGCCTAGCATCGGCTTGCATCAGCGCGACAACGATCGTTTGCTGGTCACGCTGAAACGGTTGCGCGATCTGGGCAATACCGTTCTTGTGGTGGAACATGACGAGGATGCCATTCGGCAGGCGGATTACCTGATCGACATCGGCCCGGGCGCTGGCGTTCATGGGGGGCATGTCATCGCAGCCGGAACGCCGCAACAAGTGGAAAAATGCGCCGCCAGCATAACGGCGCAATATCTGACCGGCAAAAAGTTTATTCCCGTGCCGACGCAACGCCGCTTGCCGCGCGAGGGCTGGGGACTGGAGGTCGTGGGCGCGTCGGGCAACAATCTGAAAAACATCACGGCGCGTTTTCCGCTCGGCACGTTTACGGCAGTGACCGGCGTTTCGGGCGGCGGGAAATCGACGTTGATCGTCGAAACGCTTTACAAGGCGCTGGCGCGTAAACTGAATTTTTCCCGCGCAATTCCCGCGCCTTATGAGGCGATCAAAGGCATGGAGCTGATCGACAAAATCGTCGATATCGACCAATCCCCCATTGGCCGCACACCTCGATCCAATCCCGCGACGTATACGGGCGCGTTCACCCCTATCCGCGACTGGTTCGCCGGATTGCCGGAATCCAAGGCGCGGGGCTACGGCGCGGGGCGGTTTTCATTCAATGTGAAGGGCGGACGCTGCGAAGCTTGCGAGGGCGACGGGACGATCAAGATCGAAATGCATTTTTTGCCGGACGTGTTCGTGACCTGCGAGGAATGTAATGGCAGACGTTACAACCGCGAAACTTTGGAAGTGCTGTACCGCGGCAAAAGCATCGCCGACGTTTTGGACATGACGGTCGAAGAGGGCGCGGAATTTTTCAAAGCCGTGCCTAGCATTCGCGACCGTCTGCAAACGCTGGATCGCGTCGGTCTGTCTTATATCAAGATCGGCCAGTCGGCCACGACCCTTTCCGGCGGCGAGGCGCAGCGCGTCAAATTGGCCAAAGAACTGGCGCGGCGCGCGACAGGCAAAACGCTTTACCTTCTCGACGAGCCGACGACGGGGCTGCATTTCGACGACGTGCGCAAATTGCTGGAAGTCCTGCACGCGCTGGTCGATCAGGGCAACACGGTGATCGTGATCGAGCATAATCTGGAGGTCATCAAAACAGCGGATTATATTTTGGACCTAGGCCCCGAAGGGGGAGACGGCGGCGGCCGCATCGTCGCGGCCGGAACGCCGGAGGAGGTAGCGCGGGTCAAGGAAAGTTATACGGGGAAGTATTTGGCGGGGAGTTTGAAGGGGAAGAAGAAGGGGTGAGCTATGCTTTCTTCTTCGGCCACGCATCAACCCACGGATTGAATATTTCCGCACGCGTCCGCGCATAGTCGCCGGTGTCTCGGGTGACGATCGTAAGGCCGTGATAGATTCCGGTGGCGGCGATGATCAGGTCGGGTTGCGAGAATGTGTGTCTCGCTTTTCTGCCCTCTTCGACCAGCAACCGCCATTTGAACATGACGTCTTCGCTGACCTGCAGCACGCGCCCGTCAAACATCGGGCGCACTTTATGCGTCAACCAGTCCGAAAGCTCGGCGCGGCGCAAGGGGTTTGCCACAAGTTCAATGCCGAAGCGGATTTCCGCCAAGGTTACGGCGCTGATAAACAAAAGCTCCAAGGGTTGGCTTGCCACAAAGGCCGCAACCTTGCGATCCGGCTTCGGCTTGCGAAGCTCGGATAAAACATTGGTGTCTAGACACCGTTAACAAAGGTTTTACCTTTACGTGATTCGCTGGAGGCCTCACAACGGAGGCTCTCATGGATCAACGGCTTTACCCCATCACAGAAGAGTATTTTGCGGCAACGATTTTGCCTTTAATCGAGGGCAGTTAT
>JARLJD010000104.1 GCA_031291395.1 Alphaproteobacteria bacterium | reverse complement strand
GTTTGTTTTTGCGATATGTCCAATCCAATGTAATACTCCATGTCGTGCCCCTTCTGTGTGATTGCGGAAGGGCACACCTTACTTTCCTTTGAACTTTCCTGTCGCTGGTGACTTAATCCGCGACTACTATGATGGTATTATTACGTCAACAGTCGCGGCTGGAAGCCGCTCTTACGAGAAAGCGAAATTTATGGCGTGTCGCAGTATATGATGCGTTAAGTGATTCAGGCAGAAACAAACCCACTCTCGCTTAAAGCCGAACAAACCTTCATCGCAAGTTCAGGCGTTCTTGCGGCAACATGCCCTGTCGCGTCGCAGGATTTGTAGTTTTTGCCGTCGGCTGTCACCATAACGCCCCCTGCCCTTTCGAGCAGAAAGCCGGTTGTCCAAATATCCCAAGGCGTCGAGTAATTGGGAACAGACCAAGCGCCGACTCTGCCGACAACGAGAAGATCGTAAAGCGATTCAGCAACGCAAAAAACTTCTTCCAAAGCGCCAAAGAAAGGCAGCGCTTCATGAAAAATATCGCGCGCCTTGGCCATATGCCGATCATGATCCGTATGAAGGCCAACAATGCTGAACTGCAACGCCAGCTTGTCGGATTGCTCTTGCAAGAAAATTTTCTCAGGCTCTCCGAAAGAACCGTTTTCCGAAATTCTGATCCGGCACGTCGCAACGTCCTTTGTCGCGAAAAGAAATTCGCGAATGAGAGGATAATAAATCCATACAGCTTGCGTTTTGCCCTTTTCAAAAAGGGCTACCATTATGGCGAACGGTTTGCGGCTGGCTTTGCCCATTTTGAAATTAATGGTTCCGTCAAGAGGATCCATAACAATGACCTGCCGCTCGCAATCAGGGACGAACAAGCCATCTTCGCGATGCAAAATGGGCAAAGCGCGCCAATCGCCACTCTCGCCTTCGGTTTCTTCCCCGATAAAAGCGGCGGACGGAAAAAGGCGAAGGAATCCTTCCCTCAGAAATGTTTCGGTTTTGGTGTCAGCTTCGGTGACGGGCGTGTTGTTCGATTTTGTCGTCGATTTTATATCGTCGCGGTCATAGTACTCGACTCGCATTTAAAGCCCCATATTTAGCAGGGGTTTCAAAGGCAAGCGTGGAGAAAAAAGCTGGTGGAGAAAAGCGAATAGCCGGTCAAGATTGGCCGTAGCAAAGATTTTTCGCAAACCATGGAGGCCG
>JARLJD010000103.1 GCA_031291395.1 Alphaproteobacteria bacterium | reverse complement strand
GATTGATCACACGACGCCTTTGTACCCAGCTCTTTCACCTTGTTTGCCAGCCTATACTTTTTCCTAAAACCTGTCACCATACAGGTTAACGAATCCCCACGCTTTTTCCCTTGACTGCGAACATGAGAGGGGGAGGGAATCATACCGCTTTTGCGGCACCACTGTTTCTGACTCGCAAAATCAGGCTCACTTATTTCCCCCGGCCGTCTAACGTTGGAAAAAACACCCGATTGCCTTTTGGCGAAAGGTACTATAGCGTTCGGCATTGCGTTGCACGAGGGGATTCTTAAGGAAAAACGATGATTGTTGACGTGGAAGCAGACCTGATCGACGCGCGTGCGGGGCGCGATGTCGGGTTTTTCGATTTGGTGTCCGTCGATGCTGTGACGCCAGAGGACAGCGAACTTATTTTCGACGTCGCGCGCAAATTCCGGCAGCACGGCGCTTACAAATTTCCCTTCAATAAAGGCCGCATGTCGGTCAACGCTTTTTTTGAAACCTCGACCCGCACGATGTCGAGTTTCGATCTGTCGGCCAAGCAATTGTCGATGGATACCGCCGCTGTCGGATCGAACAGTTCGACCAGCAAGGGCGAAACCTATCTCGATACCGCCGAAGTCCTCGACTCGTACAATATCTCGACCTTGGTCGTGCGTTCGCGTGAGGCGGGCGTGGCCGAGATGCTTTCGCGGCATGTGCGGTGCAGCGTCGTCAACGCGGGCGACGGTTGGCACGAGCATCCGACGCAGGCGCTGCTCGATATGCTGACGATGCTGGATCATTTCGGGGGCAAGGATTTGACCGGCAAGGTTGTGCTGATCGTCGGCGATATCATGCACTCGCGCGTCTTTGGTTCGCTGGCGAGAATTTTGCCGAAACTCGGCGCGGCGTTGCGCGTGGCCGCGCCGGAAACTTTTATTCCCGCTTGCGTCGAAAATTTTGGCGTCGACGTTTTTTTCGATGTCGAAAAAGCCTTGAGCGGCGCGGACGTCGTCTATGCCCTGCGCGTGCAGGAAGAACGGGGCGCGGCCGGATTCGTGCCCTCTTTGCGCGAATATTCCAAGATGTTCGGGATCAGCAAAAAACGTTTGGATATGGCGCATCCGAAAGCCATTTTGATGCACCCGGGCCCCGTGCGCCGCGACATCGACGTGCATTCGGCTTTGGTGTCCGTGGACGAGCGTTCGCATATTCTAAGGCAGGTCGAAAACGGGATGGCGATACGTAAAACTTTATTGTGGTTGCTTTCGGATCGTCTGGATAAACGGGTAAAGGAATTCAAACGCAAATGACCAGCCTTCTTATCAAAAACGGACATGTCGTAGATCCCGCCAATCACATCGACAGCGCAATGGATATTCTGGTCGAAGACGGAAAAATCGCGCAGGTCGGGCAGGGCATTGCCGCCAAGGCCGACGAAGTGATCGACGCCGCAGGCCTGACCGTCACGCCCGGCCTGATCGATTTGCAAGTTCACATGCGCGAACCCGGGCGCGAGGACAAGGAAACGATCGAAACCGCGTCGAAGGCGGCTGTGGCTGGCGGTATAACTTCGGTCGTGGCGATGCCCAACACGCGGCCAGTCGCCGATAATCAAGCGGTGATCGAATTCGTCCTCAAGCGTTCGCGCGAAGTGGGATTGATTAACGTTTATCCTTCCGGCTCTATCTCGAAATCGCAGACAGGGCTGACGCTGGCCGAAATCAACGAGCTTAAAAACGCGGGCGCGATCGCGGTGACCGACGATGGCGTCGACGTGCAGGACGAAAATCTGCTGCGCCGCGCTTTGCAATACACCAAGACCTGCGACATTTTGTTGATGAGCCATTGCGAGATCAGCAGCCTGACGGGGGAAGGCGTCATGCACGAAGGCTGGGTGTCGACGCAATTGGGACTGCCCGGAACGCCTGCGGCGGCGGAGGATCTCGCCGTGCGCAAGAACATCATTCTGGCGGAAATGTGCGGCGCGCGTTTGCATCTGCTGCACAATTCAACCATTGGCGCGGTCGAAGCGATTCGCGAGGCCAAGCGCAAAGGGCGCAAGAACATCACTGCCGAAGTTTCCGTTCAGCATTTCTCTCTGACCGACGAGGAATGCCTCGGCTACAACACCAACGCCAAAATGTACCCGCCCCTGCGTTCGCGCGAACATGTCGCGGCGATCATCGAAGGCATCAAGGACGACACCTTCGACGCCTTTACGACAGACCACGCGCCTCATATCGAACCGGAAAAACTACAGCCGTTTCAGGACGCGACCTTCGGCTCGACCGGCCTTGAAACCAGTTTTGCTGTGATGAATACCTATCTGGTCAAGGCGGGACATATTCCGTTCAGCAAAGGCATATCAAAGATGACGGCGGAGCCTGCGCGGATTTTGCGCATCGACAAGGGCACCCTGTCGGTAGGAGCCGACGCCGACATCGCAATCTTCGACACCAACAAGGAATGGACCGTCAACGCCTATCGCGACAGCTTCTCAAAAGGCAAAAACTGCGTTTTCGACGGGAAGAAACTGACAGGCAAAGCGGTCTGCACAATCGTGGCGGGGCGGGTGAAGTTTAGGGATGGCAAGATCGTAGCCGCAGCGTAATGCCCCAACTTCAAACGCACAAAGTCGAAGCCGACGAATCCGGCATCCGTCTCGACCGCTGGTTCAAGCGGCATTTTCCAAACCTTACCCACGGGCAGTTGCAGAAAATGCTGCGCACGGGGCAGGTGCGGATTGACGGGAAACGCGCGGAATCCGCGACGCGGCTGGAAGCGGGGCAGGAGATTCGTGTGCCGCCGCAAGCCATCGAAACGCCTCCGGCCGAAATCGCCAAAAAATCCGCGCGCGACGCCAATGACATTAAAAAACTTATCTTGTTTGAGGACGAAGACGTACTCGTCCTTAACAAACCGACGGGATTGGCGGTGCAGGGCGGCACGGGGCTGACTTCTAGCATCGATCACATGCTGGCATCTTTGGCAACCGATAAAAACGGCAAGCCCAAACTCGTTCATCGGCTCGATCGCGATACCAGCGGGGTTTTGCTGGTGGCAAAGTCGGCTTTTGCCGCCATGCGGCTGGCGGAATCTTTCCGCAACCGCGAGACGCGCAAAATTTACTGGGGCGTGACGCTCGGCGTTCCCAAGCCGGAGCGCGGGCGGATCGAAGCGGCTTTGGTCAAGCGCGGCGAGACGATGATAGTGGCGGGAAAAAAGGACGAAGACGCTAAAAAGGCCGTTACGGTTTACCAAAACATGGAACGTGCCGAATTTCAGGCGGCGTTTGTGGCGATGTGGCCGGTGACCGGCCGCACGCACCAACTCCGCGCGCATATGGCGCATATTGGTACGCCCTTGTTGGGAGATAAACTCTATGGCAAGCCGCTGCCGGAATCGTTTCCGCAACAAGAACTCGGCAAAGGATTGCATCTTCATGCGCGAAGGCTAATAATCCCCCATCCGCGCCGCGGAACGATCGATGTGACCGCGCCCTTGGGCGCGGAAATGCGCAAGACGTGGACGTGGTTCGGGTTTGATCCGAACGCGGATGCGGAGTTTGAGGGAAAGTGATTTTGTTGCAGGACGACACAAGTTGCGCTTTATCGTAGGAGCGGCTTCCAGCCGCGCCTGTTGACGTAAAGACAACGGGTCGCGGCTGGAAGCCGCTCCTACGAGAAAGCGCAGTCCTTATGTACCAAACGCCTACAATAACCCGCCGTTCGACAAGCAATGAAACCCCCTGATGTCTGATTTTCCCCTCCTCTCCGCCGTCACCTTCGCGCCGCTTTTGGGCGCGGTGTTTATCTTTTTGTTTGTCAAAGGCGGGCAGGACAAGAAGGGCAAGCACGCGCAACGCATTGCCTTTCTTGCGTCCCTCGCGACGCTGGCTTTGTCTTTCCTTATGCTGAACCGTTTCAATCCCGCCGATACGGGGTTTCAGTTTGTCGAGCGCTTTGTCTGGATTCCCTCTTTCAACATCGCCTACATCAAGGGCGTCGACGGCATTTCGGTTTGGTTCGTGATGATCGCGGCGATTCTAACGCCGCTCAGCATCTTGTCGGCGATGGGCAGCGTCAAAACGCGCGTCAAGGAATTCATGATCGCGATTTTGGTTCTCGAATCCATGATGATCGGAATGTTCACGTCGCTCGATTTCATTTTGTTTTATGTGTTCTTTGAAGGCGTGTTGTTGCCGATGTTTCTGATCATCGGCGTGTGGGGCGGGGAAAAGCGCGTTTACGCGGCGTATAAATTCTTTCTCTACACTTTTCTCGGTTCCGTTTTGATGCTGATCGCGATTATCGCAATGGCGCTTCATCTCGGTACGACCGATATGACCGCGATGATGGGCGGAAAATTTCCCAAAGAAATGGCGGTGTGGTTGTGGCTGGCGTTCTTCGCATCGTTTGCGGTCAAGACTCCCATGTGGCCGTTTCATACTTGGCTGCCTTACGCGCATGTCGAAGCGCCGACGGCGGGGTCTGTCATTCTGGCGGGCGTTTTGCTGAAAATGGGCGCATATGGGTTTATTCGCATTTGCATTCAGATGCTGCCGGAGGCCAGCCGCCACTTCGCGCCGATGATGATCGGCTTAAGCCTTGTCGGGATCGTCTATGCCTCGCTGGTCGCGCTGGCGCAGACGGATATGAAGAAGCTGATCGCTTATTCTTCGGTCGCGCATATGGGCTATGTCACGCTGGGGATTTTCAGCTTTACGCGGCAAGGGTTCGACGGCGCGATGCTGGTCGTGCTGTCGCATAGTTTTGTGGCGGCTGCGACGTTTCTTTGCGTCGGCGTCGCCTATGATCGCCTGCACACGCGCGAGATTTCGCGTTATGGAGGCATGGCGACCAACATGCCGCGCTATGCTTTGGTGTTCATGCTCTTTACGCTGGCCTCTATCGGCTTGCCGGGAACGTCGGGGTTTGTCGGAGAATTTCTGAGTTTACAGGGCGCGTATCTGGTCAATGGCTGGTTCGCCGCGCTTGCGGTTTTGGGGATGATTCTGGGCGCGGCTTATATGTTGTGGCTTTACCGCCGCTTGTTCTATGGGGAATTGATCAAAGAGGATGTGCGGCGGATGCCGGATTTGAACAAACGCGAGCTTGCGATGTTCGCGCCGTTGCTGGCGCTGGTTTTGTGGATTGGAATCTATCCCGCAACCTTCCGCAACGTCTATGCGCAAAGTCTGGAAAAGGCGCTGGGGGAAATTCAGGGGGTTGGGCATGATTAACCCCCAATCCCTCCTCATAACCCTCCCTGAAATCGAGATCGCCGTCTTCGGCCTCATCACGCTCCTCGCGGCAGCTTTTTGCGGGGCGCGGGTCACGCGGCATATCGGCGTTCTGGCGATCATTTCCTTCGCCCTCGCCGGATTTACGTTGTTTTGTCACCTGCGCCTTCATTTTCTGCTGAATGGAAGGCTCCCCGTTTTTGCCTTTGGCACGCAATTTGTCGATGACGGTTTCGCGCGTTTCGTCAAAGCGATCATTCTTGTCGCCTCATCGCTTTCGCTCCTGCTGTCGTGGAGCTATTTTGAAAAAGACGGCAGCGAGCGGCCTGAATATCCCGTGCTGATCCTGTTCGCGACTTTGGGCATGATGCTTATGGCCTCGGCTTGCGATATGCTTTCGCTTTATGTGGGGTTGGAATTGCAAAGCCTTGCGCTTTACGTTCTGGCGGCCTTTCGGCGCGACGACGCGCGGTCGAGCGAAGCCGGAGTGAAATATTTTGTCCTCGGCGCGCTGTCGTCGGGGATTTTGCTTTACGGCATTTCGCTGCTTTACGGTTTTGCCGGAACGACCGATTTTGCGTCGCTGTCCTTTGCGCTGCGCGGTCAGGTTCAGGCGACCCCGGGCATCGTCGTCGGTATGGTTTTCGTCTGCGCCGCGCTGGCGTTCAAGGTTTCGGGCGCGCCGTTTCACATGTGGACGCCGGACGTTTACGAAGGATCGCCCACGCCCGTCACCGCGTTTTTTGCCTCCGCGCCGAAATTGGCGGCGCTGGCTCTATTCACGCGCTTTGTTCTTGAACCGATGTCTGGATTGACGGCGCAGGGGCATCAGGCGATCCTGTTTATCTCCGTCGCCTCGATGTTGTGGGGCGCGTTTGCGGGCGTGGCGCAGACCGATTTGAAGCGCCTTCTGGCTTACAGTTCTATCGCCAACGTCGGTTATTTGCTGATCGGGCTGTTGGTCGGCGGCAAAACTGGCGTTCAGGCGATTCTGATTTATTTCACGATCTACGCGCTGGGAACGCTCGGAGCCTTTGCGGTTATCCTGTGCCTGCGCCGCGGCGGCAAAGCGGCCAGTTCCCTCGCCGACCTCTCCGGCTTGTCCCGAACTCATCCGCTGGTCTCGCTGGCGATGAGCGTTTTAATGTTCTCCCTCGCAGGGATTCCCCCCTTGGCGGGATTTTTCGGCAAATATTTCCTGTTCCTCGCCGCCGTCCAAACCGGCTGGCTGCCGCTCGCGATCATCGGCGTGCTTTCCAGCGTCGTGACCGCGTATTATTACCTGCGCATCGTCAAAGTCATGTATGTCGACGAATCCGCATCCCCCCTCGACCCCTTGCCGGATTGGGGCGTAAGGTTTGTGCTTGGCTTGTCGTCGCTGGCAGTAGTCGGGATCACGCTGATGCCGTCGCCGCTGGTTGATGAGGCGTTAAGGGCGGCAAGAGGGTTTTTGGGGTGATTTTCGACACTGCCAAAGGCTCAAACCTTCTAGACTACCAGCCCACCCGTTCCAACCCGAATTCCCTGATTTACGCATGCCTCAACGCGCCACATAAACTGATACCAAACCCCGATCATAATGCATTGATGATGTAGTTGAAGCCCGCGATGGAGCGGACGATGTCAGGGTTTTTGTCGATATAGAGAACGGCCTCGCAGAGCTTTTTCTCGACGAGGCGCATAGACTTGAGCGCGTAG
>JARLJD010000102.1 GCA_031291395.1 Alphaproteobacteria bacterium | reverse complement strand
TGTTCACCTCGTCAAACTTCAACATCCTCAAGCCCTCCTGAATTGCCCGTTCGATTTTCATCTCAGCCCCCATGTACAAAACGGGAACTATCGGACATTTCATTGGCTATCTAATCGGACAATTCGTTGAACGCCGACACGATGTATTTAACGATTGAAATCACGCGAATTCTGATATACATTCTGAACTGAACCCGTCGGCAGCGTGCTGTCGACCCAAGGGCCGCAAGGGAGAAATCCCGAGTGGCCCTTGCTTTTTTGGCATTGTCAAGCCTATGCGAACAATCATCTATATTGACGGGTTCAACTTGTATTTCCGTTTGCTGGAAAAACGCCCCGCTTTCAAATGGCTAAACGTTAAAGTTCTTGCCGGGAAGCTTTTAAAGCTTGCCAATAAGGTTGTCGGTGTCAGGTATTACACGGCGCATGTATCTGGCCGCATTGATCCGACTGCCCCGGGGCGGCAACAGATTTATCTGGACGCGCTGAAAACCGTATGACCTTCGACCCCATAGACTTCATCCGTACGCAAACACAGATTCTTCCGCCGTCGATCATACCGGAAATCAGGCTGCATCTGGCGACCGAGGTTACGCCTTTGTGGACGTTGACGGAGGAACGGTTGCGGCATGCCGATTTGCCGCCGCCTTTCTGGGCTTTTGCGTGGCCGGGAGGGCAGGGGGTGGCGCGGTATGTTTTGGATCATCCGGAACTTGTGAAAGGCAAGCGCGTTCTGGATTTTGCGGCGGGCAGCGGCGTTGGGGCGATTGCTGCGATGAAGGCGGGGGCGAAAAGCGCTTTGGCGGTCGATATCGACACGCTGGCCTTGATTGCGATCCGGTTGAACGCCGAGATCAATCAGGTGGGTGTCAAAACTTCCGAAGGCATTGATTTAACAAAAGCTTTTGCCAAAGCCGATGTCATCATCGCGGGCGATGTTTGCTATCAGCAGGCGATGAGCGCGAAGCTGATCCGCTGGCTGCGCTATTGCGTCGAAGACGGCGCGCTTGTCTTGCTTGCCGATCCGGGACGCGCTTATGTGCCGCAGGAAGGGATGGTCAAGTTGGCCAGCTATGATGTCCCGACCTCGCGCGATCTCGAAGACCGCGACATGCGCACGGTCACAGTGTGGCGGATGGAGCGGGTGGTTGAGGAAGAGGCGTGACGGGGGCGGCTTGTTTTTATGGATAAAGTCGCTAAAAGAGAGGATGGCGGCATGAGGGAACAAGTGAGATAAACGGTGCGGCAAAAGCGATAGAATCCCCTTCCCTCTATGGGGGAGGGTTAGGGGCGGGGTGGTGGTTCCACATGAAATGTCTTTGAATTTATGAGACAATTCTTGCGGCGCGATCACCCCCACCCTAACCCTCCCCCATAGAGGGGGAGGGAATCACGGCGTTTTTGCTTCGCTGTTGTTTTTAACCGTCGCACGGATTCACTTGGTTTCCTCGCGCTGTCTGAGACGATTTTGAAACGATGGGGATCTTCATGCGTTGCCCTTTGTATGCTGCCGTCGGGTTTTTTCTTGCTGCGGCGTTAACGCCGCTGCCATCGCAGGCGACGGGGAATGTTTTGCTGCCTTCCTCGCCGTCGTCCGGTGATGGGGCTTCCTTTCCGAATCTTGGCCTTGGGGTTGTAGAGCCGAGTCCCAAGCAGGGAAATCCGGCAGCAGAGCCGCAACCTTCCGCCGAGGCGCCCGCGCCAACAGCCGCGTCAACTGCTTCGCAATCGGCGCCTAGGGAAACGGCGGTTGAACAGCCGTCCGCTCCTATCTCTCTGACAAGAGTTCAACCTCTTGTTCAAACGGACAATCGCTTGCCTTACAAACAGACGATCGTGATCGGCGATAAATCCATGTTCGGCTCGCAAGATGTCCAAAAAATTGGCGACAAACTAGGCTTGACCCGCGACCAGATCGCGTCTTCCTGTTATTTGGGCGTGGAGGGGCTTTTGCAGACGGATAAGGGGGAATATCTGATCACGAACGCGGCGCCTGCGCCGGCTACGATTAATTATGATGGCGTTATCAAGGATTATCTTATATCGGGATCCGCATTATGCGCGGGCTCCAACGGCCAAGCCATTATATCGCTTGAACCGGCCAATTGCCCGCCACCCAAAAGTCTGGCCACAAAGCTAACCATCACCTATGACGGCAGCGGCACATCGCAATGCGTTTATGACTGACGTTCTATGGTTGGTACACTGGCGTTGCGGTGTGAGCCAGAGCGATGTCGTTTGCCGCAGCCGTTGTCTGAGCCAATGTTTGGCGTTCCAAGATAAGACGTTGTTGGAACGTTTCTTCATCGTTCATTGCTCGTGAGAGTGCCCCTTCCTGCGCCCCATTTGCCCATTCCAGCTTAGCCACGACATCGCTCAAATAGTCCGGTGATTTTATGCGGTAAGCCATGTCTTGATCCGCCTGCAGCGTGCTGCGCCCATTTGTTTGGCAATCAGTATTTTCGGCTGTGCTGATAATATGGGCGGCGAAATCGGCTGCGCAGCGATCCGCCTGTTGTTTGTGTAGGCCGGAGAAATCGTTGCTTTGACCATACCGCACACGTTCTGTGAAGAACGCGTAGCAACCGCCCGCCCCTTGGCTGCTTCTTGCTTCCGCATCGACGGCTTGTCCCATCGCTGTTATCATTGTCGTCGTCGCGTGGTTATCGGAAGGCGCTTGCGGCGGTTTGGGCTGGGCGCGGCTGACATGCTGGCAGTATGTCAACGCAGCCGCATATTTCCATTGGCCATCCGTGCCGGGGGTGGTGGTAATAGGGGCGGCTGAATACACGCCATTTGTCAGATTCATGGAATTCGGCATGTAATCAAATTGCAAAGGGCCAAACAAACTTTCAGATGTGCGATCCTGCCGCGCATGCGCAGCGGGAGCCGAGAGGTTGTTGCCGCATAAAGCTTTGAGGGCAGAGGCTTGAGGATCGCTTGTGTTTGAGGGGCCGAACAGCTTGCATTGCTGGTATTTAAGTTCTGTCGCTTGCACCGCAGGACTTTCTTGACGTTCTTGACTTTGCGCTAAAGCCTGAGCCAGCGCTGCCGAAGTGAGGTGATCCTGAGCGGCGGCTGCCGCTCTCTGTCCTTGTTGGCAATAACTAAAATCGGTAGGGATTTGGTATTGCGCCGCCAGATTTCCTGCCAGCTGGGCGTTAACATTGGTTCTGTTGCCAGCGTTAACGGTATCTATATATTGCCCCGTTGCCGTATTCTGGATCTTTTGGCCGCCGTTGATCGCTTGATTTAAGGCGTTGAGCGCAGTGACAACTGAAGAATCTGTGACGGGGACTGAAGTTTGCGCTTCCGCCGAGCGCGTAAACGGGAGAAGCAGGCCTCCTTCCAACAGAAGGACAGCCGCAACGCTCAACACACCTTTTTTAGAAACCCGCATGTTTGGACTCCGAGCCATGAAAACCTCCGCTAATTGCTACTGAAGAAATTGCTGGTAATTGTATGTTCCCGTTGGCGATTTCGATCCAGTGTTGGATTGCATGAGACTGATTGGCATGCCGCCCGAGCAACCCGCTACGGAGGGGAGCGAGAAAGAGGACAAGTTAAAGCTCGGCATCGGCAGACAGATTTTGGCAATGCTGGAAAGGCTTGAGCTGCCAGCGGTTGCCCCGATAGCGCCCGTTAAGGAAGAACAGATCTGATTGGTGACCTGATTTGTGATATTTGTGAAGGCTGTCGAAAGGGCGGAACTGAGGGAGAGACCGGCAACGCCGGTTGATGACGTAAGCCCCCCAAGGCTGGAAAATGCACTGTCTATCTTGTTTGCGCACAGCTGCGCAGCCGAGGCGACCGGAAACTGGTTAACGGCATTCACGCCTGCGGTATAGGCCGCTTGTTGGTGGGAGGCAGCGTTATTTAACGCGATCGTGTCAAGATTGTAATAGGGGGACGAGGAATCGTTGCAAGGCGGCGTGGTGCTGGTCGCAAGTGCCCGCTTTGGCTGAAGCGCGAAAAGGATGAGGAGGGAGAAGAAAACCAAACCGACGTTATGAAATCCGGATTGTCTTTGCATAAATAATCCTCCTAATGCAACCATGGGGCGCTTTTGCTGCGGGCGATATGAGCAACGTCAATCAAAGGCATTTTTCGTCTCCGCAAGATTCTTTTGCAACGCGGCTGTCATAGCACTAACAAACTCATTTTCCAATCCTAAATCATGGGCGTGTGCAGCTGTCATAGCTTGGCGATGATCCGCATACTTCCATAATCACTGCTATATCCTGAGTCAGGGAGGTTTTATCGGTGACGTTTGCTCCCGGACAAGTCTTGGAATGGCCGGATTTCAAATATCTCAGCCGCGCGGCATAGGTCGCGCCAGGACCTTCTTCACTTATATTGAAAAAACCTGATGTTAGGATTCTGCAAGCCTGTCCGCCATATCTCTTCAACTTTGGCACCTGACCGCTGACGGAAAATCCCGGCGAGCTGCCGAGGCAGAGGATTGTGCCGCAGGGGCTGGGCGTCAACGCCTGCGCCGCAACAGGGGTTGTGGGGAGCGCGAGAAGCGCGGCCAGTGCAAGCGCCGTACAAAAAAACGTTATTTTCTTCATTTCAGCACCAATTTGTTCGAGCCGTTATGTTATAGTCTAACTTAATTTTTGGAAGTTACCAAACCGCTAATTACTTTCATGCCCGAAAAAACGCATATTTTGCTGTATGTTGAGGAATATGCGATAAACATTGACGCATTAGGGGCTGATTAGGTATGATAAAGCGTTAACTTGGGAAATAAACGGTTTGCAGTAAATGGGGAAAATAATTTGTAAATTAACGAATATTTTCCTGATTCTGACTAAAGTTATAGAGAGTAGACGTATATTATGAGGGTTCTTCCCATGGCGTTGTTCGATACGCGCAAAGATTCCGGCCTAGACCAGCCCAAACGCCGTTCTGTGTTCGGATCGTTGTTTAATCCGCATTTGGGGGAAAGCCTTAGCCCCATCGGGCAGTCTTTTTCCCTTTTCGTGCGCATCATCGCGATGATTTTTGCGATGAACGGATTGTTTCCGAAAGATCATCCCGCGCTGAATACCGACGATAACGCGCCTTTGTCTTTATCCTATGTCCTGCGTGCCGCGTGGGGCGAGTTGTCCTTTACCCGCGAAGGCCTGCCGAAAGTCCTTTTGTTTTCCGCCGTATCCAGCGCACTGGCGCTGATCGCTTTGTCGGTTTGCATCGTGTTGATGCTGATGTTCGTGCATCCGGCGCATGCGGCGAGTAATGGCGTTTTCACGCTTGCGAATCCCGACAGCGATCTTGCCAACAACTGGATCACTTTTTTGTTCGATCCCAATAATTCGGCTGCGGCGCTTCAGAATATTTCCACCACGACAGGGCAGACCATGCCCACGACCAGCATTCAAAGCGCGTTTGTCACCGCATTGGCCACTTACAGCGACGCCATTTTGATCATTGCCGCAGTTATTCTGTTTTATCACCTGACGGCGATGGTGGTGGAAACGGCGCATCACGGCGTGCCGATGGGCAAACGCGCCAACCAGATCTGGGCGCCGATACGCCTTGTCGTCGCTATCGGCTTGCTGGTTCCCATCAATGGCGGGCTTAATTGCGGACAGGAAATCGTTATCAAAGTGGCGCAATTGGGCACGGCGCTTGCCAGCAATGTGTGGGCGTCGTTTGTCACGAAACTGGCGGGGGACGCCGGCATGCCGCCATTGAATGCCAATCAGGACATCTCGAACAGCGTCTATAACGTGACGATGATGTACGCATGCGAATATGCGTATAATTATCAAGTCTATCAAAACGCCGAACCTTTGGGCGTGACGATGGATGATAACATCAACGGTTGGAATTGGAGTTTGAACGGCACACCCACAGACCCCACCGCCCAAACTTTGTCTTCCGGCGCGGTAAAATATTCTTTCAAGAACAATCTTGTCAGCGATTATGATTTGTGCGGCTCCTACACGATGCCCACAAAGCCGGTCGTGTCGGATCCAGATTTGCAACAAATTTCCGACACTATCTTTACCAGCGTTCAAAATGACTTCACTTCAACCGCTTTACCGGCAGCCAAGACTCTTGCGACGCAAATCCAGGTTTTTATGGATATCGATACCTCTCTTACGGGAGGGGTGACGCCTTCCACAACGATTCCTTCGCCAACCGACCTGCAAACCGCGGCCAGCGATTTTCAAACGCAGTTGACTGCTACGGTAAAAAACGTAAGCAGCAGCGCGCTTCAACAGACGATAAATGATCTGACGACCAAATCCACAAACGAAGGCTGGGTTTCGGCGGGCGCGTGGTTCAACAAGCTCGCGACCAATCAGGCCGAACTTAACGCCGTGATCGAGCAAAGCCTACCATCGACTGTTGCGCCGTCGGGGCCGGAGAAAGCTTTCCAGGAAAAGCTTCTTCAGTTTGGCGAAAAGGATAATCTTGCCGCCGCGAAGCAGAGCTATGCCGAGACGGGGCGCGTCCTTTCGGAATTTTCCAGCGTTCTTGTGGGGGGGAAGCCTAAGGCGCCGACTAATAATGGGGCGACGCAAACGCCGATGGGCGGTGCTTCATGGTCACCTATAGGAATAATTCTTCGCTTGGTGGATTATGTCGCGTCGGAGAACGGCATTTGGCAACAGAATAACAACAGCCTTAACAATGTGGGCATAGGCGTTCAGTTTACTGGCAATAATCCTTTGCTAGAAGTGGCTGCGTGGGGACACAAATGTATTAAAGCGGCGCTTAAGTATTTTAATTATGGAATATATGCAGCGGCATTTTCCGGGGTTGGTGGTGCCTTAGCTTCTGTTGGTATGGCGCTCATTGGTGCAACAGCCGCAGCAGGTACGGGCGGAGCCAGTCTTCTGCTTATATTAGGTGCCGGAGCCACGGCGCTTTTAGCCGCTGCGGGAGGGGTGATCGGAGCAACATTATTTTTTATAGGCGCTTTGTTTTTCGGTATGGGCGTCACGATTGCCTATCTCGTTCCTTTTCTTCCTTTCATGCATTTTTTCTTCAATACAATTACATGGATCGCGTGCGTTGCGGAATCGATTGTTGCTATCCCTCTTGTAGCCTTGGCTCACTTGCACCCTGAAGGCGACGGTTTGCCCGGACAAGCCAAGGGCGCTTATTTTATGATTTTCAGCGTTTTGTTGCGCCCGGTTTTGATGATTTTTGGCCTGATCGCTGGGCTTTTGATCATGTATGTCGGCACTGGCTTGCTTAATGCCCTTTATGCCGCTGCTGTGGCCGGTGGCGGATCTGGCGCAGAAATTGGAGACCATCTGGTCGTAAGCCATCTTGTATATACTGTCGTTTATGTCTTTTTGCTGTACTCTATTGCCAACCATGCCTTTAATTTAATCAGCAAGATTCCTAATCATGCGATGGAATGGATGGGCGGGAAAAGTTTGGCTACCGAGAAGATGGGCAATCCTTCGCATTTCGAACAAGGCGTTGCCGCAGTCAATACTTATCTTGGCCTGAAAATGGGAGAGCAGGTGCAAAAATTGGGGCAAGGTGTGGGGGGTATGGGACAGCAAATGGTGAGTGTCAGGAAGTCGTATACGGATGCGGATGACGCACAAATGACGACTTTGGGCAAAAAACATGCCCTAGCACGCACAGATGAGAAGGATCTGCCATATAAGTTGAGAAATAATAAAGCGGGACTGTTGAAGTACAGGGAAGTTAAGGGAGCACTGGATGATCAACAGTTTACTGCATTACGAGATTATGCTGGTGAGAACAAGAAAGAGGTCGATGATATTTTGACAGATCCGGCTCATGATTTTGCGGTTCGTAATATTTTTGGAGCAGACAGAGCCACTAATAAAAATAAACTTAGTGAAGAGTACAATACATGGGTAAAACCTGGGGAGAAACCTTAATAGCCTCTTTCGTTCCATTCTCCGTAGAAATGGAGTACAGTCGCCCAGCGACTAAGGACATCCAGCATCCGGGGACACAATGACTATTGTGTTCCAGCTTGACTTCCAGAGCTTTGAAAAAACTGGACAGACTCTGCCATTTTGGCTAATTTTATACGATATGCGCAAGAGCGCGGCTGACAGAGCGCGGCTGTCAAAACATTTTTCATACCAAACCCCGATCATAATGCATTGATGATGTAGTTGAAGCCCGCGATGGAGCGGACGATGTCAGGGTTTTTGTCGATATAGAGAACGGCCTCGCAGAGCTTTTTCTCGACGAGGCGCATAGACTTGAGCGCGTAG
>JARLJD010000101.1 GCA_031291395.1 Alphaproteobacteria bacterium | reverse complement strand
CTACGCGCTCAAGTCTATGCGCCTCGTCGAGAAAAAGCTCTGCGAGGCCGTTCTCTATATCGACAAAAACCCTGACATCGTCCGCTCCATCGCGGGCTTCAACTACATCATCAATGCATTATGATCGGGGTTTGGTATGAAGATATATATGTAGCCGATTACTCACCCCATTTGAGAGATGATTATGATGGAGCCAGAGGAGCAAACAAAGATATCACACATCAGGTAAAGCGTACTTATTGGGAAAGCCTCACGCCACTTGCCGAGTATCTCTCCAAAAGCATTTCATACGAAGTTCCCGAAGTTATTTGTTTTTCGCCAATTCCTTTAAAACAAATTCGCGTAGTAGAGACTACTAATAGTGAACTCGTCATTAATCGCATTAGAGAAAAAGGTGGTTTTTCTCCACATCCTCTTCGCCCCAAACCGGACACAGAAGTTCAGGCCAGAGTTTTTGGAGAGCTGCCTGGTTTGGATAAGCCCAAAGTATAATTTTTTCTTGATGTGAAACCCCAATCGGCATCGAACCACTTAATTTATTGATGTGATTTGATATTCCGAAAGCTGGTTAATAAATGCTCGTTTTTCGCCGCAGAAAAAAGCGATTTCCAAACCGCCTTTAATTGATTGATCTATTTCATCAAAACAAATGAGGTATACGAAAAAGAGAAATGATGGTGGAGCCAAGGGGGATCGAACCCCTGACCTCAACAATGCCATTGTTGCGCTCTCCCAGCTGAGCTATGGCCCCACATGAGGTCGTAAGGCGCGCAAAATGGACGAATCTTTAGAGAAGAGCAAGTGTTTTTTCACTTTTTGTCAGCTCAAAATGAAAATATCGCCTTATTCCGAAAAGCCAAGGGGCAGAACAGGTGCGAATCCCAAATGATGTGGGAATCCAATCGACGCTAGCGGTGCCCATAAAGCAACCGGCGGGATGGATCAAGAACCAAAGTTAAGAACGCATGGAAGTTTTTTAAAATCTATGCTGCGGTTAATCTCAAGCTGTTTCCTGTATTCAACGCCCCTTTTATAAGCAGATATCGACCTAAGCGGCTCCCATTCTCCATCTCTTGCCTTGGCCTCGGCAGTCTTAATAATCGCGTTAGCTGCCGCTTCACACGCCGCCAAAGTCCAGTCACGATGTTGCGCCTTCTTTGAACAAATCAAAATCTTCAAATTCTGTTCGTCCGTCCATATGGGGCATTCCCTATCTTCCTCTGACGGCTTTCTGCTTCTCGGATCGTTAAATCTGTTATGACGCTTTCTCGGTAGAGCCCTTTTTGCCTTCTCCAATAATGTCATCTAAATCCTCCATAAACAGTTAGAGCGTAAAATACGACAGGCGGATCATACCACAAAAATCACCCGTCCAATTACTTTCATCTCCACCTTTAACCAAACCGCAGAAAAAACCCCTTCCCGGCACCGCCGAAAAGGGGTTTTTTCTTATCCGAAACGCAGCGTCTTACGCGACTTCCTGCTCCTCTGCCGCGACAAGCGCGGCTTGCGCTTTCTCGGCATCGAGCTTGTCGGCCTCGGCGTCGCGCGAGGCGGCGATTTGGCGCAGACGGTTGACATAAGAGCCGGAGCCTGCCGGGATCAACCGGCCGACGATGACGTTTTCTTTCAGCCCTTCCAGCGTATCAACCTTGCCGGACACTGCCGCCTCGGTCAAAACGCGGGTGGTTTCCTGGAACGATGCGGCCGAGATGAACGAACGCGTCTGCAGGCTGGCCTTGGTAATGCCTTGCAGGACAGCCTTGCCCTGCGCGGGGCGCAGGTTTTCCAAAATCGCCTTTTCGTTTATTGCGAGGAATTCCGCGCGGTCGAGCAGTTCGCCTTGCAGAAGAGTCGTATCGCCGGAGTCGGTGATTTCGACCTTTTGCAACATCTGGCGGACGATCACTTCGATGTGCTTGTCGTTAATCTTCACGCCTTGCAGACGATAGACTTCCTGGATTTCGTTGATGATGTAGTCGGCCAAAGCCGCCACGCCCATCACGGCCAGAATGTCGTGCGGCACGGGGTTGCCGTCGATCAGCAAATCGCCCTTTTGCACCATATCGCCTTCCTGAACGGCGATATGACGGCCTTTGGGGATCAGATATTCGCGCGGCTCTAGAGACTCGTCCATCGGGCGAACGACGATGCGGCGCTTGGTTTTGTAATCCTTGCCGTATTCGATGCGGCCGTCGATGTCCGAAATAATCGCGAAATCCTTGGGACGGCGCGCTTCGAACAATTCGGCGACGCGCGGCAGACCACCCGTGATGTCGCGGGTCTTCGTGCCTTCGCGCGGGACACGGGCCAGAATGTCGCCCGCCTTGACGTGGGTGTCGTTCTCGATGTTCAAAATGGCGTCCACGGGCAGGAAGTAACGCGCTTCCATGCCGTTCGACAGCTTGATGACCTCGCCCTTCTTGTCGTGCAGAACGATGCGCGGACGCAATTCCGCGCCGCGCGCCTGCTGACGGAAGTCGGTGACCTTCTTCGAGGAAATGCCCGTCGCTTCATCCATAACTTCGCTGACCGACAATCCTTCCACGAGGTCGGCATAATGCGCCGTGCCTTCGCGATCGGTGATGATCGGCATCGTATAGGGATCCCACTCGGCGAGCTTCTGCCCCTTCTTGACGGCATCGCCTTCATTGGCGAGCAACCGAGCGCCGTAAGGCACACGGTGGCGCGCCTTCTCGCGGCCGTCGGCGTCCACCAGCACGATCTCGCAATTGCGGTTCATCACGACAGGGCGGCCTTCGCTGTTGGCGACGACGTTCTTGTTCTTGATCTGCAATTTGGCGTCGAACGAGGCTTCGACCGAATTCGTTTCCGCGCCGCGTTGCGCCGCGCCGCCGATATGGAACGTGCGCATCGTCAGCTGGGTTCCCGGTTCGCCGATCGACTGTGCGGCGATCACGCCGACAGCCTCGCCGATATTGACCGGAGTCCCGCGCGCAAGATCGCGGCCATAGCATTTGGCGCACACGCCCAGCTCGGTTTTGCAGGTCAAAGCCGAACGGATAGAAACCGTGTCGATTCCGGCTTTGTCGATCATCTCGACTTGCCGTTCTTCGATCAGATTCCCCGCCGCGACCAAAACTTCCCCCGTCTTGGGATGAACGACATCGACCAAAGCCGTGCGGCCAAGGATGCGTTCCGACAACGGCGCGATAACTTCGCCGCCTTCGATAACCGCCTTGACGTTGAGGCCTTTGTCGGTGCCGCAATCGATCTCGGTGATAATGGCGTCTTGCGCCACGTCCACCAAACGACGCGTCAGGTAACCGGAATTCGCCGTTTTCAAAGCGGTGTCCGCCAAACCTTTACGCGCGCCGTGGGTCGAGTTGAAGTATTCGAGAACCGTCAGCCCTTCCTTAAAGTTGGAGATGATCGGCGTTTCAATGATTTCGCCGTTCGGCTTGGCCATCAGGCCGCGCATGCCCGCCAGCTGCTTGATCTGCGCCGGTGAACCGCGCGCGCCGGAATGCGCCATCATGTAAACGGAATTGACCTGACCTTTGCCGGTGTCGGAAATGTCTTTCATCATTTCCTCGGCGACGCGTTCGGTGCAATTCGACCAGACGTCGACGACCTTGTTGTATTTCTCGCCGCGCGTGATCAGGCCGTCCTGATATTGCTGTTCATATTCGTCGACCTGTTTCTGCGCCTTGGCGATCAGAGTCTTCTTGGCCTGCGGCACAACCAGATCGTCCTTGCCGAACGAAATGCCCGCGCGGCAAGCGTTGCTGTAGCCAAGCCCCATCATGCGGTCGGCAAACATCACTGTCTCTTTCTGGCCGCAATGGCGATAGACCAGATCGATGACGTTGGTAATGTCCTTCTTTGTCAGCAAACGGTTGATGATGCTGAACGGCAGACTGGGATGGCGCGGCAGAATTTCCGACAGCAACATGCGGCCGGGAGTCGTCTCGACGCGCGTGATCGTGGGCTTGCCTTCCGCATCGACGCCATGATAACGCGCCTTGATTTTTGTGTGCAGCGTCACGGTCTTGTTGGCCAAGGCTTGCTCGATCTCGTAAATCGTTCCGAAAACCATGCCTTCGCCCGGCTCGCCTTCGCGCGCCAGCGTGATGTAATACAAGCCCAAAACGATATCCTGCGACGGAACGATGATCGGCTTGCCGTTCGCGGGCGACAGGATGTTGTTGGTCGACATCATCAAAACGCGTGCTTCCAACTGCGCTTCGAGGCTCAGCGGAACATGCACGGCCATTTGGTCGCCGTCGAAGTCGGCGTTAAACGCGGTGCAAACCAGCGGGTGCAGCTGGATCGCCTTGCCTTCGATCAGGATCGGCTCGAACGCCTGAATGCCCAAACGGTGCAAGGTCGGCGCGCGGTTCAGCATCACGGGATGTTCGCGAATGACTTCTTCAAGAATATCCCAAACTTCCGGACGTTCCTTTTCGACCATCCGCTTGGCGGCCTTGATCGTCGAGGCCATGCCGTAAAGTTCCAGCTTGGCATAGATGAACGGCTTGAAAAGTTCCAAAGCCATTTTCTTGGGCAAGCCACACTGATGCAGCCTGAGTTCGGGGCCGACCGTGATAACGGAACGCCCCGAATAATCGACGCGTTTGCCGAGCAGATTCTGGCGGAAACGCCCCTGCTTGCCCTTGAGCATATCGGACAGCGATTTCAGCGGACGCTTGTTCGCGCCGGTGATGACGCGCCCGCGGCGGCCATTGTCGAACAGGGCGTCGACCGATTCCTGCAACATGCGCTTTTCATTGCGCACGATGATGTCGGGCGCGCGCAATTCCATCAGACGCTTCAAACGGTTGTTGCGGTTGATAACGCGGCGATACAAATCGTTGAGATCAGAAGTCGCAAAACGGCCACCGTCCAAAGGCACCAAAGGACGTAATTCCGGCGGAATGACCGGAACGACATCCAGAACCATCCATTCCGGACGCGCGCCGGATTCGATGAAGGCCTCGATGACTTTCAAACGCTTGACGATCTTCTTGCGCTTGGCGTCCGAGGTTGTGTTGATCAAATCTTCGCGCAGGCGAAGCTTTTCTTCGTGCAAATCAATGCCCGACAGCATGAACTTGATCGCTTCCGCGCCGATAAGGGCGGTGAAAGCATCGTCGCCATATTCTTCCTGCGCCTTAAGATAATCTTCTTCCGACAAAAGCTGCTTCAGCTTGAGCGGCGTCAGGCCGGGTTCCGTCACGACGTAATTTTCGAAATACAGAACGCGTTCCAGCTCTTTCAGCGTCATGTCGCACAGCAAACCGACGCGCGAGGGCAGCGACTTCATAAACCAGATATGCGCGACGGGGGCGGCCAGTTCGATATGCCCCATGCGTTCGCGACGCACCTTTTGCAGCGTGACTTCGACGCCGCACTTTTCGCAGATGATGCCGCGATATTTCATGCGCTTGTACTTGCCGCATAAGCATTCGTAATCGCGGATCGGCCCAAAGATGCGCGCGCAGAACAACCCGTCGCGTTCCGGCTTGAACGTGCGGTAATTGATCGTCTCCGGCTTCTTGATCTCGCCAAACGACCAGGAACGAATCCGTTCCGGCGACGCCACAGAGATTTTGATCTGGTCAAAAGTCTGGGGGGCGCTTTGTTGATTAAAGATGCTCATTAGGTCGTTCATGCTGTCAGTCTCCTGCTTGCATCGTGTCTGTTGTTTCGCACCGGCGTCATCCCCGCGAATGGGGGGATCCATCTTTCTTGCTTGCTTTCTTGCGGCCAAAATGGATCCCCGCATTCGCGGGGATGACGCCCTGTTTTACTCCGCGCTCTCCGGCAATGCCGTCAAAGGTTCATTGTCATTCGTGACGTCGGTCAGCGCCTCCAGCTTCTTCTGATCCATCTCCACATTCAGCCCAAGCGAACGCAGTTCCTTGACCAAAACGTTGAAGGATTCCGGAATACCGGCTTCAAAATTATCCTCGCCGCGCACAATCGCTTCGTAGACCTTTGTGCGGCCTGAAACGTCGTCCGATTTGACGGTCAGCATTTCCTGCAACGTGTACGCAGCGCCGTAAGCCTCCAAAGCCCAAACTTCCATTTCCCCGAAGCGTTGGCCGCCGAACTGCGCTTTGCCACCGAGCGGTTGCTGGGTCACCAGCGAATAAGGCCCGATCGACCGCGCGTGGATTTTGTCGTCGACCAAATGGTGAAGCTTGAGCATGTAGATGTAACCGACCGTCACCTTGCGGTCGAAAGCCTCACCCGTGCGGCCGTCGATCAGCGTCGATTGGCCTGACGTGTTCAACCCTGCCATTGTCAGCATCTTCTCGATATCCGCGCCGCGCGCGCCGTCGAAAACAGGCGTCGCGAACGGAATGCCGGGACGCAAGTTTTGCGCCAATTCCAGAATTTCGCCGTCGGACAAATCGCCCACGTCTTGCTTATAGGTTTCTTCGCCGTACGCCGCCTTAAGCTGACTGCGCAAATCGGCGACGCTGGCTTTTTTGCCGTGCTTGGCTTGCGCCGCATAAGCGTCATAAGCCGCGCCGATCTGCCGCCCGAGATTGGCCGAAGCCCAACCCAGATGCGTTTCCAGAATCTGCCCGATATTCATGCGCGACGGCACGCCAAGCGGGTTCAAAACGATGTCGACCGACGTGCCGTCTTCCAGATACGGCATGTCTTCGACCGGCAGAATGCGGGACACGACGCCCTTGTTGCCGTGGCGTCCGGCCATCTTGTCGCCGGGCTGCAGCTTGCGTTTGACCGCGACGAAAACCTTGACCAGTTTCATCACGCCGGGGGGCAATTCGTCGCCACGCTGCAGCTTCTGCACCTTGTCGTCGAAACGCTTCTTCAGAGCATTGACCTGCTCATCGAAAACCTTGGAAAGGCTTTCGACCTGCTCCATAACCTTCTCGTCCTTGACGCTGATCTGGCGCCACTGGCCGTGCGTATAATCGGCCAGAATTTCTTCCGTGACCGCTTTGCCGGTCGGGAAGCCTTTGGGGCCGGATTCCGACTTCTTGCCCAGAATCAAATTCTTCAAACGCGCATAGAAGCTGCGCTCCAAGATCGCGCGTTCGTCGTCGCGATCCTTGGCAAGGCGTTCGATTTCGGCGCGTTCTATTGCAATAGCGCGTTGATCCTTGTCCACGCCGCGGCGCGAGAACACGCGCACTTCGACGATGGTTCCCGTCACGCCGGGCGGCAAGCGCAACGAGGTGTCGCGCACGTCGGCGGCTTTTTCACCGAAAATCGCGCGCAGAAGTTTTTCTTCCGGCGTCATCGGGCTTTCGCCCTTGGGCGTGACCTTGCCGACCAGAATATCGCCCGGGTTCACTTCTGCGCCGATGTAAACGATGCCGGCTTCGTCGAGGCACTTCAACGCTTCCTCGCCGACATTCGGAATATCGCGCGTGATTTCCTCCTGACCCAGCTTGGTGTCGCGCGCCATCACTTCAAATTCCTCGATATGGATCGAGGTGAACACGTCGTCCTTGACGATGCGTTCCGAGATCAAAATCGAGTCTTCAAAGTTATACCCGTTCCACGGCATAAAGGCGCACAGAACGTTGCGTCCCAAAGCCAACTCGCCCAAATCCGTCGCGGGGCCGTCGGCGATGATGTCGCCACGGACAATCTTGTCGCCCACCTTAACCAGCGGGCGTTGCGTGATGCAGGTGCTTTGGTTCGAACGCTGGAATTTCAGCAGGTTATAAATATCGACCGAAGGCGCTTCGGAATCTTCGTCTTGATCGGCGCGGATAACGATGCGTGTGGCGTCGACCTGATCGATCACGCCCGAACGTTTGGCGACGATCGCCACGCCTGAATCGCGCGCCACCGTTCCTTCCATGCCGGTTCCGACCAAAGGCGCATCGTTGCGCAGCAAGGGAACGGCCTGCCGCTGCATGTTCGATCCCATCAAAGCGCGGTTGGCGTCGTCGTTTTCCAGAAATGGAATAAGCGCGGCAGCGACCGAAACAATCTGCTTCGGCGACACGTCGATGAAGTCAACGGATTCAGGCGGAACAGTAATGTTTTCACCGGCCTTGCGCACAATGACGTGCTCTCCGGTAAATTTTCCGGTTTTGTCGAGCGCGGCGTTCGCCTGCGCAATCGCATATTGGCCTTCTTCCATAGCCGACAAATAGACAACTTCCGCCGTCACCTTGCCGCCCTTGACGCGGCGATACGGGCTTTCGATAAAGCCGTATTGATTCACGCGCGCATAGGTCGCAAGCGAGCTGATCAGCCCGATATTCGGGCCTTCCGGCGTTTCAATCGGGCAGATGCGGCCATAATGGGTCGGATGCACGTCGCGGACTTCAAAACCAGCACGCTCACGCGTCAAGCCGCCCGGCCCCAAAGCCGAAACGCGGCGTTTGTGCGTGATTTCAGACAAAGGATTGGTCTGATCCATAAACTGCGACAATTGCGACGAGCCGAAAAATTCGCGCACGGCGGCAGCCGCAGGTTTCGCATTAATCAAATCATGCGGCATAACAGTGTCGATCTCGATCGAGCTCATGCGTTCGCGAATGGCGCGTTCCATACGCACAAGGCCGATGCGATATTGATTTTCCATCAATTCGCCGACCGAGCGCACGCGGCGATTGCCCAAATGATCGATATCGTCGATCTCGCCGCGCCCGTCCTTCAGATCGCACATGATCTGAATGATTTTCAGAATATCTTCCTTGCGCAAAACGCGAACCTGATCGTCGGTCTTGAAGCCCAAGCGCGAGTTCATCTTGACACGGCCGACCGGCGACAGGTCGTAGCGGTCGAGCTGGAAGAACAAGCCGCGGAACAAAGCCTCGGCGGATTCCAAAGTCGGCGGCTCGCCCGGGCGCATGACGCGGTAAACGTCAATCAACGCTTCTTCGCGCGTCGCGTTCTTGTCGGCTTGCAGCGTGTTGCGGATATAAGGGCCGACATTGACGTGATCGATGCCAAGCGTCGGCAACGCGTTGACGCCAGCCGCGTCCAGCTTTTCCATCACGTCGGCGGTCAGTTCGTCACCGGCTTCGAACAACACTTCGCCGGTTTTCTCGTCGATCATGTCGGTCGCCAGATAACGGCCAACGAGCGCCTCATTCTCGACCAGAATTTCCTTCACGCCCTTCTCGGCCAGCTTGGCGAGGATGCGCGGGGTCAGCTTGCTGCCCGCCTCCGCCACGGCTTTGCCCGTCTTGGCGTCGACCAAATCAGAGAGCAGCTTCTGCCCCTTGAAAATCTCAGGATCGAAAGCGGTCGACCAACCGTTTTTAGCGCGTTTATAGGTAACGGTGGCATAGAAAGCCGACAGAATTTCTTCCTTCGACATGCCCTGAACTTCATGCGCCTCGATCGGCTTGCCATCCTTAAGCCGCTTGGCGCGCAGCTTCTCGGTCTCGGCGCTGTCGAGCGCGTAGAGTATCGAGGTCACCGGCAATTTGCGGCGGCGATCAATGCGCGCGAAAACCAAATCCTTGGCATCAAATTCGAAATCGAGCCACGAACCACGATAAGGAATAACCCGCGCGGCGAACAGATATTTGCCCGACGAATGAGTCTTGCCCTTGTCGTGGTCGAAGAACACGCCCGGACTGCGATGCATCTGGCTGACGATGACGCGCTCGGTTCCATTGACGATAAAAGTCCCATTAGCGGTCATGAGCGGCATATCGCCCATGTAAACGTCCTGCTCTTTAATGTCGCGAATCGACTTGACGCCCGTGTTTTCCTCGACATCGAACACGGTCAGGCGCAGCGTGACTTTCAGCGGCGCGGCATAGGTCACGCCGCGCTGCTGGCATTCCTCGACATCGTATTTAGGCTGTTCGAGTTCATAGGACAAAAAATCCAGCACGGCGCGGCCAGAGAAATCCGAGATCGGGAAGGCAGACATCAGGACATCTTGCAGCCCCTGACGCTTGCGCTGAGCGACCGAAATATCCATCTGCAAAAAGTCATCGTACGAATGCCTCTGCACTTCGATCAGATTGGGCATTTCCGCTATTTCAGCGATGCGTCCGAAACTTTTGCGTACGCGCTTGCGGCCTGTGAAACTCTTGCTCGGGTTGATGCTGATCGCTGCGCCGTTGGTCGCCATGCTTGTACCCTCTTTAAAGTTTGGGGGCGACGGCCCCCTCAAAGCTGCGTCCCGTCAATGCGGGACTCTCTATTCAATACAGCACCGGAAAAGCAAAGAAATCCGCACGGCGATACGGTACTCTCCCCCGTCCGCTGAGCAGAACTGCCTTCCAAGCAAATTGTCGCGGGAATATGGCGGTTTTATGGGGGGATTGCAAGGGGAAAAATGGTGGAAAAATGATGTTGTTTATCAAAAGGTTCAGAAGCATTCCTAACGTTGAATGGCGCGGACAAAAATCTCTTTCCCGCGTCACCCCTTCCTCACAAACCCCGCCATAACCTTCAACACGCCTTTTCTCTCAAACATAACCTCCAGTTTGCCGCCCTCGACTCGGCGAACGATGCCGGAACCGAATTTTTCGTGGGTGACACGGTCGCCGATTTGAAGGGCGTTCGGATCGCGCGGGGGCTGGATGACGGTAGCCCTGCCTTCGATTTCTATCGGGTTCACGCGTCTGCCGCCCCCCTGCCCCGCCTGCAATTGCTGCCACAGCGGGGGGATGCGTTCTTTACGCTCTCCGCTCTCGCCGCTTGCGCCGAGCCGGAAGCCAGCGCCGATGCCGTTTCCTATCGTCGAGTGGCGCAAAACATGCTCATCCGGCAATTCCTCCAGAAAACGCGAGGGCACAGGGGTGACCCAATTGCCGTACAGCAGACGCCTTGCAACATGCGAAATCGACGCGCGTTTTCTCGCGCGGGTGATGCCGACATAAGCCAAACGGCGTTCTTCTTCCAATCCCGCCGCGCCGTTTTCGTCGATCGAACGGCGGCTGGGAAAAATTTCTTCCTCCCAGCCGGGCAGAAATACGAAATCAAACTCAAGCCCTTTCGCGCCGTGCAAGGTCATCAAAGAGACTTGCTCGCCCGTCGTATTGCCCGTGGCCTCCATCACCAAAGAAACATGTTCCAGAAAAGCGGGCAGCGTGTCGAACTCCGCCAAAGCGCCGATCAATTCCTTGAGGTTGTCGAGCCGCCCGGGCGCTTCCGGCGATTTATCCGCCTGCCACATGCCGGTATAGCCGCTGTCGTCCAGAACGATCTGCGCGACTTCCGTATGCGGCAAGGTTTGCAACAACCCGCGCCACCGCGCGAAGTTTTCTACAAGCCCGCGCAAAGTCTGGCGCAATTTGGGTTTTAACTCGTCGCTCTCGACCAACCGCGCAGCGGATTCCATCAGCGAAATGCGTTCGGGATTCCCTCTCCCCCCGCTTGGGGGGAGAGGGTTAGGGTGAGGGGGAGTGTGGGAAGTTATAACCACACTCTCCCCGTCCCCCCTCACCCCAAGAGGGGGGAGAGGGGCTTCACGCCCCCGCGCATAACTATATAATTGCTGCAAAGCCGCCGGCCCAACCCCACGCTTGGGCACATTGATAATCCGCTCGAACGCCAGATCGTCTTCGGGCGTCACCAGCAAACGTAAATACGCCAGCGCGTCCCGAATTTCAGCGCGTTCATAAAACCGCGCGCCGACCAAAACGCGGTAGGGAAGGCCAAGCTGAATGAACCTTTCTTCAAAAGCGCGGGTCTGAAACCCTGCCCGCACCATAACCGCCATGTTGTTCAGCGAAACGCCTTTGCGCTGTTGATCTTCGATCTCATCCGACACCCACCGCGCCTCTTCCTCGCCGTCCCACAGGCTTTGCACGCGCACAGGATCGCCCATATCAGCCGATGTCCACAGCGTTTTCCCCAAACGCATCTGATTGTTCGCGATAACGCTCGACGCCGCGGCGAGAATATGGCCGGTCGAGCGATAATTCTGTTCCAGCCGCACGACGGCCGCGCCCGGAAAATCCTCCTCGAAACGCAGAATATTGCCGACCTCCGCACCGCGCCAGCCATAGATCGACTGATCCTCGTCGCCCACGCAGCAAATATTTTTCCGCGCCTGCGCCAGAAGCCGCAGCCACAAATATTGCGCCGTGTTGGTGTCCTGATATTCGTCGACCAGAATATAGCGAAAGCGATTATGCAATTCGGCGAGAATATCGGGATGCGCGCGCAAGATCGTCAGATGATGCAAAAGCAAATCGCCAAAATCACAGGCGTTAAGTTCCAGCAAGCGTTGCTGATAGGCGGCATAAATTTTGGGCGTCTTGCCGTCGGCAAAAGGGCTTTTTTCGTGTGCGACATCGCGCGGCAACAAGCCGCGATCTTTCCAGCGATTGATGACGGCAAGGACAGCGCGCGGCGGCGATCTTTTAACGTCGATATTTTCCGCTTCCAGAATCTGCTTAATCAGCCGCGTCTGGTCGTCGTCGTCCAAAATCGTGAAACTGGGCTTAAGCCCCACCAGCTCGGCATGCGGGCGCAACAACCGCGCCGCCAGCGCATGGAACGTCCCCAAATACCACCCCTCAACCGAGCGTCCCAACATCTCCGCCACGCGCCCGCGCACTTCCCCCGCGGCCTTGTTCGTAAAAGTGACGGCAAGAATTTGCGCGGGCAAAGCTTTATGCGTCGCCAGCAGGTGAATCAGCCTCGCCGTCAGAACGCGGGTTTTGCCCGTCCCCGCGCCCGCCAGCACCAGAACGGGGCCGTCCAAAGCCTCAACCGCCGCGCGTTGGGCGGGGTTGAGGCTTTGGAGGTAAACGGGTTCGGAAGTGGTTGTGTAAAGTGCAGATTGGGTCATGTAGTTCTTGTAGCAAACAATTGATGGGGGGCATACAGTAGGCTTTTCGCCACGCCACAAAGATTTTTTCCCCTCACTGCCAATTTAGCCGCAACCACAACCTTCCGGGCATAACACTGTGCGGATATCTGTCCTTAAACGGGAAACACCCTGAACTTCTAAAACTTTTTCCGCGACAAAAGGATTAACCTCTTTAAGAAAGCAGTCTGTTCCACAACATTTATCCTGCAAGACATAAGCCGAAGGTAAATAGTTTTGTGAGGCACGCAGTAAGGTTGTGTATATTGGAGTCAGCTTTTGTATATGCCCTTGCAATGAGGGATGAAGCATTTTTATATCCACTCTTTCCTTAAGAGATAGTGGCTGAATACCATCACTTCTAGAAACCCTCTCTTTAAAAGAAGATGTTTCTCTCCCTGTAGATAACATATTCGCCTTCCAGTTCCCCTTCAATATGCCGCCTAAATTGTCAGAGTGAAAACCTAATTCATTTAAAACTGAAGCCCATGCATCCTGCGGATTGAATCGCATTAATGTCGCCTCCAGGAAGGTAATGGGAACTGCGCGTTCTCCTTCATTTCGGGCTGAGTTCATTTCAAATATTGCACGGACTTCCTTTGTCAGGGAATCCCAATAAAACTGATTCAGTTCAAGAATACTTCCATTGAACTGTGGATATTTTTGCCTATCCAATTCTGGTAATGGACGTCCAAAAAAGTCCGATACCTTCGAAAGTTTTGATGCATCCTTGGCCTCGCGTTTATATCTGGCTCTGGCTAATGAAATAAGTTGCGCCGCCGGATCTCGAAACGTTACAAGAAAAGATGAAGGCAGTTGCACCCATTTATTAAACAACGCCCTTCCCATTCTTCCAGAAGTCCCTTTAACAACAATAATGAGTGGTTGCTTCCCTGATTTTTTCTTCACCGCCTCACTGAGAATCAAACCGCAAAATGTGTCATAAACAGCATTATCTTCGATATTTAGGATAGGGCTTTGGGAGTTGTTGTGCGCCTTAAAGGCAGTATTAAAGGGAGAATCAAGCACAATATCGGCGATTTGCGCCAGACACTTTGCTGCAATAGTTGAACCACTTCTCCGCGTTCCCAATATCGAAATGATTCTAAGTCGTTGATCATTTATAAGCTCACATAATTGATTGTGGTTATCGCTCATTTTCAGCCTTTTAAGAAAGATAGTTTATGAAACAATATCGTCAAATAAGTTTAGTGGTTTCCGCCTCCGCGCAAACAACCCTATTCCGCCCCGTCTGCTTGGCCTTATACATTGCCGCATCCGCGCGGGAAATGAGCGTGTCGCTGTCTTCTCCAACAACATATTCCGCCGCGCCGATGGAAATGGTGACGACGCCCAGAACCTCGTTCGTTCCGCGTTTCGTGATGTGCTTGGACGCGAGGCCCGCCCGCAACTGGTTGGCGACGCGTTCGGCGTCCTGCAATCTTGTTTGCGGCAGCACGATGACGAATTCCTCGCCGCCGTAACGCGCGATCACGTCGCGGCCTTTCAGGTTCTCGACCAGCGTGCGCGCGACCAGACGCAAAACCTGATCGCCGATCAAATGCCCGTGCGTATCGTTGAATTTCTTGAAATGGTCGATGTCGATCATAAGCAAGGACATCACCGTGTTTTGTTCCTGCGCCTCGGTCATGGTGCGGAGAATTTCGTGGTCGAAAAATTTCCGGTTGCCGACTTCGGTCAAAGGATCGATCTGCGCTTCGCGGTGAACGCGGTCGAAATCGCTGCGAATTTCGCTGAGCTGCACCGTGGTGTCCGCAAGTTCCTGTTGCAGCTTGCTGTTCTGCTGAGCTATGGCGTGCGTTTCCTCGGCGATTTTGCCGACGGCTTCCCGCAATGTGTCAATGGATCCAGCGCGGTTCAGTTTGCCCGAGAAAGCGTCGAGGTTTTCGCCGAACTGATCCGTTTCCTTCGTTGAAGCGTTAAGAAGATCGAGGACTTTTTTAAGCTCGTTGTCGAGAATGCTGTTGGCGTCCTTAAGAAAAGCCAGTTCGTTGTCGGTCACGAGATATTTATCGTAAAGCGCATCGCATTGCGCCTGCGTGATCTTGCCTTGCGCGGCAAGCTTGTCCCATACGGCGTTCAGTTCTTTGTTTTCTCCGGAAAAATAAAGATAATAAAGCGCATAGTTATGCGGCGCCGGAGGCAATCCGTCCCGCGCCAACCGCTCAAGCGCCTGCCGCGACCACGCGCCCGCTTCCTGTTTTTCCGCGCCTACAACCAAAACATTCTCTCCCTTGCCCTTTTCTCAACCTAAAACCCCACGGCGGCATAAGGAAAGTAAGTAAGACGAACGGCACCGCAAAAGCGGCATAGTCCCCTCCCCCTCTATGGGGGAGGGAATTCCATCGTTTCCATTTCACGGTTATTTTTAACCGTTAGACAGATTCGCTTATTTCCTACAACTCAAGCTGATTACCAGCCTGCGATGCAAACGTCCATTCTATACTGCAACATGCCACAAACCGCGCTTTTTCGTAGGAGCGGGGGGGCGGCCGGGCCGGTTTTTTTTTTTTTGATAAATTCGGCGGGGTGGGCGGGCGCGCCCTCAACAGCCCTGTTT
>JARLJD010000100.1 GCA_031291395.1 Alphaproteobacteria bacterium | reverse complement strand
TTGCGAAAAATCGCCGAGCGAACCGTCGGCGGATTGATGCGCGCACTCGAAACTTGCGCCGACATCTTCAAGCCCACAGAATGCAAAAATTATTTCGCAGCCTGCGGATATGATCCAGTTTGATCGGAGTCCGCTCTAATTCAGATTTGGGATCGGGACCAAGGCGGGCGCCGCGAGATCGATCCGCGACAGCTGGTCCGCGAACGCCACGTTGGTATCCGCGGGTGCCGCTAAATCGACGCCATTCATCGCGCAGCTTGTTCAGTGCAGCCAGCGGATGCTCGAGGCCCCATCGAGTCAAGATGAATTCGAATCCGGCTACATTCCCGGGCAAATCCTTTCTCAGATCGGGACACGGTAGCCCAGTCTCGACGCCGCCGAAAGCGATTCCTGCAAGCGGTAGCGTCAGCCGAATCGCCTCGTCCGGCCCGTCGAGGCGGAGCGCCCAGCCACGCATCCTGCCGCCGGCCAGTCAGTCGACACGGGCGCGAAAAACGGAGCGGGCATTGAGCGGGTTCATTGAAGACGAGGCGACTTCGGCAATAACGCCTTATTTATCGCACATCGCGCGCCGATGGGAGTGGTGGGGGCGATTTATTCGTTTAAATTCCGTAGCTTCAGGCTAGTTGGCTTTGTTCCGCCAAAAGTTGTTTTTCAACTTCTATCCTACCGCCCTGTCCCCGATTTCGTTCCCTTTTTAAAGATCGAAAAACGGGTGATTTTCAACGATTCCGACACGTTTTTTGCTTTTTTCGCGTCTTTCGGCTGAAAAACATCGTCATTTTGGCTGGTTTTCGCCGTTCGCGCTGGCCATGATATTCTGTCGCCCATAAGCTTTGCCCGGTCGTTGCAGCCGCCATTCCTTAAAGCATGAATCCATAATGACCGCGACGTCGGGCGCAACTCACGCTTTATTCGTGCTCGCATCCGTCGCTCGCGCTTCATTCCACCCTCGCATCCGTGACGGGCTCATGCCGTTGCCTCGTCCGCATTTTTCACGCCCTGCTTCACTCCGATTGGCATCACGCCATACCCCACGGTGAAGTTGCGAATGGGTACGAAAATCCTATTCCGACGACCTGAAACGAGAATTTCAACAGTCATCCGTCTCGGAATATCATTCTTATCCTGCTACTTTTTAGTATACTGATGAATCTCCTGCAAGGATACTCTGATATCCCACAAATGATCGCGCGCCTGCCTAAACGTCGTTCTGCTCCAATGCTTCGGCGTCTGCTTGTAAGATGCAATAGTCCAGACCGCGACCGACTTTTCGATTTCAAACGGCCTCAGGATCAATGTTTTGGCGAGACGCGCT
>JARLJD010000099.1 GCA_031291395.1 Alphaproteobacteria bacterium | reverse complement strand
TACGCGCTCAAGTCTATGCGCCTCGTCGAGAAAAAGCTCTGCGAGGCCGTTCTCTATATCGACAAAAACCCTGACATCGTCCGCTCCATCGCGGGCTTCAACTACATCATCAATGCATTATGATCGGGGTTTGGTATGAGATTGTATGCTCTTCGTAATGTGGAAGAGGCGATGTTGAATTCCTATGGCGGATTATTGAACCTGTAATACGCGCGGGAGAAACATGTGCTCTTTCAAGACAGCTAAGGGCGCATGTACAAATAAGTGAATCAACCAGATGCGTCATCCCCGTGCGGAGGTGACGGTGGATGTTGGTGCGCATTTCACCACCGTCATGCCAGCGAAGGCGCCGCTCCCATTTGGTTTATTTGAGGATCAATTCATTTTGATCGGGCACTGGTGTAACAATAAGGATAAAAACCAAATCCTCATCCCCTGTCGCCCGCAGCCTTCGCGACCGTCGCATCCCCTTCAACAACGCCCTTGGCCACAGCCTGTCCGATCAAATCCATGCGTGAAACCTGAGCGATCCGCGCCGCGGCTTTCTCGGCAGCGCCATCATTCAAAATATAGCGAAACAAGCCGCAGGATTCGGCAAGGCCGGTCAGCATAATATCGCGCGGGGATGGAATCTCGTCGCCAAGCACAACGCCCATAAGGCGCGATTTAACTTCGCGCACGTCCTTTTCGTTGGCCGCGGGATAACGCCGCCCGCCGAAAACCCACAGAATCCTGAAATCCTGACGCTTGATGATGCCGCGCCGCTCCAACCGGCTCATGGCCTTCTCGCGGAAAGCCGCGCCCTCGGCGGACAGCTGGCGCAACCAGTAAGCAATCGGATGCGGCGTCAGAACGGGAGCCAGCGCCATAAGCTGCAGCGCAGGATCGAGAATCTCATCCCCTGTTGGCGTTCCATCGACCACGAACATGTCGCGCAAATCATTGTCGATGCGCCCCCGCAAAGTCAAATCCATCAACACCGCGCCAGCCATCGCGCGATCCAGCGTGCGTTGCGCCAAAGGATGAATTTTCCCCGTTTGGTCGTCCAGCGCCAAAAGCAGAAATTCCTCAAGCAAGGTCAAGGGCAGAGCCGTTGTCATAAGAGCAAGCTACCAAAAGAGAACGCAAAGGAAAAGCAGGAAACCTGCCTATGTAATGCCAAGGCTGAGGAGTCGAGGGCGACTCCCTCTCCCCCCTCCTTGGGGTGAGGGGGGCGGTCAGGATGTATACTTCGCAAGGTCGCAAATTATCTGTTCGTAGGAGCGGCTTCCAGCCGCGACTGTTGACGTAAAAACAAGCGGTCGCGGCTGGAAGCCGCTCCTACGAGAAATCACAATTTATGGCGTGTCGCAGTATATACCCCAAGTTCCTCCGCGCCCCACCCCCCAAGAGAGAAGCGGGGAATCCCGTCCCTTAACACATCTTTGTATTAAAAATTCGTTAGCTCCCCTTGAAACATGGGACTATATGTCCTATCTCCACCACACGGTTCGCGGCGAAGTCGCTGAACCTGAACAGGATTTTTAACCCCAAGGAGATGTCTTATGAAATTCCGTCCCCTGCATGACCGCGTTGTCGTTCGCCGTTTGGAAGGCGATCAAAAGACCGCGGGCGGCATTATCATCCCCGATACCGCGAAAGAAAAGCCCCAGGAAGGCGAAATTATCGCCGTGGGCCCGGGCGCGCGCGACGAATCCGGCGCGATCGTTCCTCTGGACGTCAAAGCGGGCGACCGCGTGCTGTTCGGCAAATGGTCCGGAACCGAAGTCAAGATCGACGGCGAAGATCTGCTCATCATGAAAGAATCCGACATCATGGGCGTGGTCGGCTGTTGCGGCGGCGCAGCCTGCAAGAACAAGAAGTAAGCATTCAAGGGGGCGGCATTCAGCATTCAAGAATTATATCCGAATGTTGTTTGCACTCCCTTTAATCTCTGAATGCTGATCCCTAATCCCCAACTTATGAAGGAACCACACAATGGCTGCTAAAAAAGTCTCCAAGGGCACCGACGCCCGCAAAAAATTACTCGAAGGCCTTAATATCCTCGCCGATGCCGTCAAGGTCACGCTGGGCCCCAAAGGGCGCAACGTTGTCATCGAAAAGAGCTATGGCGCGCCGCGCATCACCAAGGACGGCGTGACGGTCGCCAAGGAAATCGAGCTTTCCGATAAGATGGAAAACATGGGCGCGCAGATGCTGCGCGAAGTTGCCAGCAAGGCGAACGACAAGGCGGGCGACGGCACCACGACCGCGACCGTTCTGGCTCAATCCATGTCGCGCGACGGCTTCAGGGCGGTAGAAGCCGGCATGAACCCGCTCGATCTGAAACGCGGCATGGACAAGGCCGTCGAACTCGTCATCGAAGACCTCAAGTCCCGTTCCAAGAAGGTTTCGAGCAACGCGGAAATCGCCCAGGTCGGCACCATTTCCGCCAACGGCGACAAGGAAATCGGCGACATGATCGCGCAAGCGATGGAAAAAGTCGGCCACGAATCGCCGATTACCGTTGAGGAAAACAAGAGCCTCGAGACCGAACTGGAAGTCGTCGAAGGCATGCAGTTCGACCGCGGCTACCTCTCGCCCTATTTCGTCACCAACGCCGAGAAAATGCTGGTCGAGCTGGAAAGCCCTTATATCCTGTACCACGAAAGCAAGCTGTCGGGCTTGCAATCCCTTCTGCCGGTTTTGGAAGCGGTCGTGCAGTCGGGCAAGCCCCTGCTTATCGTCGCGGAAGAAGTCGAAGGCGAAGCTTTGGCGACGCTCGTCGTCAACAAACTGCGCGGCGGGCTTAAAGTCGCCGCCGTCAAGGCGCCCGGCTTCGGCGACCGTCGCAAGGCGATGCTGGAAGACATGGCGATCCTGACGGGCGGTCAGGTCATCTCCGCCGATCTTGGCATCAAGCTGGAAAACGTCACGCTCGACATGCTCGGCACCGCCAAGAAAGTGCGCATCGACAAGGACAACACCACGATCATCGACGGCGCGGGCAAGAAGAAGGACATCGAAGCCCGCTGCAACCAGATTCGCCAGCAGATCGAGGAAACGACGTCCGATTACGACCGCGAAAAACTGCAGGAACGCCTCGCCAAACTGGCGGGCGGCGTCGCGGTTATCCGCGTCGGCGGCGCGACCGAGGTCGAAGTTAAGGAACGCAAGGATCGCGTTGACGACGCGATGCACGCGACCCGCGCTGCGGTCGAGGAAGGCATTGTGGCTGGCGGCGGCGCGGCGCTGCTCTATGCCATCCGCGCGATCGAGAAAGTTCGCGTGGCGAATGACGACCAGCGCCGCGGGGTGGACATCGTCCGCCGCGCGCTCGAATCCCCCGTTCGCCAGATCGCCGAGAACGCCGGAGTCGACGGCTCGGTCATCGTCGGTCGTTTGATGGAGCAGAAAGACTCCAACTTCGGCTACGACGCGCAAAAAGGCGAATACGGCGATTTGCTGAAGTCCGGCATCGTCGACCCGACGAAGGTCGTCCGCATCGCCTTGGAAAGCGCCGCCTCCGTCGCCGGTCTCCTCATCACCACCGAGGCGATGATAACAGACAAGCCTGAAAAGAAGGCTGCAGCCGGTGGCCCCGGCGGCGGCATGGGCGATATGGGCGGGATGGATTTCTAATCCTCCGCCTCAATCCGAGAAACGAAGGGCCGCAGGAAACTGCGGCCCTTTTTTGTTTCTCCAGCAGTATTCGAAATACCAACGAAAAGCCAATCCACCTGAAAATAGGGTAAATGGTCAAAATTGAGGCCGCATAATATTGGAGGAAAAAAGTGTGTTCATACATGAAATTATGATGTACAAACTCGCAGCGGTGTACATTTTCGACATTATGAAACCTGAAATAAGAAGGAGAAAATTATGTTTATCCCTGATCACGATATGAAAGTTATACCAATCCCCGAATGAAGTGACTCACGAGGGATTCACAAACGTTTAAAAGTATGATTCACATAAGCTTTCACCGAAGGGAGGGGGCTATGTGGCAAGTAGGGCTTGAGGTACGGAAAGACATGACGGCGACGGTATT
>JARLJD010000098.1 GCA_031291395.1 Alphaproteobacteria bacterium | reverse complement strand
CCCGGGAAACAAGTTCTCCGCTGGCGCCACGCTTCCACTTTTGCGTCGCTGAGCGCGAGGGAATATTTTTACACTTGAGTTCCTAGCCATCGTTCTGGCTTATGATCCAGCCACTGAGCCGCCAGGCATCCCGCGCGGGTGGGCAATGAACTCTAGCCGAACCCGAGATGTGCTATGGTTGGAAAAGAATTAGATGAAGGCGGCGCCGACGGTCTGTGGCTCTATCGCCGCAGCATCCGTCGTTGACTTCTGTTTCGCCTTTGCATCTCGCGACAGGGTGTTAACTGACAGCCTGTCAAGGCGATTCAGTAAAGTCTGGGATCACCCGGCGAACAAGCGCAAGGCCTTGTTCCTATCATCCTGGAACTGTTCAATAGCTCGGGTTGGAGAGGGCGAGACGGATTTCAAAATTTTGAGCGCGAAGCCAATAAGGGAAAAGATGTTTCGCGGCGCGTCGTCGCTTCGATTTGTGTAGCCGTCCTCGCCGAGGATGACGTCTTTGTTTCGATGCATGATTTCTATGCCCCAATGGCCGCGATTGGCGGACAACAGCGCTTCGGGCGATGCCTCGCCATCCGGAAAACGGGCGATCAGATAGACGACTTCCGTCTCGGGCTCCTTCCATTGGCCGTTCTTCTTGCCTTGCCGAAAGCGCGTGACGCGGCAGATGTGTTTCACGCTCGACCAATCGTTCTCGATGCCGGCGGCGTTTGCTGGAAGCACGTCGATCGAACGCCGTTCGATGCGCCCATGTGCCTTTTGGACAACGCCCTCAAACGAGACGAGGGGGAAAAACCGGCTCGTTGAAAGCCGTTGCGATATTCTCCCGTAGGTTCTTCTGATTGTCCTTGACCGGAAATACGTAGCCGCCGCCTTTCTCGGCGATCTTCGCCACGATCGATTTTTGACAGAACATCGCGTCGCCGGTGACGATTTTGTCCTTCAAATCGAGCTGGTCCAGAAGCTTCAATGCATCAGGAATCTCCATGCCCTTGCCGCGCGAGGCCTCATTGCCGAGAATGGATTGCAAACCCGCGCAAAACGCCGACAACACATGCGTCGCATGGCCGTCGCCATCCTTGCTGGCGCGCATCGTCTTGCCGTCGATGGCGATGTGACGCTGATCCTCGCCTTCGGCGCAACACGCGGCGCCCAACGCCTGCGCCAGCGCACGCCCGTCGATGGCGCGCAGGGTTTCGGTAAGCGTCGCATGACAGGGCGTCACGCCTTTTGTAAAGCCGAGCGCCACGCGCTGGCGTTTGTTCAGGCAGCGTCCCAAATGAAACGCCGCCAACATTCCGCGTCGTCCACACAAAAGCGACACCACGATCAGCCCCAAAATTGACCATAGAAAGTAGTCCTGCCCTTGCTTGCCGCGCGGGTCGGGCACGTTCTGCAACACGGTTCTCAGCTTCACGGCAGGCTCTCCGACTCAGAAAGCCTCATTCGAATCAAATAACTACAATCTGTTCAAGCGGTTTTGCGATTTTACTAAATTACCCTGATGAATTCGATCGCCGGAACGCGTGCGCGAGCCAGGGCCGCAGCCGGTCGAGCCGCTTTACATCGTCGACAATGAAGGGGCGGGCGCTGCACGGGCGCGATAGCACAATGAAAGCGAGAGGCCGGCCGGCGTCGCCAATCATGGCGTCGAGCAGCCAGCATGCATCGAGCGGCGCTTCTATTTCCCGGTACCAGCCGGTATCGCGCCAGCTCCGCCCTTGCATATGCAAAGTCCAGCCGATCCCACCCGCT
>JARLJD010000097.1 GCA_031291395.1 Alphaproteobacteria bacterium | reverse complement strand
TACGCGCTCAAGTCTATGCGCCTCGTCGAGAAAAAGCTCTGCGAGGCCGTTCTCTATATCGACAAAAACCCTGACATCGTCCGCTCCATCGCGGGCTTCAACTACATCATCAATGCATTATGATCGGGGTTTGGTATAAAAAACCAGACAGCCTCAAACCGCAATGGATTTTGCCTTGCGGTTTTCGCGTTTCTGTTTCCCTGAAAATTTAGACCGCTTATCACGCAGCGCCCTTTTTGCGTCCGCGCGGGCAGTCCTGTGTCCATAGACATAACGCGCTGCCCTTGATCGGCGGCAGCGCCAGTATCCCCTCACATCCAGAAAAGATTCTGTTTCCGAAATTACCCGCCGCGCACACGGCGCGTAACAACCCGCCCGCATGACGTTGGCAGGATTTCTTTCATGTGCATTTCCAAGGAGCCATAACATGCCTGAACCCGTCGCCTATCTCATCCCAGACTTTTGCCGGATATACGCCATATCCAGAACGTCCTTCTACCGCGAGATCAAAGCCAAGAGGCTGCGTCTGTTTAAACGCGGCAAGCGCAGCCTTGTGGAACGCGTCGAGGCGGAACGCTGGTACGCCCGTTTGACCGGTCGCCCGCCGCAGGAAGGGGGTAAAACCCAAACATGATTAACGCCGTTTTTACCAAACACAGGTGGTGTCCACCACCTCATTTCAAAAATCATCAAACATTTTCAACACGAAAGGAATTACCATGAAAAGCACCAATCTCCACACCACCCGCGAAGGCTGGCTCCGCGCTGCGACAGACGAATTGCGCCCTGATTTTAAAAATCGCGGCTATGATCTGCCGGAGAAAATGCGTTTTACCCTCGGCTTCACCTCCAAAGGCAAACGCGACCGCATGGCGGGAGAGTGCTGGCCTGCAGAGGCATCCGACGACCGGCATTATGAAATCTACATCCGCCCCGATATTGCCGATCCTGTTTCCGTTTTGGCAACCTTAGTCCATGAGCTGGTTCACGCTCTATTACCCGTAACCGTCAAACACGGCAAAGAGTTTCGGGCGATAGCGCAGCGCATGGGACTGGAAGGCGAGATGCGGCATACGCAACCGACGCCGTATCTGCAAAAGCGTTTGCAGGAAATCGCCGCCAATCTCGGCACCTTGCCTCACGCCAAGCTCAATTACAGCGTCGGGGCGGAGGCTTCGAGGAAACAGGGGAAGAAATGGTTCAAAGCCGAATGCGGCGCAGACGGCTGCGGTTATGGCGTTCGCGTTACGGAAAAATGGGCGAGGAAAGCGTTGCCAGTTTGTCCGATCAACGCCGAACACGGCAGGCTTGTTTGCGACATCCCCGACGACAGCGGGGATAACAGCAACGCTTCGTAAGCGATAACGCGTCTAAACCTTCCTCACTTTCCAAACAATCCCACATCACAACGCGCAACGGCTCGCAGAATTTCTGCGCGCATTGCGCGTTGTGTTTTTCACAGAAACTCATTCTTGAAAAGGATTATGCCATGACCACAACCATGTCCGATTCAGAAAAAAACGTCTTTACAGGAGCCGTGCCAGTAATGTTTTGTCAAACCACCGAAGAGGGTGGCTCGTCAAAACAACTGGTGAGGGGCGCTGCCCCATCAACCCCGCGCCACGGGCGCAAAGAAAAGAGACAGCTGTCCGAACTGATGTTCTTCCGATGCACGCCGGAGGATCGCGCGATCATCGAAACCAACGCCGCGAGCGCTGGACTGGAGAAATCATCTTACCTGCGCGTGCAAAGCATCGGCAAACCCAAAATAAGGGCGTGCCGCCGCGTTCGCGCCGATTGGAATGAACTGCGCCGCTGCATGGGCGTCATCAACAAGGCGGGCAATGTCGTCAATCAGCTGGTTGTCATGTTCCGCCGCGTCGGGGGACATTCCGATATGGCGGATCAGGCCTTGGCTGAACTGCGCCGCGCCGCCCGCGAGGTCGTCGCGGCCTTGGGAGGGCATTGATATGGCCGTCCTTATCAAAGGCAAGTCTATCACTTGTTCGCAGTATTCCCGCGACCATTATCTGCGCGGCAGGGAAAACGAGCGCATCACCCTGCGCGAAGTCTTGGGCTTTGCGACCAAAGACCCCGACGAGGCGTTGCGTATGATCGAATTATCGGCGAAAGGAACCAAATGCAAGAAGCCGCTTTATAGCGTCAAGCTGAATCCCGAACCGGACCGGATTTGGACAAAGGAGGAAATCCGGCGCGCTATCAAGATTCTGGAAGAGAACCTCGGCCTGAAAGACCACCCTTGCGTCGTCGTTGAGCACAAGAAGCACGGGCGCATCCATTTTCATGTCCTGTGGAGCCGTTATCACCCCGACGGCGGCCCCGCCAGAAATATGGGCAACGACTACGCCATTCACCAGAAAACGCAGCGCCAGATCGAGAAGGAATTCCAGCTGCGCCCGATGATGGCGAAAGGCCGCGACTTCAAGCAATGGGAGGTCGAATGGGCAAAACGCTACGGCTTCGACATCTTTGCGCTGCGCCAGCAGATCACCAAAGATTTTAACGGCGTCAAAAGCGGGCAGGAATTTATGGACGCCATGAAAGCCAAAGGTTGCGTCCTGTGCCGAGGCGACAAGAGTCAGTTTGTCCTGATCCTGCCGTGGGGTCAGCATAAGGCTTTATCAAGCATGATCCACGGTCGTCCAACCAAGGCCGTATTGCGCCGCGCCTTTGCCGACATCGACATCGCCAAGCTGCCGACCGTCCCCGAAGGTAAGGCTCAGGTCAAGGCTACGCTGCCGAAGATAAAACGCAAGCCGCCGCAACGCAATGCGCATGTAAAGCATGTAAAGCGACGTTCGACCCAAGCCGCGTCATGGAGAGGCGCCGGAAGCCTCATCACCTCACGTCGTCCCAAGTCTCTTTCGTCGCCTACAATGGCGGCGACGTTGATGACGGAAGCCGCGGCGCGTCAAATTACGCAGCGCGAGATGTTCCCGCAGGGAGAGAGAGGGGAGAAACCGGCGTTTGCCTCTCGTCCCGGATATATCGACGTCGGGGAAATACCTTCAGGCCGCGCCGAAGCCGCTTACAAAGAGGAGTTCGACAAATGGCAGGGGCTTATCGACGCTACCGCATCCGATCCAAGCCTCTCAAAAGACCAACGCCTCGCTGCTGTCGCGGCATTGAGCTTACGGCAAAAGGCAGCCGCGAAAGCTGTGCGTAAGCAGGTAAGAAACGAAGAAAAAGCTATTGCCAAAGCGGCACACCGTGCCAAGCGGATTCTTCTGGGGCGTCCAGAAAGTCCGCAACAGCAATAGGAAATTTTACGAGAACAATCATCCCCAATGCCCTTTCGCTTACCTGTACGCCCTCCAGCTTCTCGCCAAAAGAGGACATCCTCATTTCGCGCTAATATAGTGAAACATTATGATGACAAAGAGTAATAAAATTGCTACAAAGGCATGGTTTAAAGCGATTCCGGATAGTAGTCTTTGTTGAATAGAGTTGTTAGCCAAAATTTCAATATGAGAAGTCCTCAATAAAGCAGTAGTTGAGCTCAGGCAACCGTGTGCGCGGATGGTGAAAGGGGGACTGAGATGAGAATTGTAAAGAGGGTACCTCAAATCATTATGTTGATTTTGATGCTTTCTGTTTTGCTTTATGTAGGCGCGGGTTTTGTATTCGGATGGACAGAAGATCGTACATTTGAGGCTCAGAGGACTGAGGGCTTTCAACAGGCAGACAAAATTCTAATTGAAAATGGACTATGTTTAGATGCCGCCGTACTTGATGTGGATATGTGCAGGGAGAAGCTGTAGCCATGAAAGTTATGTCAAAAATTGCGAAAATTGTTGCTGTGATCTTTGGCATGTTTTTGGCGCTTAGCGTACTTCGTATTTTGCTTATCCTTGCCTTAGGAACCGCAACTTATGAATCACTAGCAGGTACGCAATTGGCTGTGAGTGCAGGACATAAAATAGATACTGTACTCGTTTCTCATGGTCTCTGTGCGACCTATAAAAACGAATGTCCCGAAAAAGATGTCATGGGGTCATGCGGCATTAGATATGGACAAAAATTTGAGATATGGGGCATTTCTGACCCTACTCTTTTGATGGAAATTGCTCAGATTATCACCTCTGAGTGGCGGCCAACTGACCTGCGCAACTTAGAAATCGTTGCTCACCCATATCCAAAAACTGAAGAAAAGAATCAAACGTTTTTATCGAGATTTGATTCTGACTATTTCCACCTTAAACTGAGGAAGGACAAAAAATGACGACCGCACCACTGCTGCCAACCGGCAATCTTTCTGATTATAGCGTTCAATTGATGAGTAGCTTGTCGGTTGGACCTATATCGTTGTTCGTTATCGTTGGTTCAGTATAGGGGATCGGAATGCCTGAAGACAAGGAACTGTCAAAACTTATGACACACAAGGGCTTTCCTCTACGTGTTCTGCGTACAGTAGCAGTTGCTCTGCTGGCCATTTTTTTATTAAAGATCGTAGATGTCTTTTTTCCTGATTTGGGGGGTATCCACGGCCCACTGTATTTATGGTTATATCCTGTCTATCTTTTATTTTTAATTTACTCGCTGATACGCGCCAAGTCAGTCGGCATCATAGCAAACGCACTCATTTTGACGGTCTTGATTTTTGTCACAGTCTCGAAAGTATATTTTAAAACTACTCCGCTGGTAGAAATGGCCAGACTACACCTTTTCTCTGCGCGGTATCAAAAATGTGCCGCCGCAGCAATACCGATTGATGACAAAACTGCTCTCGGATTATGTGACACCCATGATCGTGTAATGTTTTTTGATGGTATCGCATATGACTCAAGTGATGAAATTTCTCTTCCTGCAGGAAGCCGCTCTGCGGCATGGAAAAATGCTGCAAGGAATCAAAAGCACGATGCTTCCTTTAAGCAGTTTCGCTTCACGGCGACCAGAATTGGGGATCACTTCTACTACGTTAACTTTGAGATGGGATCAAGGCCTGACTTTTAATCCAAAAGAGACCGTCTAACGCAGAGCAAAAAAGGAGAAAGCCATGAGTACAAATGTTTTCTATGTAGAAACTCAATCCGGTGCCTTTGTTCAAGCGCAATTTCTACAGATAAATGGCAATTTTGTGGTGGATCCAAATGCAGCTAATGCAGAAAACACAGCGATATATGCTGATTCATTTGGAGCAACGCTGCTGCAAAATACTAACGGTTATCTCATTGTTCCTGCTAATTACAATGTAAGTGCAGCCATTAGTGAAGGACAAGCGCTCAACGCAGAGAGCCTTCCCATTGCATTGGCTCAAATGTATCTTGATTTCAGGCAGGGTGGAACGCAAGATCTTCAAAGAACATATGACGGCAGTACAAATGCGTCTTACGTTAGTGCTTTTACAGACGCCGCCTCGTTTAATCTTGGCGCTGTGAGTTTCTATGCGGGCATTTCACTTCTCGACACCTTGGCGGCGGGAGGAATCTATACTGTTGGTTTTTCTAATAGTTATGACAACGATGGGATGTTTTTCAATACTGCCGCCAACGCCCGTTCGATAGTCGCAGGTTATAATGCTGCCCTACAGACTTATGCGGGAAGCAACGGCTTGTCTCAAGATACAGTTCCGCAAATTGTTACAAATCCCGATGGAAGTATTTCTCTCAACTTTTATTCGTCGGCCAACAGCACCGCCTTAACTGCCCAATACTTGATTGATACAAGGGGCGCTTCGCAAATCACTTTTTACAACAACACTCAAAGCATAATCGCGCAACAATTCATTAACACGGACGGATCTGGATCAATTTCTGCAGACGGACAGCTCCTAACATATACGCCTCAAGACGTTCCAAGTGTATCATTCACTTCATCAGGATCTCCGATAGTCACCATAACATCTGACTCTGGGGCTGGCACGCCTGACACATTCAGCCTTTCTAGCACCGGCGTGACCGCCGATATAGGTGATAACAGTTTTTCCGAGGCTGTGACAAACACACAAGTTGTCGTAAATGCCCTCGGTGATGCAACGTTCCTAATGCCTGCCTCTACTGCCACTGGTCTCTCCCAAACTGTCGATGTGACCTCCGATGGTATATCAGTGCTGGATGGCGGCAATACTATAGCATCAGCCCCCACTGGCAGCGCCGTGACTACCGATAGTTCGGGTGATGTCTCTTTCTCTTCGACTCCTGTGGCGAGCGTAACCGAAACAACGACCGTCAGCGCGGACGGCGCATCCTCTGTGCTGTTGACCGACACCAATTCTTCTTCGTCCTTTACAATCAGCGAAAGCTCCGATGCCAGCGATGGCCTGCTTACACCAACGCTATTTGATCTCGGCAGCACATCGTGGACAGCGTCGAACGGCGTGTCGTTAGGCTCGTATCTCGATCAGACCATCAACTCAACGGATGATGCGACAGAAACATCGATGCAGACGCAAACGCAAAACAATCTCACGGCCGAGGATGCGGCTATTGATAGTGGTAACGTCCCATCGCTGCCATCGAATGTTCAACCAGTTGCAAACAGCTTGATTGCCGATGCGGTGCAAGCTGGAACTGGCGAAGCGGTAACCGCAAATGACTTAAGCAGCAATCAGAGTATTGTTACAGACATAAACTTTGGGAGCGGGAGCTCCGGTAGCGGGGGCTCTGGCGGCGGCGCAAGCGGCGGCACTGATGATGGAAGCGGCGATTGGTCAGAAGATGTGGAGGATATCGGTGACGACGAAGATTTAGACTTTGATTTAGATCCTCTTATCTTTAGCTTAAATGGACAAGGCATCAATCTTCTTTCCAGCAGCCAATCAAACGCCGCTTATAACGGAGTTCATTCGGGCTGGGTAGGTTCGGGAACCGACATCCTTGTTCTTGAAGGTTCAAATGGAAGCATCCAACTTCCGACATTCAGCTCTCTGGCCACGTTGGATACCAATAACGACGGCATCATCAATTCCAGCGATGCGGGTTTTTCGGAGCTTTACATATGGAACGACGCGAACGGCAATGGCGTTGTCGATGCGGGCGAACTTGAAACCCTTTCGCAAGCGGGTATTTCTTCCATCAATCTTGCGTCGACATCTTCGTCGATTAATGTGGGCGGCAATCTTATAACGAATGTTGGTTCGCTCACGCTTTCAAACGGCTCGACGGAAGCAGTCGATCAAGTGGCCTTTGCTTCGCAAGGATACATCACCTTAAGCGCGGGAAATACCGATGCACTTTCCGTCCTCCAGCAAGTTGCGTCGGGTAACGAGGCCTCTGTCGTTGGCAGCGCGGCGGCAATAGAAAATTCAATGACCAATACCCTATCTTCCCTTACTGCGATAAATAACGCTCTTATTTCTCTGAACACAGCGAAGCCTTCTATAGATGGGCTGTCTTTTAGCACTTCCGGCGTCAATATTATTACTGCGACCTACCAGGTTGGCTGGGCATATGATCAGTATACTGGGGGTAATGATTTCATAAACCAAAATGTCCAGAATACGGTTGTGAATGCGCCGTTAGCAGCAGGACAATCTGAGACTGCAGTCGTCTCTGCTCTAAATGCTATGGAAAAAGCAGCTCAAGACGTGTCCTCAGCTGCCGTGTTTCAGTCACAAGCCGATAGCAGTGCCGTTTACGTAAACTCCATGAACGCAATGGTTGGTTCGACGGCGGAGAACGGAGCTGTAAGCGCGGCGGATGTCTCTGAAGCCGCTTGGCAAACGGCGATGTCGGATCTTGTATTGACGGCTGCAGCATTGCCAAGCGCGGCTGCCGTGGTCGAAGCATCTCAAGCTATTGTTAACGATGCGGTTATTACAGGGCAAACGATCGCGCAGGCGGCGTCTGAGGCCGAGGCTGAATATGATAATCCCTCAACGCAATTCACGTGGAACGGTAATAATTGGGTTGCACAGCCGCATTCTGGAGTTGATTACGCAACCAATGAAGACGCACTTCAGGCGGAATATTCTTTTTCAGAACAACAGGAGGCGGCTCAGGCACTTGTTTCTGGTGAATCGGCCTTTCAGGAGCTTCTCTCCGCAGTGGGCCAAGCTTGGAACGCAAGTAGTGTTGTACTAGCCACGACAACTGGTCAGGCTACAACGGTGACTGGCGGAAGCCTTGTGGTTGCGGCGCAAGGAACTGAAACGCTGATAGATGGCACTTCAGCGAGCACCTATGTCATTTTGCCGGGCGCAACAGTGACGATTTCCAATTTCATGAGCGGTGCAGGCGGAAGTTGTCTGGATTTTCTAAGTTCGGGAGCTCAAGCAACTGTCTCCGAGACAACGAACGGCACCCAGATTTCGGTCGGCTCAAGCACGGTCATTCTGACGGGGGTAGCGCTTTCCTCGTTGTCTTTATCCGATAACCTGATCGGGGTGGGCAGTATTTATTTGTCCGGAGCGGAGAGCGCGGCAGCGCTTAGTGTCCCGGCAACGATAGCCGACATAGGGGCCAGCCAGATTTTGAGCATTTATGGCGTCGCTGCGGCTCAGGCGACGGCGGATGCCGGTCAAGTGTATACGGTTGCCGTTTCCGACACGGGCGCTAACGTTGTTGCGAATTTATCGGCCTTGCCATAGTACTCGACTCGCATTTAAAGCCCCATATTTAGCAGGGGTTTCAAAGGCAAGCGTGGAGAAAAAAGCTGGTGGAGAAAAGCGAATAGCCGGTCAAGATTGGCCGTAGCAAAGATTTTTCGCAAACCATGGAGGC
>JARLJD010000096.1 GCA_031291395.1 Alphaproteobacteria bacterium | reverse complement strand
TGCGATGGCGCGGAGCAGGGGACATGGTCGTGCTCCTCAAAGCGTTGCTTCGGCCGTGGCGGGGGCGCCGCGAAAGACCGTCAGATCGTCGATGTTCAGGGCCCCGAGCATTCCGCGCGAATTGACCAGCCGCCGCGCGGCGCGCTCGGCCAGTTCGGGCTCGGCGAACAGGACGCCTTCCAGGGGATTGAAGGTCTGGTTCGAGGCGAGAAAGCGGAAGGCTTGTCCGTCATGGTCGCGTGCGACAATGCCGGCGGTGCGCCCGGCGATCTGGATGACATAGGCGTGGGACATGCGTGATCACGGCGCCGGACGGGCGCCGCTCCCTGAAGGCGGCGAATATTTTCGACGGATCAAAGCATATTTAGTCCATAAAAATAGTCAATTAATTTCCTGCAAACGGTCTCCGTTTTGGCGCGAGTATGAATGGCCTTCTGAACCATCACCGGTCGATGCCAGCTCTCCAGCTTAAGCAAGCGTCTACGCCCTCGCAGATGTAGAAGGCGAGCGACGGATGGATCCGAACCGCTGCCGATCAAAGATGGTTGTTGCATCCCCGGCGCTGCTTCCGCTTTACCAGACCCAAGCCATCGCTGAAATGGTCCGCACGTCCAAATAATATTTCAACAGGTCAAATAACAATCGGCGGCATGCGCCGGCCCGAGCACGCGAAGTGTCGGTGGTTGCGCGCCCCCGCAACCAAATATCCAACGGCAAAAAAAGCCCTCCCAAACAAACGGGAGGGCTTTTTGTGTTTGCTTTTGCTCGTCTTCACGACTCGCGGAACGCCCGCTGCATGCTGTCGCGCAGCGGCTTGACGAGATATTGGAAAAAGGTGTGTTCCGTCGTCTTGATATAGACTTCGGCCGGCATGCCAGGGACGGGCATGAAGTTCCGGATCTGGTCCGCACTGTCGGGTTTGAGCTTTACGCGCGCGACATATTGATCCGTCGGTCCGATCTGGGAGCGCTTTTCATCGGGCAGAGTGTCCGCGGAGATATAAATCAACGAGCCTTCGACCATCGGCGTCACGCGCAGATTGAGAGCGCTCAGCCGGACGAAGGCCGTCTGGCCGAGTTTCAGATTGGCGATGTCCTGCGGGCGGAC
>JARLJD010000095.1 GCA_031291395.1 Alphaproteobacteria bacterium | reverse complement strand
ATCGAACCGGTCAATCCCAGGACGATCATGACTGCGCCCGCCTCAAATCTTCGATGATGAACTCGCGCAGCTCCTCGCTCACCACGGGGCGAACGCCAAACCAGCGCTCGAATCCTGGCGCCGCCTGATGCAGCAGCATTCCCAATCCGGACGAAATTCGATGGCCCCGCGCCCTGGCGTCGGCGAGGAGTTCCGTTTCTAGCGGCGCATAAATGATGTCGCTGACAACGGCGCGCTCTCGCAATCCGCCAAGATCGATCGTCAGCCGCGGTTGCCCAACCATTCCCAGAGAGGTCGTGTTGACCAACAGCGCTTCGCCGCTCAGCACGCCCGGCTTGTCGTCGAGCAGACGCCCCGACACTTTCCGGAACCCCCAGTTCCTTGCCTCTTCCACAAGCGCCTGCATGCGATCGGCCGACCGGTTCAGAATTTTGACTTCCGCGATGTTCCGCTCGGCCAAGCCGACAAGGATCGCCCGCGCCGCCCCTCCGGCGCCGATCACGGCAGCGCTGCTACAATCGACGTCCCATCCCGGCGCTTCGGCATCGAGATTCGCCAAAAAGCCGGTAACGTCGGTATTGTCCCCGCAGATATGTCCATTCTCCAGCCAAAGAGTGTTCACTGCGCCGACTTTTTGAGCCATCGCCGTCGTAAACACGCAAGCGGAATAGACCTTTTCTTTGTGGGGCAGCGTCACGTTACCGCCGCAATAACCATGGCCCTGCATTTCCACCAGAAATTCACCTAGTTTTTCAGGCAATACTTCCAGCTTGATATAGGAACCGTCGATATCATATTTTTTCAACCAGAAATTGTGAATGAGCGGAGACCGGCTGTGCTTGACGGGATATCCGATGACAAAAGCCCTTCTTGTTGGCATTCGACTCCCCATCAGCGATCATCGCCCAAGTGAATTCTAGGAATTCGCGATGAACGTCATCAAATGAACCCTGTAAAGATCCATGATCGCGGCAGCGGTTTCCTCGATCGAGCGCCGCGAAACATCGATGGTCGGCCAACCCCGTTCCGAAAACAGCCGCCGCGATCGAGTGATTTCATCCGCAACCGAGGTGCGGTCCACATAAGGCGAATCCTGTGTGGCGTTGAGCGCCAACAACCTGTTCTGACGGATCTGGACGATGCGCTCCGGCGAGGCGAACAGACCAACAATCAAGGGTTTTTTGAGGTTTTCGACGGCGGCCGGCAATGGAACGCCCGGAACCAGGGGCACATTGGCGGTCTTGATGCCGCGATTGGCAAGATAGATGCTCGTCGGTGTTTTGGAGGTTCTGCTCACGCCGAGCAGGATCAAGTCAGCGCCTTCCAGATCGCCCGGCATCTGCCCGTCATCATGCATCATCGTATAATTCAGCGCTTCGATGCGCTTGAAATAGTCTGAATTCAAAACATGTTGCGCGCCCGGTCGCGGCGCGGAGGCGGGCCCAAGATAGGATTGGAACAGCCCGAGGATCGGTGCCAGAACGGAAAGGGAAGGCGATCCGGCCTCGATGCACGCCTTTTCCAGCCTTTCGGCGAGCTCCGTATCGACCAGCGTGTAGAGCACGATACCCGGCGAGGATTGAATTCCTGCGATCACGCGCTCCAATTGGTCCAGGTTGCGGATCAACGGATAAATGTGTTCGATCGAGGCAATTCCCTGATATTGCGCCGACGCCGCGCGACTGACCGCGATGAGCGTCTCGCCGGTCGAATCGGAAACAAGATGGAGATGAAAATAATTCCGATTCACGGCGCGCCTTGGTCTGAGCGAGGAGACCCAATCCCTAATCCGACCTCACCTCGCAGACAAGGCTTCTCGAAGCCTGTGAAGACCGGTTCAAAACGGGGACAAGTCCTGTGTCGCGGTCGCGCCGCCGTCAATGGTTGATAAATTCTTAACAGGCCTGACGCTGTTGCCAAAAACGACCTCGTGATTCAAAACAACGGGAACTCTGGGGATAAGTCCAATCGCATTGACGGCCCGGACGCCACGAAATTGCAATGGCATCATCGTTAAGAAAGCGTTAACGGTCGCCATCTTTGGCCAGCCCGCTTCGTTCATAAAAATTTAACGATCTGGGGATGCGTTGTGCACAATCCGAAATAAGGCTATTCCCACCCCTAACAATAAAAAAAGGATTCTATCAAAGGATTGGTTTGTTCCGTGACTTCCATGTCCCGCAATCACGAAAATAGCGACCCGAAAAAGGTCTTTCTGTCCCTGTTCGATGGCGAACGCCCTCAGACACCGCCCCTTTGGCTGATGCGCCAGGCCGGACGCTATCT
>JARLJD010000094.1 GCA_031291395.1 Alphaproteobacteria bacterium | reverse complement strand
TGTTCACCTCGTCAAACTTCAACATCCTCAAGCCCTCCTGAATTGCCCGTTCGATTTTCATCTCAGCCCCCATGTACAAAACGGGAACTATCGGACATTTCATTGGCTATCTAATCGGACAATTCGTTGAACGCCGACAAATCTTGTTTGCGGGTTGATTAGCGCGGCGTTAACGTTTATAGTGCCTAACCGACTTATCCACAGGGAGCTTTCATGCGCTGCCCTTTTTGCGGAGCCGACGACACACAGGTTAAAGACAGCCGCCCGACGGAAGATAACGCCGCGATCAGGCGGCGGCGGTTTTGCGTTAAATGCGACGCGCGTTTTACCACATTCGAGCGCGTGCAATTGCGCGACATGCTGGTGGTCAAAAGCGACGGCGACAAACAGACCTTTGACCGCGACAAATTGCTGCGCTCGATGAAAGTCGCTTTGCGCAAACGCCCCGTCGACGACGAGCGCATCGAACAAGTCACGAACAGCGTGGTGCGGCAATTGGAGTCGCTCGGCGAGAGCGAGATCAGCTCGACCACGATCGGCGAACATGTGATGGAGGCGCTGCGGACGCTCGACCACGTCGCCTATGTGCGTTACGCCTCGGTCTATAAGGATTTCCGTTCCCCGGGCGATTTCGAGGAATTCGTCGATACGCTGAAAAAGGAAACGGCTTAATTTAAAACTCCCCCTCCCCTTGAGGGAGGGGGTAGGGGGTGGGGGGTGAGTTGGGCGTGATGCTGGGAGTTTGGAAACATCGCTCTTGCGGCACTCCCCCCACCCCCGACCCCTCCCCTCAAGGGGGGAGGGGAGGAAGTTCTCGATCTAAGATTCCTTCTCTCCTCAAAGGGAAGAAAGCTCACTTTTCGGTTATAATTAGCATGCGGCTCAATCAACATTTTACGACGACCGAAGATCATCGCCGCGCGCGCGAACTTCGCAACGATGCTTCTCCATCCGAAAGAAGGCTATGGGTTGCGCTTCGTAAAGAAGCAGCCAAGAAAAATCTGAGGTTTCGCCGTCAAGCAGTTATACATCCCTTCATCGCCGATTTCGCTTGCATGAAGGCAAAATTGCTCATTGAACTCGACGGCTATTCGCATGATGTGCGGCAAGGATATGATCAAGTTCGCGATGAAAAACTGAAAAAAATGGGCTATTCTCTTCTGCGCTTTGACAACGAAGATGTGGATACAAACATTGAAGGCGTCGTCGCCGTTATTTTGGATCTTGCTGAAAAGCTTATTCAGAACGCCCCCACCCCCTGCCTCCCTCAAGGGGAGGGGGAGTCTTTTGATTATAGAGGCTTTTGATGTTCACCGGCATTGTTCAGGATATCGGCACTGTCATTGCTATCGTTAAAAACGGCGACTGGTTGATGACGATCAGGCCGGACAATTTGCCTTTGGAGAGAACCGCGATCGGCGCGTCGATGGCCTGTTCCGGCGCCTGTTTGACGGTGATCGCGAAAACGGCGGACGGTTTTCAGGTTCAGGCGTCGAACGAAACGCTTGGCAAAACGACCCTCAAAAATTGGCAAGTCGGCACGCGCGTCAATCTGGAACCGGCTTTGCGCATGGGCGACGAATTGGGCGGGCATCTGGTTTCGGGGCATGTGGATGCGACGGCGCGTGTCGCCTCTGTGCGCCGCGAGGGCGACAGCATGCGCGTACAGTTCGACGCGCCGCAGGAATTGGCGCGGTTTATCGCGCCCAAAGGATCCGTTGTTCTCGACGGCGTTTCGCTGACGGTCAATGAGGTTGAAGGGGGGCGTTTCGGCGTCAATATCATTCCGCACACGCAGAAAATGACGACGCTTGGCGCGTTGCAAGTCGGCGACGAGGTCAATATCGAAGCCGACATGATCGCGCGCTATCTGGATCGTTTGATCCGGCGATGAATCGTAAGAGCCGTCATTCCCGCGAAAGCGGGAATCCATCTTAAGGCGCGTCTGCGCCGATATAAGCAGCGGCATCTCAGGCGGAACCATCGCTGGACTCTTATACTCGCTATCGCGAGCGATGGATTCCCGCTTTCGCGGGAATGACGAAAATCGGGAATTGCGATGACTCTTGCGATCTATATCCACTGGCCGTTTTGCATTTCCAAATGCCCTTATTGCGATTTCAATTCGCATGTCGGCGATACGACTGATCAGGAAATCTGGCGGCAGGCGTATCGGCGCGAGTTGGAACATTATGCCGATTTGCTGCGCGCGCGGCGCGTCACGTCGATTTTCTTCGGCGGCGGCACGCCGTCTTTGATGGAGGCGCGGACGGTGGAATCCGTTCTGCAAGACATCGCGCGTTTGTCGGTTGTCGATCCTGATGCGGAAATTACGCTGGAGGCCAACCCCTCCTCCGCCGAGGCCGATAAATTCGCCGATTTCCGCAAGGCGGGCGTCAATCGTTTGTCGCTGGGCGTGCAGGCGTTGAATGATGCGGCATTGCGGTTTTTGGGGCGCGCCCATAACGCGGATGAGGCGCGGCGAGCGATCGCGCTTGCCGCAAAGCATTTTCCGCGTTTTTCGTTCGACCTGATTTATGCGCGGCAAGAGCAGACGCCTGTAGAATGGCGGCAGGAATTGCGCGAGGCTTTGGCTCTGGCAGGGGGACATTTGTCGCTTTATCAACTGACGATCGAGCCGCATACCGGATTTCACACGCGCATGCGGCGCGGCGAGACGCTGACGGCGCAGGACAATTGCGCCGCGGATATGTATGAGGCGACGCAGGAAATGATGGATGAGGCGGGGATGCCCGCCTATGAAATTTCAAACCACGCGCGCAAAGGCCACGAAAGCCGCCACAACCTGACCTATTGGCATTATGAGGATTACATCGGCATCGGGCCGGGCGCGCATGGAAGGATTGGAATCCAAAAGCAAAAGGAGATAAGCCCTCTCCCCCCACAGGGGGGAGAGGGTTGGGTGAGGGGGGACTTTGGGAGTAAGAATCCTCCCCTCCCCCTCACCCCAAGAGGAGGGAGAGGGGCTTTGCGGCGGGCTTTAGAAAATCATCGCGCGCCGGATATTTGGTTGCGGCAGGTCGAGGAACGCGGACACGGCCTTAAAACCGACGAAACGCTGACAGCAGAAACCGCGATGCGCGAGGCTTTGATGATGGGATTGCGGTTGAGCGCGGGCATTGATCTGGAAATTTGGCGGGAAAAATTCAACGCGCCGTTGTCGCGTTTTCTGGCTAAGGAAAAAATGGCACGGCTGAAACGGGAGGGGTTGATCGTCGAGGACGAAAAGAACCTGCGCGCTTCGCCCGCGGGGCGGCAAAGGCTGGATGCCGTTTTGGCATATCTGGTTTAACCCCGCTTTGTGGGCGACATATGGGGGGACATGCCTTCCCAGCCCTCAAGCCTTGACCATTTATCCCATGTATCGTGATATTTCTTAAATTTATCGTTATAGCCACCGCCTGTTTTTCTTATCGCTTCGGGGACAGAGCCAAGCGGCGTCACGGATCCCCCGTTGCGCAGAACGTCTTCGACCATAGCCTCCTGCACATGTTGCGGCAGGCTTTCGGGGTCTTTGGCAATGGGTTTCTGTTCGAGAAGTCCCTTTAACATTCGTCTGGATTCAAGAAAGCGCCTTTTTTTCACGCGTTTTAGCGGGTTCTTTTCCGTCTCGCTATTCAAACCGGCATAATACTCGCTTTGCTTTTGCGGCGCGCGCGCCATGCTTTGTTGAATGGAGCGTGTCAGGCCTCTTTTTTCTAGCATATAAGCATATTGATTGTCGGCATAGTTGCATTTCTGCTTGGCAACGAACGAAAGCGCGCTTCCTGCCTTGGGCTTGCGATCCAGCGCTTTTGCGAATTCTGCGTTCGAACCGCTGTTATTGCGTCCATGCGCATCGGCGAGGCTTGGCTCGTTAATTTTGAATTCAACCGCGTTCGTGAAGGAGAAATCCGTTCCGCCTTTGACTTGGTAAAAAACGCCCAAGACCCCGGAATCCACCAAGCCGAAAACGCTGCTCAAAATTTCAGCGGGTACTACAATGGACATAAGGACATCCCCACATTTTATTGTTTATAATAATCTCACTCTTTCCCCGAAGCCTTCATATTACCAGAGCAGGGTTAAGGCTTGTTGAATCAGGGAAAAGTTTTTGAAGAATGGGGAGTATGGTTAAGGAGAGATTACCGGTTTGCTGATCCAAAGCCCTTAGGCAACAAGAGCCATAAGGTAATTTGAGACCTGATCCAGAGAAGAAGGACGACGACGACGACGGCCTTCTTGGGGTTTCGGTTTGTCAGAATCGTCTACTGCACCTGATTCCAGCGTCTTAAGCTGATTTTCAATGGCGGGAAGAACAGATGGCGGGACATATCCGTTATGCGCCTCATTTCTTAATCTACCGGCGCTGTCAAACACCTTTGCCACCTCAATTATTTCTTGAGGCAAGAATTCATTAACGCTGACATCTTCTATCTTACGGAGCCCCTTCGTGGGCTGCGTGCTTGCCTGTTCCGCCCTCATCCCTTTTAAGCTCTGGCGTTGACTAAATGGCGCATGTTTTTTGCTGCTGTTTTCATTGCGCTGGTAGCCGGGCATTGAACGGATAAAAGCGATATCCTTTATGCCGACCGTTCGCAATCCGGAACGAAAAGGCCGCTTGTTGTTATTTTGTGGCGTCCTTGGGTCGTTTTTAAGCTTTTGCGCGTTTGTGGGGTTTTCAAATTCCAGCTCATAATGCAAATTATTGCGCGTTTTTCCCACAAGCCTACGGTTTCCGTTTTTTCTCGGAAACATAAGATCCGTGTGATCAACATCCGCTACAATATCGGCTGCATTCGACATAATATTTCGCCTCCCGTTTCCAATTCCTCAAGACTATACCAAAATTTCTGAAAATAAAAACCTAAAATCAATTATTTTCTTGCGGAAACGAAACTTGTTGGCGGCGCATCGATGACGCGGGCGCCGTCTGGGGTTACTTCGTTGACGGCCATGACGCGTTCGACGGTGCCAGAGGGGGTCAGGCGGAAAATACCGTCCAATCCGGCGAAGCCGTTCGGGTTGGTCAGTTCGGCTTCGCTGTAGCGCGTGCCGCGTTTGGCCAGCACTGCCGCGAGCGCGGTCGCGTCATAGGCCAGCGTCGCGAGGCGCGGCGGTTCTTGCCCATAGGCGGCTTTGTAACCGGCAATAAAATTACGACGCGTTGCCGGATCGGGCGCGGCGTACCAACCGCCCAGAAGAAGCGGGTCTTGACGCGCCAAATCAGGGACGTCCCACAGGCCGGTGCCGAGCACATGCATATGCGCGGTCGTGAATCCCGCGGCGGTCAGCTGATCGGTAATCGCTTTCAGATTGTCGCCGCCTTCGGGCAGGAACAAGGCGTCGATCTGATCGCGCAGTGCGGCCAGATTTTTGATCTTGTCCGCAAGATCATGCGCCGCGGGGTCATAGGTTTCCTCGTCGATCACAAGGCCGTCCTTCTGCGCCGCCGCGTTATGGAACACTTGTTCGACAAGCGCACCGTAAGGCGTGGCGGGCACAAGCGCGGCGAAATGATGCGCGCCATGCGCCGCGGCATAGGCGATCACGCGCTCGACCTGCGGGCCGGGCGCAAGCCCCATAACGTAAACGCCGGGTTCGGCCAGCGTCGTATCCGTCGACAAGGGCAGCATCTGCAAGCCGTTGATTTGCGCCACCAGTTTAACCGCGGGAACATCCGCCGCGAACAACGGCCCGATGATCAGCTGCGCGCCGTCCGCCACCGCTTCATGCGCGGCCTCTTCCGCGCCGCCCGCGCCAGCTGTGTCGCGGGGTTGAAGTTCGAAATTAGTTCCGGCGGCGTCGAAGACGGCTTGTTGCGCGGCGTTCAGCATCGCCTGTCCCAAAGCCGCGTTCTGACCCGAAAGCGGCAGCAAAATCGCCGCTTTCACCTTGCCCTGCGGCACGGAAGGCAGAGCCGCCGGCGCGGAGACGGCGGGAAGCGGCGCAGGCGTCTGTTGATTTTCCGGACGCGGGGGCGCGGCGTTCCGGCTGCCATAGGGCGATTTATTGGCTTGATAATAAGGCCGATAAGTTGAAGTTTGGCTTGCGGGCGGATTTGGGGATACAGTGGTCGCGGTTTGACGCGAAAACTCTGCGCAGCCGCCAACAGCCAGAACGAAAGCAGCGCATGCCGCCAGAAAAAGTGAAGTCTTCATCGCCCGATTACCCGCTGTTAGGAAGGATGCTGGTCAAAGCTAGCGGGAACGACGCCGCGTGTAAACCGGCTGCGGGATTATATCTGATCGCGACGCCGATAGGGCATCTGGGCGACATCACGCTGCGCGCGCTGGCGATTTTGTCGCAGGCCGACGTGATCGCGTGCGAGGACACGCGGAACAGCGGGATTTTGTTGCAGGCTTTCGGCATTAAGAAGCCGACTTTTTCCTATTACGACCATAATGCAGACGCGCGGCGGCCTGACATTTTGCGGCGCATTGCGCAGGGCGAGGTCGTGGCGTTGATCAGCGATGCCGGAATGCCAGCGATTGCCGATCCCGGGTTCAAGCTGGTGCGCGATTGCCGCGAGGTGGGATTTAACGTGACCGTTGTTCCCGGGGCCAATGCCGCCGTCACGGCTGTGGCAGGATCGGGGCTGCCGACCGATCGATTTTATTTCGTGGGCTTTCTGCCGCCCAAAAGCGCGGCGCGGAAAAAGGAAATAGCAGGACTTAAAAATGTTTCGGCGACGCTGGTGTTCTATGAAGCGCCCGCGCGGCTGGCGGCAAGCCTCGACGATCTGGCGGAAGTTCTCGGCGCAAACCGTCCCGCCGCCGTGGCGCGGGAATTGACGAAGTTTTATGAGGAAATGCGACGCGGGAGTCTGCGCGAACTCGCAGCGCATTACGCGGCGCATGAGGTTAAGGGGGAGATCGTCATTCTGGTCGGAAAATCCGAAAATCCCGAGGGGGCTTACGACATCGACGCATTGCTGGCGCAAAGATTGCAGCAGCTTAGCGTTCGCGACGCGACGGCTGAAGTGGCGGAGATGACCGGAATGGCGAAAAAGGAAGTTTATGCGCGGGCGTTGGCGTTGGCTGAGAAGCAGAAAGATTAAGGTGACGGCAAAACATGAGACTTCGTCATCCCCGCGAAAGCGGGAATCCATTGCGAGCGATAGCGAGTATATGATCAAGCGGCGGTTATGATTGAACCGCAGTAACTTATATCGGCGCAGACGCGCCTTAGATGGATTCCCGCCTTCGCGGGAATGACGAGGCCTTATGCTTGGGATTCGCAAACAATGACACGCACCGCCTACACAACCGGCCTTGCCGCCGAGCGCATATGCCGTCTTGCGCTGCGGCTGAAATTTTATCGCATTCTGGCTGCGCGTTATAAAACACCGGTCGGCGAGATCGATATTATCGCGGCGCGGGGAAATACCGTCATTGCCGTCGAAGTCAAGGCTCGCGCCACGGTCGATGCTGCCGTTGAATCCATCTCCCCCCAACAGCAAAGGCGCATCGCAAACGCCCTGCAAGCCTTCCTTATGCGCAACCCACGTTTCGGCAAAGCCGATCTGCGCTTTGACATTATGCTGGCAACGCCCAAACGCTGGCCTTTGCACATCAAAAATGCGTGGATGACAGAGTAGGAGCAAAAGGCCTCGACAACAGGGTCGCGGCTGGAAGCCGCTCCTACGAGAAAGCGCAATTTGTGGCGTATCGCAGTATAACGCAAAAACCGCTTGGACGCAGGTTTAGGGCAATCCCTTTAGGGTATCCCCTCGCTCCGCTGTATGCCGCGCGGCGTTCGGACAGTCGCCTGCGCAGGCGAAGGGGCAGGATTGCATCGTGATCGTGTCGCAATAGGCGCACAAGGCCGTGCGCGAAGGGACGGTCATGTGGCTGCGTTCGACGGTGAATCCGCGTTTTCTGAAAGCCAGCAAGGTGCGCGACAGCGTTTCCGGCTTGATCCCCAGATAGGCGGCGATCAGAGATTTGTCGAAAGGAAGAACGATGTCGTTGCCTTCGGGGTTGGTATAAAAGCGCATATGCAACAAAAAGCGCCCCACGCGCCGCTCGGCATTGTGCAGCGTCAGGTGTTCGATGTGGTCGCGCAATTCCTGACAGCGCCGCACGCTGGCCGCCAGCATATTGGTCGTAAAATCGGCAGAGCGTTCCAGAGCGTTGCGCACCGCCGCAGGAGACAGGGCCAGAAGCTGCACCGGCGTCAAAGCCTGTAAATTCATCGGGCTTATATCGGCCAAAACCGCGTGCCCCGCTTCCAGCAAAAAATCGCCGCGCCGGAAGATTTGCAGGATCGCTTCCTGTCCTTCGGCGTTGCCTTTTTTGGCGCCGCACCATCCCTCTAGCATGACATAGAAACGCGAAACCGGTTCGCTTTGCACCAAAAAAATTGCGCCTTTCTGATACTGCGCCGTGTGCGCCGAGGCCATAAGTTCACGCATGACGTCGGGTTTCACATCCCGAAATATGGGAAGCGCGGCAGCGTCTTTGCTGGAATTAAATACGACGGGCATAGGTAAGTTTGTTCCTTGGTTAGAGGAATGAGAGGACATAATAAAAATGCGCCTGAACCATATCCTTAAGGCAAAAACGATTTCTCGATGCGCGTTTTATTGTATCCCCGCAGCCTCGTTGCGCTCCATGCCCAACATCGGGTACACAATAAAAACGCGCTTTAAATGACTCCGTCCCCATGGCAACGTGCGGTGCTGGCGCGTTTTTATTATGTCCCCTCATTTCTCGCCCCCTCAAACAATCATTGATCTTGCTCAAGCGCGTTTGCTTCAACCCCATGTTACAGATCTTACCTATGAAGCTCAAAACAAATCCGAAAACGAATCGAAGGGAGGAAAACTTTGATCTGTGGCTCGGCAAACCCGCGCCGCGCTATACCAGTTTCCCGCCCGCGCCGTTTTTTACCCCCGCCGTTACAGAACAGGATTATTCAAGTTATTTAAGTACGTTAGCGGACGATGCTGGAGTTTCTCTTTACCTTCACATCCCCTTTTGCCGATCCTTGTGCCTTTACTGCGGCTGCAATATGTCGGTGACGCAACGCGCCGATCGGGTGCAAAACTATCTTGGCGCGCTGAAGCGCGAGATTGAAAGGGTCGCGGCTTTGACCGGCAAACGCCGCGTTCGCAGCCTGCATTTTGGCGGCGGCACGCCTAATATTTTGGGGGAACAAGAACTGCGCGATCTGTTCGCCGTTCTCAGACAACATTTCGATTTTAACGCGGCGCGCGAGATTGCGATGGAACTCGACCCCCGCCTCGCCTCTGCGGATCAAGCCGAAAGTCTCGCCGCTTGCGGCATTACGCGCGTCAGCCTTGGCGCGCAGGACTTTAATCCCGAAGTTCAGCTTATCGTCCGCCGCCATCAGCCTTATGAACAAGTGGCCGCGGTTTGCGCGGCGCTGCGCCATGCTGGTATCAGGCGCATCAATCTCGATTTGATGTATGGGCTTCCCAAACAAACGCCGGAGTCGCTCGCCGATACCGCGCGGCGCGTTTGCGCTTTGGCGCCCGATCGCGTCGCGCTTTTTTCCTACGCGCATGTGCCGCAGATCAAAAAACATCAGCGCGTTTTGGAAAAATACGGCTTGCCCGATGTTCGCCAATGCTTAGCTTTGGAAAACGCCGCGCGCGGCGTTTTGATCGAAAACGGTTACTGCGAGATCGGCATCGACCATTTTGCCAAAGAGGGCGACGGTCTTACGCAAGCCTCGCGCGAAGGCCGCTTGCATCGCACTTTTCAGGGTTATACCGAGGACGATACGCCCCATCTTCTCGGCCTTGGCGCATCGTCGATCGGGCAAACGCCCGCCGGTTATTTCCAAAACGAACCTGACGCGCGCGCCTATCAATCCCTTGTCGCCAACGGCCAGTTGCCGATACGGCGCGGCTTTCTTGTCTCGCCCGAAGACCGCTTGCGCCGCGCGATCATCGAACGGTTGATGTGCGATCTGGCTTGCGATGTCGCGGCTGTTTGCCGCCGACACAATTTCCCGATCGAAAATCTGGCCGAAGATTTCGCGCGCCTGCGGCCTTACGAGGAAGCGGGACTGATCGCGCGTCAAGGCGCGACGCTTCGCCTCGCAACCCCTTACCGCATGGCCGTGCGCATCATCTGCAAAGCGTTCGATCCTTATACGCTAGGCTCGCAGAAAATCCTTTCGTCGCGCGTGGCATGATTACAGCAGAATCTTTATCGCCTCGATTTATCCTGCGGCACGCCACACATTGCGCTTTTTCGTAGGAGCGGCTTCCAGCCGCGACCCTTTGTTATGACGGCAACAGTCGCGGGTGGAAGCCGCTCCTACGAACGCAGGCTTTTACCGCTTCGTCCCCGCGAATCTTTCCTTCAGCATGGTCATGATCTCGACCTCATCGGTCTTGTTCATGATCCTTTCGGCGAATTCGGCGGCGTGGGGCAAGGCGACTTGCGTGACTTCGTTCTTGACCGCGGGAAGGCGCAAGGGCGACATCGACAATTCGCGCAACCCCAAACCCAAAAGCAACGCTGTCGCCCGCGCATCGCCCGCGATTTCGCCGCACAGGCTGACGGGAATGTTGGCGCGCCATCCTGCGGCCGCCGTGAACTGGATCAAGCGCAGGACAGCCGGATGAAACGGGTTGTATAATTCGGCCACGCGCTCGTCGCCGCGATCGATCGCAAGCGTATATTGCGTCAGATCGTTACTGCCGATGGAAAAGAAATCGCAGACTTTGGCCAAAGCGTCGGCCATCAGCGCCGCCGACGGAATCTCGATCATCGCGCCCAGTGGCGGCAGGCCTTTCAATTTGATGCCGCGCCGATGTAAGCGCCGTTCGGCTTGCAAAATCCGCGCGCGCACCGCATGCATTTGCGCCACCGAGGACACCATCGGGATCAAAATCCTGACTGACCCGTGCATGCTGGCGCGCAAAATCGCCGACAATTGCGCGTCGAGCAATTTGGGCTGTTTAAGCCCCAACCGAATGGCGCGCAGCCCCAAAGCCGGATTGGCGCTTTCGCCCACCGCTTCGCCCAAGGCCGAAGCCAGTTTCTCGCCGCCGACATCGAGCGTGCGTATGGTCAGCTGCATGCCGCCAAGCTTCTCGATCATCTTGCGCAACGCGTGGTATTGTTCGTCTTCGTCGGGTAGGCTGGGGCGGTTCATAAACATGAATTCGGTGCGCAAAAGGCCGATGCCGACCGCGCCCGATTCAAGAACCGCGTCGACGTCGCGCGGCAATTCCATGTTGGCCTGCAGCGAGATGTCCTTGCCGTCCACGGTCACGGCGGGAACGTCGCGCAGTCCTTTCAGCCGCCGGTCTTCCTGCTTCTTGCGCGACACTTCCTGCCGATAATGCTGCAAGGTTACGGCGTCGGGACGCGCGATGATCTCGCCCTTGCGTCCGTCGATGATAATCGTGTCGCCGGTACGAATGCCGTGCGTCAAAGCGCCGACGCCGGAAATGGCGGGAATGCCCAAAGCGCGCGCCATAATCGCCGCATGCCCTTCGGCTCCGCCCAAAACCGTGGCAAAGCCCGCCACGCGCCCCGGGCTCATCAAGGCGGCGTCGGCGGGCGTGATTTCCTCGGCCAAAATCACGCAGCCTTCGGGCGCATCGGCGAACGGATTGTAATTCTGCTGCAGCAAGGCGCGGATCAGGCGGTTGCCGACTTCGCCGACATCGTCCGCGCGCGCCGCCAGATAAGGATCGTTCATCGCCGCGAAACCGGCCTTGAGCGCGCCGATCTGTTTTTGGATCGCGGCTTCGGCGTTGACGCGCTGTTTGGCGATAATTTCCTCGACCCCGCGCACCAGACGCGAGCCCGACAACATGCCTTTATAGGCGTCGAGCAAAAGCGTCATGTCTTCCGCGCCCGCCGGTAAAGACTCGGCTTTCTGCCGCACTTGCGCCAGATGCTTTTGAACCTTGGCTATCGCGCCGTGCAGGCGCTTCAATTCCTTCTCGACCTGAACCGAGGGAATATCGTATTCCGGCACCGGCACGCCGCTTTGCTCGATAATGAAAGCGGGGCCGATCGCGACGCCCGGGGCGATACCGATGCCTATGCCTTTATGTTCTGCGTCATTCTTCATCGAATTTCCGTTTCACCAAATCGGTTAAAGCTTCCAAAGCCGCGGCGGCGTCTTCGCCGCTGCCGCACACTCTGATCGTCGTCCCTTGCGTCGCCGCCAGCATCATCAATCCCATAATCGAACGCCCCGACACGCGCAAATCGTCCTTGACCACGGTGATATCGGCGGAAAAAGTTTCGACCAGCTTGACGAACTTTGCCGCCGCCCGCGCATGCAAGCCGCGCCCATTGGCGATTGTCGCCATCGTACACAATTCGCCGCCCAGACAGCCTTTTAAAGCAACCGCACCGTTTAACGCGTCATTCATGCGGCATGTCCGGGCGCAAGATTCTCGGAAACCAGCTGAATATATTTGCGCCCCGCCGTCTCGGCCTCGCGCGCGGCTTCAAGCATCGAAGCCGTCCCGCGCACGCTCGCCAATTTAATCAGCATCGGCAAATTCAACCCCGCCAGCACGACCGCGTTGCCCAAGGACATCGAGGAAATCGCCAGATTGCTTGGCGTGCCGCCGAACATATCGACCAGCAGGATAACGCCGTGACCGCTGTTGACGGTTTTGATCGCCGACAGAATCTGGTCGCGGCACAAGTTCATATCGTCATGCGGCCCGATCGTGATCGCCACCGCCTGCTCCTGCGGCCCGACGATGGAATCGACGGCTTTCAATAACTCGACGCCGATATCGTTATGCGTCACAAGAATCATGCCGATCATTTTAACACCTCTTTCTTAGCAACCTATGTGACGGTAAAAACAAACAGCAAAGCAAAAGCGGACGGATTCCCTCCCCCTCTATGGGGGAGGGGTTGGTTCGGGGGGTTCTTGACCAAAATTCTTTCATTATCTAAACACAAACACCACATACCCAACACAAACAAACACCCTAACCCTAACCCAAAGTCAAACACGGTTAACTACA
>JARLJD010000016.1 GCA_031291395.1 Alphaproteobacteria bacterium | reverse complement strand
TAGGCGGCGCAGGCCGCATCATCAGGAAAAAGTCGCTGAAACTCGGGCAGCGACTTCGGAAAAGTAAGATCAGGGCGTTGCAGAATATCCATCCCCACACCCTACATCTAGGGGCTGTGGGTTGCAACCGGATAGGCACGGTTGAAAGTATGAGCAAGGCAAGCCGTGATTTAGATTAAGCGGAAACTTGGTAACATCGCCAAAACGCCGCGTCGAGTGAACCCAAAAAGAAAAGCGCGTCAGGGAACGAAAAGCATGAGTCCATTTGCAGGAAGTCGAATTTAAGAATCCATTATTTACTTTCATCCTTTTGGATTAGAATAAGCAGCTATGGAAACAGTCATTCTTCCCAAAAACGGCGGCACGGCGCGGATCGATAGCCTCGGCGAGGAGGCTTTATCCGATGTGCTTGCCTTGCAGGACGCGGCTTATGCCGCTTTGCCTGCCGATAAAAAGCGCTTTATCCTAAGGCAAGGCGCGGGTTATTTTCTGGATTTGATGATGCGCCGGACGGGGGTAATGATCGGCGCGCGCACAAACAAAGGCCAACTGGTCGCGCAAATGGCGCTGCATGGGCCCGTGACCTTGCGCGAGGCGATTGCGCTGCGCCTGATCACCAAAAACGACGTGCCTTTTCATCACGCTGCCCTGACCGATAACATCGTTGTTATCCAAAGCATGACCGCGCATCCGGATTGGCGCGGCAACAATCTGCCCCAAAACATGCTTGCCTATGGCATGAGCCTGCCTTTCGTGCAAATGGCGGATCACGTGTTCGCGCAAATCGCGGCGGACAACAGGCGCAGCTGGGACGTGTTCGCGCGCAACAACTTCGGCATCGTCGCCGCCGCCTACGACCCCGACGACAACCTGCCGCGCTTTATCTTCCAAAAGCCCGCTTTCGGCTTCGACTTCGCCCCCGAGGTCATCGCCGACGACGTCGATCCCATAGAAGATTTCCCCGCCATCGTCACTTTGACCCAGCGCGAGGCCTTGGTCGGCATGTACGACGAAAACCCAACCGGAAAGCTTTCCTTCCTGCGCAGCAACGAAGTCCTGAACCTGATGCCGATCATGGCGAAGGTCGGGGGGCGGAGGTAGAGTTAATCGCCAGTAAGATCGTCAAGATCGACGTCAAGCGCTTTGGCGCATTTGCGGAAAAACGCCACAAATCCTGGTTTCTTGCCGCTTTCGACCTCGCTGATATAGGGTTTTGAGACACCGGCAGCTTTGCTTAGCCGATCCAGCGTCTTGCCGCGAAACTCGCGCCAGACGCGAAGCGGGGACTCTCCGTCTATCAAGCGCCCCATAAAAGCCGCCGGAAGATCGCTTTTCTCCGCGCCGCGTTCCTTGGCGGACAGAAGGCTGAGAACGTCATTCACCCCAACACCACCCAAAACCCGCCCGCAATCGCCGCCAGAACGCCCAGCGCGACCCATGTCAGGTATTTCTCGATGAAATCGCGAATCGGCGCGCCGAATTTGCGCACCAAAGCCGCGATGACAAAAAAGCGCAACCCGCGCGTGGCGATTGCCGCCAAAACGAAAGCGCCCAGATTCAATCCCGCCACGCCGCTTGCGATCGTCACCAGTTTGAAAGGAATGGGAGTCAGCCCCTTGGCAAGAATAATCAGCACGCCCCATTTGTTGAACCCGTCGTGGAAAGTCTGAAACGCCGCCTGAAGATGATAGGTGTTGACCACCCACTGCCCCAATGTCGCCATAGCGAAAGCGCCGATAGCATAGCCGATCAGCCCGCCCAGCACAGACCCGACCGTGCACACCAAAGCGAACCGCCACGCTTTGTCCCGCCGCGCAATCGCCATCGGCAAAAGCAAAATGTCAGGCGGCAAAGGAAACACCGAGGCCTCGGCCACCGCCATCGCGAACAAGATCCATTCGGCATAAGGCTTTTCCGCCTGCCGCAACACCCAGTCATAGATCGCACGAAACATTGATAAAATCCCCAAAGCAAGAGCAACGCCGGATTGCGCCGTTCTCTGCAACGTCTTTTACCACTGCTGGATTTGAAAACGAAACCAATTCGGATTGTCTTTATCTTTAGCAAGCGTTCCGCCGAATTCGCATGGCCACCCGCGTCCGAACTATCCGCAATTATAGCTTCCCTTAAACCCCGGTTGATATCGCAATGCCCTTTCTGCTTTTCTTTCTTTCTGCGCAGCAATCTTTTGCTTTTCCCAGCTCAGCCCAGCCTTCCACTGCTGCACCGAACGGATTTCATCCGGTTTTTCCATGATTGTCTGCACTTCATCCTCAATCTGCTGTAGAAAATCTTTCCTTTTGTTTCCATAAATTTTGTTAAAGAGTTCTCCTCCCGCCCGCTCCAATTGATATGTTTCTTCCCTACTACGAGTCCCTGCGGGTTTCTGTAAAATAGTGCTAAATTTTTTCTGAAATTCCTGTTTCAATATTTTTTTTATGCGCAACGTCGCATAAGCTTCCACATCTTTTCGAGAAGGTTCAGGAATGGTTCTATTGGTCAGTAGCTCCTGAAACGTTTCCTTAAATGATTTCCCATCATTTGTCTTGGTCGTGTTCTGCATAATTAACTCCCTACAAAAAAGTTTCACATGCCATAAGATTTATGGATATTTGATCTTCCGTTCAGCATAACCCAAAGTAATTAGTTTCAGAAGAAAATTTATTTCCTTCTGGATTCCCGCCGCCGTCTGCATTAGAAAACGCGCCTCGATCAAACACAAGCAGGGAGTTCCTTAATGGCAGAGGCAGCTAAGGCGCAAGAACAAACAGGCGGCATTTCCGGCGAAAGACTGCGGTCGTTTATCCAACGGATTGAAAAGCTTGAGGAAGACAAAGCCGCCGTCGGCGAAGACCTGAAAGAAGTCTATGCCGAAGCCAAAGGCGTCGGCTTCGACACCAAAATCATCCGCCAAATCGTGCGCCTGCGCAAAGTAGAGCTTGAAAAACGCCGCGAAAACGACGAACTTTTGGAGTTGTACAAGGCTGCGATCGGGATGGAGGAATAAACCCTGTAATGACCTTTGCCCTTTCCAAGCTCCTGTGGGCGCTCATATCTCCGTCCAGCCTGCTGATCCTTTTGTTGGGAATGGGCCTGCTGCTCAGCTCAACGCAGCAACCAAAGCTGGCGAAAACGGGCAGGGTTTTATGCGCTTTTGTTGCGCTTGCGCTGGCAACAATCGCGATTTTTCCGGTGGGGGATTGGGCGCTGACGCCGCTTGAGAACAGATTTGCTTTCAATCCGCCTGATTCTGTTTACGGCATCATCGTCATCGGCGGCGACGAAAGAACGGACATCAGCGAAGCGCGCGCGCAGCCCACGGCTTTGGATTCGATGCGGCGTTATGTCGTTTTTGCCGATCTGGCGCGGCGTTATCCCGATGCCAAACTTGTTTTTTCAGGCGGCTCCGTTTTCCCCCGCGCTCATGCCAAGATGATCGATTCCGATGTCGCTCTAGATATCATGGCCAGCATCGGCGTACCGACGGGGCGCATGACGGTCGAAAAAAACTCGCGCAATACCTACGAGAACGCGATTTTTTCTGCCGCGCTCGCGCATCCCGAACCGCAACAGAAATGGCTTCTGGTGACAGCCGCATGGCACATGCCGCGCGCGATGGGCTGTTTCCGCCGCGCGGGCTGGAACGTTTCTCCCGCGCCCGCGGGCTATGACACAACAGGCCGCTATCGCCTGCATCCCTTGTTCCGCTTCGCCGAGCAAATGCGCAACTTAACGCTGGCCGTACATGAATATATCGGCCTCGTCGCTTATTGGTTGATGGGAAGGACGAACGCGTTATGGCCGTGATAAGATACGCTCTGAATGATCCTAAATTGCGTTTTCGTAGGAGCGGCTTCCAGCCGCGACCGTTTGCCGCAAGAACAGAAGATCGCGGCTGGAAGCCGCTCCTACGAAAACGCATATATTTATGCACGGTTCTTGCGGCAACCCTCCTCGTCTCCTGCGCCCACGCCGACCCTTTGCGCGCCGATGCCTTATCTTCGTGGTTGCAGCAAACGGAACAACAGGCAATCGACAGCGGCATCGCCCCCGGCACCGTGCATGAGGCGCTGGACGCCTTCGTCCCCGATCCACGCGTGGTCGAACTGGATCAAAAGCAGCCCGAGACGACGATCAGTTTTGAGACCTATCGCCACAACACCGTAACCGCCAAGCGGATCGAAGAAGGCGCGGAGCTGATGCATCTTTACGCGCGCGAGCTTAACGCCATCACAGCGCGCACAGGCGTGCCGCCGCAAATCACCGTCGCGCTGTGGGGCATCGAAAGCAGCTTTGGCAAAAGCCCGGGCAATTTTGAAACCGTTACCGCGCTGGCGACTTTGGCCTATGAAGGCCGCCGCGCCGATTTCTTCCGTTCCGAACTCATAGCCTCCCTGCGCATTCTGGAGCGCGAACATATTCCGGCAAGCGAATTGCGCGGGTCGTGGGCGGGCGCGATGGGGCAATGCCAGTTCATGCCGTCGACTTATCTGAAATACGCGGTCGACGGCGACGGCGACGGGAAAATCGACATCTGGAACAATCCCGTCGACGCGCTGGCCTCAATCGCCACTTATCTGGCGGCAGAAGGCTGGCAGCGCGATTTGACGTGGGGGCGCGAGGTCGAAGCCGCCGATCTTCCCGCAACCGAGATCGGCCTCAGCCAAACGCATTCCTTGGCGGAATGGGCGCAAGAAGGCGTGACAAACATCGACGGAACGCATGTGCCGCAGCGCGATCTGCAAGCCTCGCTGCTGCAACCCGACGGCTCCGGCGGCGCCAGCTTTCTGGCCTATGACAACATCCGCGCTTTGATGCGCTGGAACCGCTCGACCTATTTCGCCTTGTCGGTAGGGCTGCTGGCGGATGAGATCAGGAAAGAGGGAATGCCCTAATCATTTCAGGCGGCGCGGGAAAAGAACCGCGGCTGGAAACCGTCCCTACGCATCCCTCAAATTCTGATTCACAAATCCAACCCGCCCCCTATAATTGCCCCATGCCCCTGCCCCCACCCCAACCGCCGCCGGAACCACCGGCCAAAGAAAGTTTCGCGCCCCCCTTGCGTTACTTGCATTGTCTGGCATGGGCGGCGTCGGCTTTGTTTCTGATCGCCCTTGCCGCGCCGTTTCTGGGCATGGCTGCTCTTTTCGCCCCGGGGCCCCTGACGCAGCAAAAAACCGTCATCGTCGCCCACGGCACAACCGCCGCCGACATCGCCGCGCAACTGGAAAAACAGAACGCCGTCTATCTAGCGCCGCTTTTTCACGTCGCCGCGCGGCTTCTGGCAAACGACTCGCTGAAAGCCGGGGAATACGCCCTTCCCGCGCGCGCCAGCCCCGCCGACATCGCGACAATGATGCACGAAGGTCGTTCGGTCGTGCGCCTGTTCACCGCGGCAGAAGGGCTGACATCATCGGAAATCGCGCAATTGCTGAACGACGATCCGGCCTTGACCGGCACGATCGCCGCAACGCCCGCGGAAGGCTCGCTGTTGCCGGAAACCTATCGTTACAGCTACGGCGACAGCCGCGCGGGCATCATCACGCGCATGCAAAAAGCGATGCGGGAAAAAATCAACGAAATCTGGGCGAGTCGCGAGAGCGGCCTACCGATAAAATCGCCTCAGGAAGCGGTCGTCCTCGCTTCCATCGTCGAAAAGGAAACCAGCAAGCCGACCGAACGCGCGCGCATCGCCGGAGTCTTCTACAATCGCCTGCGCCTGAACATGCGGCTGCAATCCGACCCCACCGTGATCTACGCGATCACCCAAGGCAAGCAAACGCTCGACCGCCCCTTGACGCATGACGATCTGGCAGTGGCCTCGCCCCTCAACACCTATGCCAGCGACGGCATCCCGCCGCAGCCGATTTGCAACCCGGGTCGCGCGTCTTTGCAAGCGGTGACGCATCCCGAACATAATGATTTCCTCTATTTCGTCGCCGACGGCACCGGCGGCCACGCCTTCGCCCCCGACCTCGCCACCCAGAACGCCAACATCAACCGCTGGCACCAAGCCCAGAAAAAAGCCGAAACGCATCAATGAGCTCAATCGCCGCCAACCTCGCCGCCCTGCGCGCGCGCGCCGGAAACGCCACCCTGATCGCCGTCAGCAAAACCCACGGCATCACAGCCGTGCGCGAAGCTTTGGCCGCAGGCCAGCGCGTGTTCGGCGAAAACCGCGTACAAGAAGCGCAAGGCAAATTCCCTGATCTACGCCGCACGTATCCCGACATCGAACTGCATCTGATCGGCACCTTGCAATCCAACAAGGCGCAAGCCGCCGTGGCATTGTTCGACGTCATCCAAACCCTCGACCGCCCCGCCTTGGCCGAAGCGCTGGCTCAAGCGATCCAGAAAACCGGACGCCGCCCCCGAATTTACATCGAAGTCAACATCGGAAACGAACCGCAAAAAGCCGGAATCGCGCCCGATCAAACAGAATCTTTCCTCGCTTCCTGCCGCCAAATCGGGCTGCAAATCTCCGGCCTGATGTGCATCCCGCCCCAAGGCCAAGACCCAACGCCGTATTTCCTCCGCACGCACGAATTGCAAGAACGCCTCGCCTTACCGCACCTAAGTATGGGAATGAGCCAAGATTTCAAGATCGCCCTCGCCTGCGGCGCAACAGAAATCCGCATCGGCACCGCGATCTTCGGCGCACGAGAATGAGGGTTTCTCGTAGGAGCGGCTTCCAGCCGCGATCTTCTGTTTTTGAAGTTGTCGCAGTTTGAAACTGCTCCTACGAGAAATCGAAGCTTCAACTTTCCCCCTGTTAGACACCGTTAACAAAGGTTTTACCTTTACGTGATTCGCTGGAGGCCTCACAACGGAGGCTCTCATGGATCAACGGCTTTACCCCATCACAGAAGAGTATTTTGCGGCAACGATTTTGCCTTTAATCGAGGGCAGTTA
>JARLJD010000004.1 GCA_031291395.1 Alphaproteobacteria bacterium | reverse complement strand
GTGTTCTGGTTTCATTTTTCCGACTCCTCCCGAAAGAGGCTTTCACTTGTTCCCTTCTGCCCGTAGGACAGGAAGGGTTAGAGAAGAGCGCACACCGTGTGCCCCTTCCCAAGTCCCTCCTTGTGTTTGAGGAGGGGAGTCATTCGTAACTGCTGCCGTCATTCCCGCGAAAGCGGAAATCCATCGCGAGCGACAGCTCACCATGAGTCAACTGGCGTTTCAATTTCAACCGCCGCTTGACTCTTATGCCGCGCGGACGCGCGGCGATGGATTCCCGCTTTCGCGGGAATGACGAGCCACTTTTTAATTCGCATTCCCCCGCTTATCCACATAAGGCAGCAACGCGATGAACCTTGCGCGTTTGATGGCTTTCGCCAGTTCGCGCTGCTTCTTCGCGGAAACCGCCGTGATGCGGCTGGGCATGATTTTGCCGCGTTCGGAGATGAAGCGCTTCAGGGTCGCGGGATCCTTGTAATCGATCTTGGGCGCGGTTTTGCCGGAAAAAGGGCAGCTTTTGCGGCCACGGCGGAAACCGCCAGCGGCGGATGCGCCGCCGCGTTCGGAACGATCGCGCTGCGGACGGCCAGAAGATTCATTCATGCTCATGCGGCTTCTCCTTCGGAAGAGGTTGTTTCGGCGCGCGGCGCGCGGCGCGGACGGTCGCGGTCGCCGCCGCGGTCGGGACGATCCCCGAAGGCTGGACGGTCGCTGCGTTCATCCTTGCGCAAAACGGCGGATTGGCCTTCTTCATGTTCTTCGACGCGAACGGTCATAAAGCGCAGCACGTCTTCGTGCAGCTTCATGTTGCGTTCCATCTCGGCAATCGCCTCGGGCGACGCGTCGATGTTGAAAAGGACATAATGGCCTTTTTTATTCTTGTTGATGCGGTAAGCGAGGGTGCGCAACCCCCAATGTTCGGTCTTTTTGACCTTGCCGCCGTCCTTAACGATGATGTCGGTAAAGATCTGGGCCAACGCTTCGACCTGAGTGGTCGGAACATCCTGACGCGCAATAAAGATAGACTCGTAGAGCGGCATTTCTGCACTCCCCCTGGGTTAACGACCAAAAGCTGGGCAGAGCCAATCCCCGCGCATCAGCCCCTTCGGTCAAGCCCCTTCCGAAGAAGGAGCAAGGAGCAATAAGTCGGGCGTTTATAGCGGGTTGTTTCGGGAATGCAAGAAAGAAGCGACAAAATTCGGCAACCTTATAGCATTTTAACCAAATTATGGTTATAGTCAGTCCGCTTGGAAACCCGAAATTATTCTTCGCCGCCTTACCGCAAAAGCCCAAGCCTGTTAAGTAAACGCGGCAAAGAATAATTTTGGGTTTTCAAGTTGACGTAGTATATATTGCCTCTATGGCGACATACGATCCGACCCTTAAACGCTTTCGCGCCACGCTTGACGGCGTATATGGCAGCAGAGTTGAACGCGCCGTATTATATGGCTCGCGCGCGCGCGGCGATGCCCGTCCGGATTCCGATTACGATATTGCCGTCTTCCTGAGAGGCTACGCCGACTTTGGTCGGGAGGCCGGAACATTAGCCGAGATCGAAACGACCCTCCTTAACGAAACCGGAGCGATTATCAACTCCCTCCCATTTCCTGAGAAGGCATGGCAATCCCAAACGGGATTGATGCAGGAAATCCGGCGCGAGGGGATTGAGATATGAAGCCAGAAGCGGCGGCCTATCTTGAAAAGGCGCGTGAAAGCCTTGATGAAGCCAGAAAAATTTATGAAATCGGACTTGCCTCCGTTGCTGCGCGTTCAGCTTATTACGCAGGGTTTCATGCCGCAGAGGCGTTTATAATCTCCCAGACAGGAAAGATTGCAAAATCGCACGGCGGCGTACGCAGTGAATTTTCGCGCTTGGCAAAAGAAGACCCTCGCGTCGATCAGGGCTTCAGCACCTTTCTCGCGCAGGCGTACAAATACAAAGAAATCGGAGATTATGGAGTTGGAACAGGCGCTATCATAACTCTGCCGGTTGCCGACGATGCTATAAAGACCGCAGCCCGATTTACCGACTGCATCGCTGAAATTTTGGCGTAGCAAAGGAGCGGTCTCGTTCCTAACGGCAACACTTGCTATTATTCCGTTGCAGGACGTGAGCTTATCGAAATGTTAACCCGTTTCGATTAGTCATGCGGTAGCCTATCCCGATCGAGTTATCGCATGACGAACCAAGGTCTTTTCCCTTCCCCTCACACGGAATCCCGCCCGTTGCAGGCCAAAGGCGGGCCTTCAACGCCGCATGGTACGCTGGCGGCGCTGACGCTTGGCGCTTTGGGCGTCGTTTTCGGAGACATTGGCACGTCGCCGCTTTATGCGATCAATGAGATTTTCTTCGGTCACGGCAACGTTTCCGTCACGCCGGATCACGTGCTGGGCGCTTTGTCGCTGGTGCTTTGGGCTTTGACGATCGTCGTCGCGCTGAAATACACCCTTTTCGTTTTGCGCGCCCATAATGACGGAGAAGGCGGCGTGTTCGCCCTCTATGGCCTTTTGCACAAATTCAAAAGACGCAACACGACGCTCGTGCTGTGGATGCTGATGCTTGGCGCGGGGCTGCTTTTCGGCGACGGCATTATTACGCCCGCGATCAGCGTTTTGTCCGCCGTCGAAGGGCTTAACGCCGCCGCGCCTGCATTAAGTTACGCCGTTATTCCGCTTACGGTTCTGATCCTGACGTGCCTTTTTGCTTTCCAGTCCAAAGGCACGGCCAAGGTCGGGAGCGTGTTTGGGCCGATCCTGATCGTATGGTTTTTGGCGATTGCCTTTTTGGGCGCGCGGCAGATTATCCATACGCCGGAAATTTTGAAAGCGTTCAATCCGCTCTATGGTTTGGCCTTGGTGCGCGAAGTGGGCATGTACGACACGTTGCTGGTTTTGGGCGCGATCATGCTGGTGCTGACCGGCGGCGAGGCCATGTATGCCGATCTCGGCCATTTCGGCGCGAAGCCCATAAGGACGAGCTGGTTTCTGGTCGTTTATCCGGCTTTGCTGTTGAATTATCTAGGGCAGGGCGCGTTTCTTCTGAGCGGCGCTTCTGTCGCGCAAGGCAGCCTTTTCTACAGCCTCGTGCCTTCTGTCGCGCTGTTTCCGATGATTATTCTCGCGACGGTGGCGACGGTGATCGCCTCGCAGGCGATGATTTCCGGCGCTTTTTCGCTGGCGTCGCAGGCGATTCGGCTGGGGCTGTTTCCCCGTTTGCATATTCTTTATACCCACAAGGATCATGCGGGGCAGGTCTATGTGCCGTTCATTAACTGGGCTTTGTATACAGGATGCATCGTTCTTGTTTTCGCTTTCCGAACAAGTTCGGCTTTGGCCACGACATACGGGCTGGCTGTTAGCGGGGACATGACGATCACCTCGATCGCGATGCTGTTTATCGCGCGGCTTTACTGGAAATGGGACGTCGTCAGAACAGTCGCGCTCTTCGGTGTCCTTGGCGCGCTTGACGCGCTATTCCTTGTCGCCAATTCGCTCAAATTTCTTGATGGTGGGTTTGTGCCGGTTTCTATTGGCGTAGCGCTGTTCATGGTGATGTATGCATGGAAGCGCGGGCGCAAGGCGACATCGTCCGCCTATACGGCCAAGCATACGATGCCGGTGTCGGAGCTTGTCGATCTGCATCGCAGATCGACAGTGTTCTCCGAACGCAACGCCATTTTGATGGTGCCCAAGTCCCTGCACAGCGAAACCGACAACACGCCCGCGCTTTTGCAGCTGCTGTGGGATCGCCATGGCATTTTGCCGCGCAATCTGATCTTCGTTCATGTCGTTCATCCCAAAGTGCCGTATATTCACGATAATCGCTATGAAATCCGGGTGCTGGAGCGCGCTGGCAACGGCGGAAGCATCGTCAGCGTCGACATCAAATTCGGCTTTATGGAAAACCCGAATGTCGAAGATGTTCTGGAAGATCTCGCCTGCCACAAGGAAATCAATTTGCCGATCGACAGGAACCAATGGATCGTGCATGTGTCCAAAGAGCATTTAATGGTGTCCAGACGCCTGAAGTTTGGGACGCGGCTCTTGTTCGGACTTTTCGCCTTTTTGCGCCAGATGTCGCAATCGGCTTACTATTATTACGGGCTGGGCGATAAGATCCAGTTGTCGGCGGAGATCCTGCCGGTAAGGATAAGATAGGGGAAAAATGAAAGGCGGCGTTTTCGCGTTGGGCAATTTCGACGGCGTGCATCGCGGGCACCGCGCCGTGATCGACGCCGCGGTTGCCAAAGCGCGCGCGTTGCGGACATCGGCGTGCGTCCTGACTTTTGAACCGCATCCCCGCGCATTTTTCCATCCCCACGAGCCGCCGTTTCGCCTGACGCCGTTTGCGGCCAAACAAGATTTGCTGAAAGCTTGCGGCGTGGATGAAGTCATTCCTCTGCCGTTCACGCAAGAGATCGCGCAGGTGTCGGCGCGGGATTTTGCCGAGGTTATTTTGCTGAAACGTTTTGGCGCGCAGCATGTCGTCGCCGGTCATGATTACATTTTCGGCCACAAACGCGGCGGCGATATGCAAAAGCTGGCGGCGTGGCTTGCGCCGCATCACATTGGCGTCACAGCGGTCGCGGCCGCAGGCGAGGAAGGCGAAGTCTTTTCCTCGACCCGCATCCGCGAGCTTTTGCTGCAAGGCGAAGTTCGGGCGGCGGCGCAAATGCTGGGCCGCTCGTGGGCGATTGCGGGGACTGTCGTCAAAGGCGCGACGCGCGGGCGCAAGATCGGCGTGCCCACGGCGAACATCGATCTGGGCGACTATCTGCGCCCTAAATTCGGCGTCTATGCCGTGCGGGCAGGGCGGGTCGGCGAGGCCGTGGCTCATCGCGGCGTCGCCAACATCGGCTTGCGCCCGACGGTGGGGGGCTTGCGCGAAAATCTTGAAGCGCATCTGTTCGCTTTCGATCAGGATATCTATGGGCAGGAATGGCAATTCGCCCTGACGCGGTTTATTCGACCGGAACGAAAGTTTGATAGTATGGAGGCGTTGAGGAGGCAGATCGAGAGGGATATTGAGGAGGCGAAGGAGGGGATTTGACGTTGAGTTTGTATCACAATTGTGATACAAAATCGAAACAGGAGGCGTCCCTTGCATAAAACGGAAGTCATTCACGCTCGCGTTACGCCCGATCTGAAGCATTCGGTTCAGGCCGTTTTGCGTCGCGTCGGTCTTTCTACAACGGACGCGGTTTCCCTCTTCTTTCGCCAGATCGTGCTAAATAACGGTCTGCCCTTCGAGGTTCGCATTCCCAATAAAGAAACGCGTTTGGCGATAAAAGAGGCGCGCGCGGGGAAAAATATGAAGAGTTATGCCTCGGTTGCTGAAATGCGCCATGCGCTTGAAGGAAAGCCCGCGCGAAAGAGCAAGAAGAAAGCCTGATGTTGAAGCTAAAAGCGCATCGGCGATTTGAAAAAGACGTCAAGCAAGCTTTGCGACGCGGCAAAGATGTCCAAAAACTTTGGGATATTGTCGAACAATTGCAAGAAGAAATGCCTTTGGCGGCGCGTCATCGTCCGCATCGTTTGACGGGGGAGTGGTCCCCAAATCATGAATGCCACATCGAGCCGGATTGGCTGCTGATTTATTTCATATCTGCCGATACTCTGGAGCTTTTGCGCACGGGGACGCATTCCGATTTGTTCGGATGATTTTCCCGCTTTCGCCGCGCTTGCGGCGGTGATAGTGTTGACTTTGAATAAACATAAAGCGTCATCCCCGCGCATGCGGGGATCCATCTTAGCCACAAGAAAGCAAGTAAGATGGCCCCCGCATGCGCGGGGATGACGCCGGTTTTGTGACAACTGAAGGAAATCGAATTCAATGCCCGACGCTAAAAAACCCGATTATCGCGATACCGTATTCCTGCCGCAGACCGAATTTCCGATGCAGGGCGGGTTGCCGAAAAAAGAGCCGGAATTGCTGGAACGCTGGCAGAAAATGGATCTGCACGGCAAATTGCGCGCGCAGGCCGCCGGGCGCGAGCAATTTATTCTGCATGACGGCCCGCCTTATGCCAACGGGCATATTCATATCGGTCACGCGCTGAATAAAATCCTGAAAGACGTCATCAACCGCGGCCAGCAAATGCTCGGCCTCGACGCGCCCTATGTGCCCGGGTGGGATTGCCACGGCCTGCCGATCGAATGGAAGATCGAGGAGCAATACCGCGCCAAAGGTTTGGACAAAGACGATGTGCCGATTTTGCAGTTCCGCGCCGAATGCCGCGCTTTCGCCGCGCATTGGAAAGACACGCAGTCGGCGGAATTCCAGCGTTTGGGGGTCGTCGGCGATTGGGCGCATCCCTACAGCACGATGACGAAAAAAGCCGAGGCGCAGATTTTGCGCGAGATGTACAAATTCGTGCAAAACGGCTTGCTGTATAAAGGCGTGAAGCCTGTCATGTGGTCGGTAGTGGAAAAGACCGCGCTGGCCGAGGCCGAGATCGAATATCAGGATCATACCTCGACGACATTGTGGGTGAAGTTTCCGGTTGTCAAAACAGCGAATAAAGGATTGGAAGGCGCGAGCGTCGTTATCTGGACGACGACGCCGTGGACGATTCCGGCCAACCGCGCGATTGCGTATGGCGAATTCGGATATACCCTGTTCCGTGTCGAAGAAAATGCCGAAGGGGGGCTTGCTAAAATCGGCGAAACGCTGGTCGTTGCCGACAGCCTCTTTGACGCTTTTCTGCAGGACGCCAAAATCGCGCGCGCAACGAAAATCGCGACGTTGACGGAAGAAGATCTTGCTGGCGTTATTACGCAGCATCCGTTTCATCACCGCGCCGGAAGCGAAGGCTATTTCGACTACGACGTCCCCCTTTACCACGGCGATTTCGTCACGACCGAAGCCGGCACCGGCTTCGTCCATATCGCGCCCGGCCACGGTGAGGACGATTTTAATCTCGGCAAAAAATACAATGTCAAATTCGACGAAACCGTCGGCGACGACGGGCGTTATCTGCCGAATGTCAAAGGGTTTGAGGGGCTTTACGTCTATAAACCCGACGGCAAAGTCGGCGAGGCCAACGGGGCGGTTATTAAGGCTCTGTTGGAAGCGAACGCGCTTTTGGCGAAGAGAAACGTCAAGCATTCCTACCCCCATTCGTGGCGCTCGAAAGCGCCGCTGATTTTCCGCACGACGCCGCAGTGGTTCATCGCGATGGATAAAAAAATCGCGGGACGCGGAGAGACTTTGCGCGAACTGGCGTTGCAGGCGATCGAAAAAACCGATTGGTATCCCGCGATCGGCGAAAACCGCATTCGCGGCATGATCGAAAGCCGTCCTGACTGGTGCATCAGCCGCCAACGCGCATGGGGCGTGCCGATTGCGCTTTTTGCCAACAAGAAAACGGGAGAAGTTTTGCGCGATCCCGCCGTTCTGGATCGCGTCGCGGTCGCCTTCGATCAGGACGGGGCCGATGCGTGGTACGCCCGTCCGGCGCAGGAATTTTTGGGCGACGCTTACAAAGCCGAAGATTTCAGCCAAGTATTCGACGTCGTCGATGTATGGTTCGAATCCGGCTCGACGCATGCTTTTTGTCTCGATCAGACATTCAGCAAAGGCGAATGGCCGACTTTACGCTGGCCTGCCACGCTGTATCTCGAAGGCTCGGATCAGCATCGCGGCTGGTTCCATTCCTCGCTTCTGGAATCCTGCGGAACCAAATTCCGCGCGCCTTTCGACAAAGTTTTAACCCACGGCTTCACGCTCGACGAGCAAGGGCGGAAAATGTCGAAGTCGCTCGGCAATACGACCGATCCCCAGCAGGTATACGAAAAAATGGGCGCGGATATTCTGCGCCTGTGGGCGGTGTCTTGCGACTTTGTCGAGGATCAGCGCATCGGCCCTGAAATCCTGAAGCAGACCAGCGACCTCTATCGCCGTTTCCGTAATACGTTGCGCTATCTTCTCGGCGCGTTGAAGGGGATGAGCGCGGAAGAGCGCGTAAATCCAGCTGACATGCCGGAACTGGAACGCTGGGTTTTGAACCGCCTGTTTGAAATGGACGGCATTATCCGCGAAGATCTCCAGAAATTCGACATCGGCCACGCGCTGATGCAACTGCACAATTTCTGCAACGCCGACCTGTCGGCCTTCTATTTTGACATCCGCAAGGACAGCCTTTACTGCGATCTGCCCACCTCTCTGCGCCGCCGCAGCGCGCGCACGGTGATGGAGGCGGTGTTTCACCATCTGGTGATCTGGCTCGCCCCCGTTCTGTGTTTCACGGCTGAGGAGGCGTGGCTGGCGCGGTTCGGCGAGGATGGAGGGAGTGTGCATTTGCAAACCTTCCCACAGGTTCCAGATGTATGGCGCAACGAAGAATTGGCAAAGAAATGGGCGGCGATCCGCGCGATCCGCCGCGTGGTGACCGGAGCGATCGAGGTCGCCCGCAACGAGAAGAAAATCGGCTCCAGCCTGCAAGCTTACCCCAAAGTCTATCTAACGCGCGACCACAAGAACATTCTTCAAGGCATTGATCTTGCAGAAGTTTCTATAAGTTCATCCCTTGCATTAACCGAAGCCGCGCCGCCGGAAGGGGCTTTTGTTTTGCCTGACGTCGCCGGTGTCGGCGTGGTGATCACCCCCGCCGAAGGCAAAAAATGCGAACGCTGCTGGCAGGTTCTGCCGGAAGTCGGGACGCATGCCGACCACCCCGACGTATGTAACCGTTGTCACGATGCGGTGACGAAAAGCCGTTAGGCAAACCCAAACCAAACCGCAAGCGCGCGTGTGATCGTCAGCATCGTTGCGTTGTCCAACCGCCCGAAAGTGGTTCCGGCTCTTTCGCGGGGGATCGTTTGCGCCTTGTCGATCATAACTTGTGACGGCTTTTTCAGGCCGTTTTGGGATGTCGGTTCGGCGAGGAGTGCTTTTGGCAAGCTTGTTTCTTACACTCGCGCCTCACCCCCACCCTAACCCTCCCCCATAGAGACCATATGTTCGCGATCATCCCCTCTGCAGGGGAAGGGGCTGATAGAAGAAGGAAGCCTCATCCAAGCAGGAAGGGGAACCCTCTTTATCAGGAGAAGATCATGAGCG
>JARLJD010000015.1 GCA_031291395.1 Alphaproteobacteria bacterium | reverse complement strand
TGCAAAGCGATGACTTTTCCCGACTCCAGCGCCGTGGCAAAACCCTGGAATCGAGGCAACTCATTGCGGGCGGAGCACATCGCAGCGTGGAAAATCTATAGTCCGGCCGCGAACCGAATCCGCCACGCCGTTTTAGCGATGAGTCGAATGGATGGGGCAACTCGCTTGATGAGCCCAGCGATTGCAATGCAGCAACGCTGGATCGCACAGGAAGAGAATAGCGGCCAAGATCAGGAGCCCGAAAGCGTAACACGTATCTTTTACTGCCAAAATGCGTTGGGCAAGGATTTTTAGATACACGCGCGCCCGTCGCCCGGATGTGGGACTAGACGGCGGCATTCCAACGGAAAGGTGCGCCAAAAGCATTTTGACCTCGCGGAACCAAAGATTGTCAAATGCTTAAGGCGTCTGCGCGCAAAAATTCCATTCCGACTTTCGGTCACGCGCATAAAGAAAAAATTTTTGCGCCAAAATTGATGTTTCGGAGTCCAGCGACCCTCGCAGATTGAGCTGGTTGGCCAAAAGACGGAAGCGGTCCGCTTTGGGGGCATGAAAGCGTCAAATCGGACCGAACCGTCTTGACGCTTCGTTTATGGCCCGCCGCCAAAAACGAGATGGAATTCTTGCGCTGGTCGGCGTTACCAAGAATCCGAATTCACTCAAACAGATGCAGGAGCTGCCAAAATGCTGTTCGCACATCCGCAAGGAGGCGGGACGATGCGCTGGGTGGCAACGAGTTTCAATCTTAAACGATTTTCGCGCCACATCGATTTTCGCGTCCTTTATGATGTCGTCGTCGTTTCCGGCGCGCTGCTCATCGGGGCTCTGCTTTGGCTCGCCCTGGCCAGTCCGTTGCCGACGAGCCCGAACCGCGCCTTCGAACCGAGGGACTGCAGTTTGATGGAGCACGCAGGGAATCGTTGTGCGCCCATGCTCCCATCGCATTGATCACTGCCAATCATGGCGCGCAGGTAGCGTATAAAGTCCACAGTTTAACATTGGGGGCAATCCCGTGGCGAAGCTCATATTTTGTCTTGCCATCGCTCTGACGCTTGCTGGCGCAGTTAGCGATGCCAATGCCGAACCTGACGGCGACGCACACGAAGGCCACGCCGTGGCGCAACAGGCTTGTTCGCAATGTCACGCGACGGCCGCCGGTCAGGATCGCTCCCCCGACGCGCAAGCGCCAACATTCATGAAAATAGCCGCCACCCCTGGAATGACGCGCACCGCGTTATTGGTGGCTCTCACGACGCCGCATGCCGGGATGCCGATGTTCATGCTCACAAGTAAG